>NZ_CP049107.1:3035000-3358198 GCF_011044255.1 Rhizorhabdus phycosphaerae
CAAAACAACCAGGAGGTTGGCTTAGAAGCAGCCATCCTTTAAAGAAAGCGTAACAGCTCACTGGTCTAAATAAGGGTTCCTGCGGCGAAGATGTAACGGGGCTCAAGACACGCACCGAAGCTTAGGGTGTGGATTTATCCACGCGGTAGCGGAGCGTTCCGTAAGCCTGTGAAGCGATCTGGTAATGGGTCGTGGAGGTATCGGAAGTGCGAATGCAGACATGAGTAGCGATAAACAGGGTGAGATGCCCTGTCGCCGAAAGACCAAGGGTTCCTGCGCAAGGCTAATCCGCGCAGGGTGAGCCGGCCCCTAAGACGAGCCCGAAGGGGGTAGTCGATGGGAACCACGTTAATATTCGTGGGCCTGGTGGTGTGTGACGGATCATGTGTGTTGTACGTCCTTAACGGATTGGACGTGCTTCGAAATGGTTCCAGGAAATAGCCCCACCGTATAGACCGTACCCGAAACCGACACAGGTGGTCAGGTAGAGTATACCAAGGCGCTTGAGAGAAGTGTGCTGAAGGAACTCGGCAAATTGCCTCCGTACCTTCGGAAGAAGGAGGCCCCATATATGCGCAAGCACTTATGGGGGGCACAGGCCAGGGGGTAGCGACTGTTTAGCAAAAACACAGGGCTCTGCTAAGTCGGCTTCAAGACGACGTATAGGGTCTGACGCCTGCCCGGTGCCTGAAGGTTAAGTGGAGGGGTGCAAGCTCCGAAATGAAGCCCAGGTAAACGGCGGCCGTAACTATAACGGTCCTAAGGTAGCGAAATTCCTTGTCGGGTAAGTTCCGACCTGCACGAATGGCGTAACGACTTCCCCACTGTCTCCAGCACATGCTCAGCGAAATTGAATTCTCCGTGAAGATGCGGAGTACCCGCGGTTAGACGGAAAGACCCCGTGCACCTTTACTGCAGCTTCAGAGTGGCATTAGGAAAGAATTGTGTAGCATAGGTGGGAGGCTTTGAAGCCAGGGCGCCAGCCCAGGTGGAGCCATAGGTGAAATACCACCCTGTTGTTTTCTGATGTCTAACCTCGAACCATGAAACTGGTTCAGGGACCCTCTGTGGCGGGTAGTTTGACTGGGGCGGTCGCCTCCCAAAGAGTAACGGAGGCGCGCGAAGGTTGGCTCAGGCCGGTTGGAAACCGGCTGTTAGAGTGCAATGGCATAAGCCAGCCTGACTGCGAGACTGACAAGTCGAGCAGAGACGAAAGTCGGTCATAGTGATCCGGTGGTCCCTCGTGGAAGGGCCATCGCTCAACGGATAAAAGGTACGCCGGGGATAACAGGCTGATAACCCCCAAGAGCTCATATCGACGGGGTTGTTTGGCACCTCGATGTCGGCTCATCACATCCTGGGGCTGGAGCAGGTCCCAAGGGTTTGGCTGTTCGCCAATTAAAGTGGTACGTGAGCTGGGTTCAGAACGTCGCGAGACAGTTTGGTCCCTATCTGCCGTGGGCGTCGATATTTGAGAGGAGTTGACCCTAGTACGAGAGGACCGGGTTGAACATACCTCTGGTGGACCTGTCGTGGCGCCAGCCGCGCAGCAGGGTAGCTATGTATGGACGGGATAACCGCTGAAAGCATCTAAGCGGGAAGCCTCCCTCAAGATAAGATATCTTAGAGCGGTCGAAGACCACGACCTTGATAGATCGGATGTGGAAGTGGGGTAACCCATGGAGCTAACCGATACTAATTGCTCTATTCGCGCTTCGAGAACCCCACCATCAACATCAATCCTGATGTCCAATGGTGGCGGATCTACATACAGCATCAAATATCTGCACGGTTTCTAGAACAATGATACGCGGTCCACATAGCTTGGTGGCCATAGCGTCTGTGACCCACCCGATCCCATCCCGAACTCGGACGTGAAACCAGACTGCGCCGATGGTACTAGCGCTTAAGCGGTGGAAGAGTAGGGCGTCGCCAGGCTTTGTCGACCGCGTATCCATACCCATTCACTTGTCAGCAGACCTCAAACGCCGGCGGCAGCATCCGCTACCTTGGCTCCGCGCTAACCGCGCAACGGCCATCCGGCCTTGCGGAGCTAACGCTCCGGGGACAAACATCCCAGGTCAACATCCTTGGCGCGGGGTGGAGCAGCCCGGTAGCTCGTCAGGCTCATAACCTGAAGGCCGCAGGTTCAAATCCTGCCCCCGCAACCAAATCAAACATACACCCCCCAGCATTCACCCCCGGTAGCTCAAGCACACCGGGGCTCCGCTCGTTTCCGGGCATCTTCCCTGACGCGCGTCGGGCCTCTGTTTGTGTGCTATTTCTGGCGGACCGCGATTTGCTGGTCGAACAGATCCAGATAGCGCTTCGCGATCCGGTCGATCCGGTGCCGCTCTACGAGCAGCGGCCCACTCACGACATCCGTCGCGCTCCGCAACCGCTTCTCTATCGTCCGGGCTATCGTCTCCACGTCGGCTGCGACGATCGCGCCGTCCTGGGGGCATTGAATTATCTCCTGGATCGCAGGCGAGCAGGCCGTGCTGATGACCGGCACACCGGCGACGAGCGCTTCGACGACAACCGCCGGATAGCCTTCATAGAGCGACGTCAGCAGGAACAGCTTCGCCCGCCGCAACGCCGGCTTCAGGTCGCGCACGTAGCCGCCGAACCTGACCTGATCGCCGATCCCCAGATCCGCGGCCAGCGCCTCAAGCGGAGCTCGTAACGGGCCTTCGCCGAGGATCAGAAGCTCGGCCTGGAGGCTGCGATCGACCTGCGCGACCGCCCGGATTGCCAGCTGGACGTTCTTCTGCGTGACCAGCCGTCCGGCACAGAGGATGATGTTCCGGCCGGGGCCATAAGCGGGGCGACACGCCCTGTCCTGCTCGTCCGCATTCGGTTCAGCGATCGTCGTGATCCCGTCACGGAGGAGCACGAGCCGCGCCTCTCGGGCGAGGGCGGGCGACATGGCTATGATCCGGTCGATATGTCGGGCCTGCCACCGCAGCAGCGCTCCGTGGAGCGTCTGGGCGATCCGCCCCCGACCAGGCCGGCATAGGGGATTGCTGAGCTTGCAGAATATCACCGGTCGCTGGTCACCCAGCATGATGTCCGTGATGGCGGCGACGGGGATGTGGAAATTGCCGGGCACGAACAGCAGGTCGGGCTGCACGCTGCGGACGAAGTCTGCCAGCCCCAGGCCCAGCCTGAGACGGGACAGGCGGCTGCGGGGGAGCTCGGGAGTCATGCCCATGATCGTAACGGAGGGTGCGACCAGTGCCCGTGCCGGGCCTTCGGTCACGCCAGCGAAGATGGTGACGCGCCGCCCGGCTGCCGCCCAGCGGTTTGCCAGCCGGATGGCGATCCGTTCGCTTCCGCCCGTGGAGAAGTCGTGCATCACGATAGCGATATGCGCAGCGATCGGCCCACCGGCGTGCGGCCGTCCGGCGGGGACCGGAGCTTCCGCCTCAATATGTTCATGTCGCATGGCATCTCCATCCCGCAGTGCTCCGCGCAGGGACGCCGCCTACGCCACCGATCCGCAGTCGCCTGCAACCTCGTGCCGGTGCGCGTCGTGTTTTTTTATACTCACCACCTTGTGGACTGCGGTCACGCCGCCGCTGCGGCGTCGACCGGTCATGCGTCCGTCCTCGCCACCGCCCGCCCCGCTGCGAATCGCCTATGTGATCAATTCGATGGAAGGTGGAGGCGCATCGGCGCCGATCGCCGCGATCGCAGAGGTGCTGCGACGATGCGGCGCCGAGATCCAGGTGCTCGCGCTTTGCTGGCGGGACGGGCGCGGTATTCCCGCCCTCCACGCAGCGGGAATTCCGGTCGAAGTCCGGGACGGAGCCGAAGCGGATCATGGCTCGGCCCTGAAATGGCTGTTGGCGCGTCTGCGTGCCATTCGTCCGGCGCTGATCTGGACCTCGCTGACGCGTGCCACTTTACTGGGCCAACTCGCGGGTCGCCGGCTCGGCCTGCCCGTCGTCAGCTGGCAGCACGCGGCCTATCTGAAGCCTGCCAATCGTCATCTGCTCCGTGCATCGCATGGCTTGTCGGCGCTGTGGGTGGCGGACTCCGATGCCGTGGCGGATTTTACCGCAGAGAAACTCGGTGTGACGCCGGACCGCCTGATCAGCTGGCCGATCTTCCGCGCCGACGCCTCCGCCGCGCCGGCCTCGCCGGGCACGAGACAGGGCCGACTGAGGATCGGTAGCCTGGGGCGACTTCACATGGTCAAAGGCTATGACACGCTGCTGCTTGCGGCCTCTTCGCTGCGCGCGCTCGACATCGATTTCGAGATCGAGATAGCGGGCGAAGGCCAGGAGCGTATCGCCCTGCAGGCGCAGGCCTCGGCACTCGGCCTCGACATGGTGCGTTTCTCGGGCTTCCACGCCGATCCCCAGACTTTTCTCGCCGGGCTGGATATCTATGTTCAGCCGTCGCGGTCCGAAGGCTTCTGCATCGCGGCGCACGAGGCGATGCAGGCCGGGCTGCCCGTGATCGCTTCTGCCGTCGGCGAACTGGCACGATCGGTACAGCCCGGGATCACCGGCGAGCTTGTCCCGCCCGGCCAACCCGACATATTGGTCATAAAGCTGGGATTGCTGCTGGACGACCCGGCCCGGCTGGCACGGCTGGGATCGGAAGCGCGCCGGCAGACGCTCGCGCGCTTTGGCCCCGACAGGTTCGAGGCCGCCGGCGGTGCTGTTCTGGAACGGTTGTTCAGCCTCGGAGTCTTGCCGGCAGCCGGCGGAGTTCGCGCTGCGCCTCTATTCCCAGTCCCCGAAGCGACAATGTCGTCCGCTTGACGTCGATCAGCGTAACCGCGCCCGCCCCCGAGAGAGTGTGCATCCCTTCGGCTGTTCCGCGCACAGCATCAGGCATTGCAACAGGCCCGGCGTAGCGCGCGGAAAAGCACTCGGGGGTCAGGGTTCCGACCTCGATCATCCCGATTCCTCCTCCATAAGTGTGCAGGCAATTCTGGACGGGCATCCGGAGAGTGCCCCCATCCAGGAGGGGGGTACCTCCCGGTCGCGCGCTCAGGGCGTTGTTCTGCACCGGATTTGCGGGATGGGGGCGCCAACCCGTGGTCAGGCTCTCGGAATAGGCGACGTGCAGGTTCGTCACTTTGCTGTGTCGATCCTTGGCCGCGGTGTAGAAGAGCCACCACAGGCCTCCGCAGCGAACGGGCGTCGCATCGACCGGGACGCAGTCCAGCGACAACACCGCCGCGCGCTGCCAGCCGAACGGAAAGTCGGTCGCTCGATACAGCGTCAGTTGTCCCGAGCGATGGGCTTCGGGCAGCATCCACGTCTCTCCCTCCGCCTCGAAGACGAACGGATAGGAAAGGTGCCATGGCTCGGCCAGCACACGCCGCCGATCGACCAGCCTGAAATCCCGATCATAGATCAGCACCTCGATCGTTCCGCGCCGATCGCGATAGTCGAAATGCTCGACGAACAGGTTGAGCATGCCGTCACGCCATAGGCCGAACGGGTCGGCCAGAAAGGCATAGGGCCTTTCCTCAGGCAACCAATGGAGCGCCGCATCGCCTATGCCTCCGGCCGCCACGATATCGGCGAGCGGACGGTCGACGATGGCCGGCCGCCAGATGTCCTTGCGAAGAGGCATGATCAGACCGCGATCGGCACATGTGTCTCCGGAACCGTCACCGCCGCGCCAAGCCGGTCGAGTATCGCAAGGGCAGCGCGGACGGCGGATGGTTCGGGCGTCAGGTCCACGCTGTCGTCGAACAGGCGCCGCTGAATGGCGGCATAGCGGCTGTGCGAGATCATTGCCCAGTCGAGCGCGGCCTCGAGATGCGCAGGGTCGCCGATCACCGGGCCGGCGGCCCAGTGCGCATAGTTGGGATCGCTTCGCCAGTCGACACCGTGGCTGTTCAGGAACAGGCAGGGGCGGGGGCGATAGAGGAACTCGTAGATCTGGCTGCTGACGTCGCCGAGGTAGATGTCCGCCGTGAGCGTATAGCTCATGTCGGTCGATGCCGCACTGCCCAGGTCGATATGAATATTGGGCGCCTCGCTGAAGCGGGTAGCGATCCTGCCCGGCCGGTCGATGCGAAGCTTGTCGATGGTGACCACGAAAGGTCGGTGGAAAAGCATCACATGGGGCGCGAAGATGAGGTTGAACCGGTCGTCGCGCAGAAAATGCTCGAGCACCGCCCGGCCATGGACATACCAGGAGGACAGGTGTGGCGAGGGGTGCGGATTGTAGAGCACGGTCGGCTTGCCATTGTCCTGCATCGGCAGGCGTGGGCGACTTTGCCCAAGCAAGTCGAATTTCGCATATCCGACCATGCTGATCCTGTCGGGGGCCACGCCCGCTTCGTCGATCAGCCGGCGTCGTATCTTCGGTCCCGACACGAGGACATGGTCGAACCCTGCGCTGGCCTTGTTGAAGCCGATTGCCCGGTCACCCGCGCCATGACGCGTATGGATGATCGGCAGGTTCAGCCCATAGCGGGTCTTCAAAATCAACGACGTCTTCTCGGTTACCACCAGCGCGTCGAGCGTCCCGAACAGGTCGAGATTGTCGCGATACATGCCGATCTTGCGTATCGGCAGCGCCCATTCGAGCCCGCGTGCCAGCAGACGGGTCGAGACGCGGCGCAGCGAGAGTTCGACGATTTCGATCTCGTCGACCGCCGGGCCAGCCAGCCGATGTACCTCCGCGGTCAGCGCGGGGTTGGTCGTTGCGACCACCACATGCGTCGTGGGCGACAGCCGCCGCATGGCAAGCGCTATGGGCAGGGCGTGGGCGACCTGGTGAACCTGGTCGTGGTTGAAGAGAAAGCCGATCCTCATGCGCGCCACGACGCCGCCCGCGACGGGGCGCCGCAGCCTGGCCAGAAAAAATTTCGGTCCAACTGTGGTGGGCGGCCCTCCGGATCGTCTCGCCGCAAAATGCGAGGACCGACGGGATGAGCCTTTTCGACTATGGGAAACGGATTGCCACGCTTGCCCTGCTAACGGCGGGGCTCGTTTCGATGCCGACGCGGAGCGGTGTGCCGGCTGGCCCCAAACCTTCTGCGGCTCGCATGGCCGACAGCGGCGCCTTGACCGTCATGACCTACAATGTCGAAGGGCTGCCCTGGCCGATAAGGTTCGGGCGTCAGGCTGCCTTCCGACAGATGGGCGATCGGCTCGCAGCGCTGCGGCGGGAGGGACGGCAGCCGCATATCGTCCTGCTGCAGGAGGCCTTCACCGAGGACGCGAAAAGCATCGGGCGGCAGGCCGGCTACGCCTTCACCGCCGATGGGCCTGGCTCCGACCTGCGCAGCACGGCCGCGCCGACGCCGGCCGATACGGCCTTTCTGCGCAATGCGAGCTTCTTTGCCGGAGAACGCAGCGGGAAGCTGCTCGGTAGCGGTCTCCAGATCCTGTCCGACTATCCGATCCGGTCGGTGCGCCGCATGGCCTTCCCCGATTTCGCCTGCGCCGGGTTCGACTGCCTGGCCAACAAGGGCGCCTTGCTCGCCATGATCGATGTCCCCGGAAGCCCGGCTCCCGTTGCGGTCGTCGACGCTCATCTGAACTCGCGGCGGGCATCCCATGTCGACGACGATCGATCGCTTTACGCCTATCGTCGCCAGATCGATGCGCTCGCTGCCTTCCTGACCGCTAATCTTCGGCCTGATACGCCTCTCATCCTGGCCGGCGACTTCAATGTCGGACCCCGCCCTTCCCGCTTATCCTATTTTCTGTCCCACCTCCGCGCGATAAGCGGGCATGTCGGCGGCGGTGTCCATGATGCCCTGCGGACCTGCGAGACGGCACCGGGTCGTTGCGGGGGCAGCTTGCCGGCAGACGCAGCCTATTCGCTGAAACGCGCGCGCGACTGGGAGATCGTGATGCCCGGATCCCGCCTGGCGATGGATGTCGCGGGGATCAGCGTGCCCTTCGGCCACGATGCCGCCGGCGAAATGCTGTCGGATCATGTCGGCTACGTCGCCCGTTATCGCCTGAGCGCCGCCATGTCCGCGCATCTCGACAGTGCGGGATCACGGTTGCGCGAGCGATCGGATCAGGCCGGTTGCACGGCATGAGAGCCGCCATGCCCTCGGATCGATCTGCGGCCGTGATATCTGTTCAGTGATTGCCGGCTTCGAGCTTGCGCAGAAAATGCGCAGCCGACAGTGCCCGCGTGATCCGAAGATGATAACGCGTCGCCATGGCTTGGGTTTCGGGCTCGCCCTCCATCTGCGGGAAGCCCGCCGCATCGGCGATCAGGGCGTCCAGATCCATCAGGGCGGCGGCGGTCGGGCTATGCCGCGCCCGTTCCAGCTCGATGGCCAATGCGGGGAAAGCCTGCCGCATTCGGGTTGCCCAATCGGCCGATTGCAGGCCCTTCTGGCGGGCTTGAACCGCTTCCTGCGGCAGCCGGTCGCCAAACGCCGCCTTGAACAGCCAGGCTGTTTCACCGTCGTGCAGGAAGAGCTCGGTCGGCACGGCCGACAGAAACTCGACCAATCGGATGTCGCCCGTGGGATCGCGCACGTCGAGCCCCGTCGACGCCAGGATACCCTTCATGTGCATGGCCAGATAGTCGATCCGCCACAACACCATCCGCCGCATCGCGTGGACATCGCCCCAAGCCTGATAGCGCGTGTCGAATCCGATGTCTGAGACATGATTCCTGAACGCGGGGGAGGCGGCTATTTCTTCTCTCAAAGCGGTATATTCGCTGAGGACATAGTCGGCCCGCCCGAACAGGCGGCGGAGCATTATGACCACGGCTTGCGGCAGGTGCGGCACGATGCTGACCGATAGCAGGCCGCGCAGGCTGTCATGCCCCTTGCGCCGCATCGCCAGAATCTCGCGTCCCCAGGCGAAAAGTTGGCCTCGGCCCAGAAGTTCGGCAAGTCGCTGCGTTCCAAGCGTGCTGACCGTCATGTTCCCATGCTGGCCGGTCAGAAGCAGCGACGCCCCCCGGGCGGCCGCCGTTCGGGCGATCTCGCTTTCCCACAGGCTGTTCGTGGGGTTGAGCAGCGGATATTCGTGGTGATGAAAGTTGCTGTCGAAATCGTCGCCGACCTGGCGGTGGACGCAGTCGATGAGGATGTGATCGATATTTGCGTGCAGCGCTGCCGTTTTGGCCGCCGCGGGCCCCTCATTGCCGAAACGCCCCGCCGCAGGGAAAAGCGGTGCGCCGGGCAGCGGGACATGGGTATAGGCAGCCAGCCTCTGGCCGCTCTTCGCAAGCTGTGCCGCTGTGGTTACGGCGACAAGACCGCTGTCGCGTCCGGCGCTCAGATGCGCCGCGACGCCGCCGGTGGTACGCAGGGAATCGGCTACCGCGCGATCGAACAGCGCCCTGAAGGCGTCGACATAGTCCTCGAGCCGCGAGAAGCGCGGGGAGCGATCGCGCTCGCGTTCGTACCAGGTGATGATCTCGACCTGGCCATTCGCGTGAAGGCGAAGCATCCCGCCCGGTTCGACACGGTCGATGCCAGCGAAGAAACTGCGCGGGCCGACATGGGGCAACAGGGCCAGATGGTCCCGCACCCGCTCCGCATCGGGGGCCAGTGGCACGTCGGGTAGGGCGTGCAGCCCCTTGGCCATGCTGGCGAACAGGACACGCCCATGGCTTCGGTGAACGAACAGCGGGCGCTGGCCGAGAGGATCGCGTATCAGCCGCAGGATCCGCGTTCGCGCATCCCACAGCGCGAAGGCATAGCTGCCCTTGAGTCGCTCCAGCGCATCCTCGCCCCAGCGCTCCCAGGCCGCGAGGATATAATCGGCGTCGCACATCATGCGCGTCCGCTCCGCGTCGAGGCCCAGGGCTTCGGCGAGCTCGGGCCGATTGTCTATCCGGGCATCGGCGACAAGGAAAAGCCCCCCGTCCGCTCCGGTGAGAGGCTGCCGATCATAGCGGTCCTCCGGCAGCATCCGGGCAAGCTGGATTCCCAGGGCGAATTCGCCAAGATCCGCGCGGCCGCTGCGATCGCGCCCATAAACGGCAAGCGCCGCCTGCATCCGCGCACATTCGTCTGCCGCGCCCGGCGCGCCATCGAAATGCCAGCTGCCGCAGATGCCCGTCATGCAGTGTTACCCTTTGCGTTTCCAGCTTGCCCGGCGCTGCCTGTATCGCATGAGGGAAGGGAGGCAACCGCGATCGCGCGAAAGCGGAGCCGGACGCCGCCGCGGCGATTCTTCAGGACGATGCGCGGTTGACGATGCTACCGACATGATGGCATTGGGGCGCCCTCGGCAGACGAGACCGAGAACCCGGTGAGCGGGTGTAGCATAGTGGTAATGCTCCAGCCTTCCAAGCTGGCTAGGAGGGTTCGATTCCCTTCACCCGCTCCAGCACACAGCATCTTCGACAACAGCGCCCATTTGGCCTTGCCGATCGGTGCCAGTCTCCATCAGTTGAACAACGGGTTTTCGCGCAATCTCGCCGTGGCGAGGGTTACGAAAGCGCGGACCTTGGCGGGGGCGTTGCGGCCTTGCGGATAGAGGATGTGGACCGGAAGCGGGGGCTCCTCATGGTCGGTAAGCACGATCCGCAACTCGCCCGCGCGCAGGGCCGGCCCGATCTGGTAATGAAGTACCCGCGTCAGCGCATGCCCCGACCGGGCGGCCGCGATGACGGCCTCGTTGGTGTTGCATTGCAGGGCGGCGTCGATCGTCACGCGCTGGTCGTCGGCGAACCGCCATTCGGGCGATGCCCAGGCACTGGTCGATGCGGCGATCCGATGCTGCCTCAGATCGGCGGGCGAGGTCGGCACGCCATGTCTGTCGAAATAATCCGGGGACCCGCAGACGACCCTTCGTACCGAACCGACCTTGATCGCGGTAAAGCCGGAGTCGGCCAGATGGCCGATCCTTATGGCGACGTCGACCCCCTCGTCGATGAGGTTGACCGGTCGATCGACGAACAAGGTCCGCCCGCCTGCGGAGGGGTGTTGCGCGAGATATTCGGTCATGATGGGCAAGACGTACATATGCCCGAACATCACCGAGGCGGTGACGGCCAGGGTGCCGCTGGGCGTCGCATAAGAGCCTGCCGCGGCGGCTTCGGCCTCGGCGATGTCGGCCAGGATCCGCCGGCAGTCTTCCAGGTAGCGCGCGCCGGCCTCGGTCATCCGGACCGATCTGGTGGTGCGCACGAACAGCTGCGCGCCGATCAGCTCCTCCAGCGCGGCAACGGCACGGGTCACGGCCGGAGCACTCATGTGCAGGATCCGCGCCGTTTCCGCAAAACCGCCGGTCTCGGCCACTTTCACGAAGATTCGCATCGCCTGCCACCGGTCCATTCCAGTCCCCCCTTCACAGGCGTTGCATAGTCGACGGGGAAGGGCGCGTCGATCAGGCCGGCCCGGTCGCGCGCCCTGGCCGGCGGTCAGAGGCCGAGATCGCTCAGGCCCGGGTGATCGTCCGGGCGCCGGCCCAGCGGCCAGCGGAATTTGCGGTCTTCCTCGCGGATCGGCATCTCGTTGATGCTCGCATGGCGATGCGCCATCAGGCCGTCCTCGGCGAACTCCCAATTCTCATTGCCATAGGCGCGGAACCACTGGCCGCTGTCGTTGCGATATTCATAGGCATAGCGGACGGCGATGCGGTTGCCGGTAAAGGCCCACAGTTCCTTGATCAGGCGATAGTCGAGCTCGGTCTTCCACTTGCGGGTCAGGAACGCCTGCGCCTGATCGCGGTTCTCGGCGAAGTCGACGCGGTTCCGCCAGCGCGTGTCCGGCGTATAGGCAAGCGCGACCTTGGCTGCGTCGCGGCTGTTCCAGCCATCTTCGGCAAGGCGAACCTTCTCGACCGCGCTTTCGCGGGTGAACGGGGGGAGGGGAGGTCTGGTCATATCTGTTTCCTTCGTCGATGGTGGGAGACGGATTGTCGCTACTGCCGTCACAGGGCCAGCTGGATGGAGGGCTCGGTATCGCCTTCCGCTTCGGCGGGGACGGCGCTGCAGAGCAGAAGCTCATCGTCCGCAAGCACGATACCGGGCGTGCGGATATGGGTGACGGCGCCGCGCAGAAGCCGGGTCTTGCAGGTTCCGCACGATCCTTCGCGGCAGCCGAATTCCGGGGTCAGGCCGCGCGCTTCCGCCAAGTCCAGCAGCGTACCCGTACCGGGTGTCCAGCGCGCCTCCTTCAGCGAATCCATGAAGGCCACGGCCACCTGCTTCGTCGATGGTGGGCTGGCCGGCGCGGCGGCGGATGCTGCTGGGTCGACCGTGCGCTGCAGGGACGAAGGGCCGAATGTCTCGGCGTGGATCTGGTCGTCGGCGATGTTGAGCTGCCGCAATCCGTCGTAGAGCCCCTGGGTGAAGGCGGATGGCCCGCAGAGATGGAAATCATAGTCGCCGAAGGGCAGGAAGCGCGACAGCAGCGCCATGTCGATCCGCCCTGCAGCGTCGTAATCGACGCCTTCCCTCGCACCATCGGTGCGGCTGAGGATGCGGATCAGCTTCAGGCTGCCGTAGGACGCATCGACCAGCGCGTCGAGCTCGCGGTCGAAGGGCCGCTCGGCGAGCGATCGGGCCGCATGGAACAGGAAGATCGGTCGGATCGCCTGCCTGCGCACCCCTTCGAAGACCACGTGCCGGGCCATGGCCATCATCGGGGTAATGCCGACGCCACCCGCCAGCAGCACCGCCGGTCGCAAGCCCCGGGCGTCGATGGTGAAGTCGCCAGAGGGCCGGCGCGCCTCGATCATGTCGCCGACCGCGATCCGATCGTGCAGATAGCGCGAAACCGCGCCGTCGCGCTTCACGCTGATCCGATAGCCCTCGTCCGAGGGGGCGGTCGAAATCGTGTAGGTCCGTATCAGGGGCCTGTCGGAACCGGGCAGGGTTACCCGTATCGGAAGATGCTGGCCGGCGCGATGCGGCAGCAGGCCGGCTCCGTCGTCTGCCAGCAGATGGAAAGAGCGAATGCTGCTGCTTTCGTCGACGATCCTGGCGACGCGCAGCGGGAGCCAGCTGTTCGAGAGCGCGGCGGCGCGAAGCCTTTCGGCGGCCTGGGTCCAATCGCCGGTCATAAGGGCATGGGGCGACCAGCTCTCCTCGCCGCGGAAGGCCCAGCGCAGAGCGAGCGCACCACGGCGCAGTACGATCCGGCGGGGACGGAAGGTCCATAGCCGCTCCGCGCCCTGAAAGGCTTCGATTTCGGGCGAGTCGAATAATATCTCGGCATCTCCGATCATCTGCAGCATGTCGCCGCTGGCATGGTCGACGAACAGCAGGCCCGCCTTGCCGTTGAGCAGGATGTTGCCCAGCGTGTTGAAGAACAGGTTTCCGTCGAAGTCGGGGATGGTCAGAACGCCGTCGGCATCCGCGCGCACGAAGCCTGCCTTGCCGCCGCGATGCGACACGTCGACCTGCCGCTGCCCGTCGCGATCGGCGTAGGAGGCCACGAAGAAGCTGTCCGCAGTTGCGATCATGGTGCGCGTCGCCTGATCGAGCGCCGCGAGGCTCTCCACCGGACCATCATGGGGCAGGGTCACGTCGCGGGCAAAGCCGGCATCGCGCAGCTGGATGTAGCGGGGGCAATTGCCGAAGCTCTGGTCGACATCGACGCGCAGGACGCTGCCCGCGTCCGTCAGCGTTCCGTTCATGCGGTTGCGCCGGCGGCTGTGCATCTCGATGCCCAACAAGCCCAGCGGCCGACCGGTGCCGATGCCCGGCGCGGCCGGATCGCCTGCCTGCGGGCGCGCGGCGATGTCGAGCCTTTTCGGTGTCGGGGACGCCATGAAGCCGGGTTGCCCTTCGAGGATCGTTGCCCAGGCATCGCCCCCATCGTCGACGCTTCCGACCACGATGAACGGCAGCTGGGCATAGAAGGCGCGATGCTGGTCGGGCATATGATCCCTGATCACGCGGGCGCCCACCTCGGCCATCCGCCCGGCAACGCCAAGCCGTTCCTGGATAAGCCGCTCGCCTTCGTGCCACACCGGGAGTTTGTTGGGCTGTCCTGACATTGCCGGGTCCTTTCGTGCCGTTCCGGGGCAAGGCGCGCGCATGGCCGCGCGCGTCCTTTCGTTCAGGCGGCGAGCCCGACCGGCGTCCGCGCAAAGGGCACGAAGCCCGGCAAGGCTTCGATCCGGGCGAGGAAGTCGTTCACGGCTGGATAGGCCGAGAGATCGACATTGCCCTCCGGCGCGCGCGCGACATAGCTGTAGAGCGCGATGTCGGCGATCGTCGGGGCCGACCCGGCCAGCCATGCGCTCTCCGCAAGTCGCGCCTCCAGAAGCCCGAGCAGGCGGTGCGAGCGAGCGATGACCTCATCGGCGTCGAACGCGGCGCCGAAGACGGTGATCAAGCGTGCGGCGGCCGGACCGTAAGCGAGCTCGCCCGCCGCGACCGAGAGCCAGCGCTGTACCGCCGCCTCGCCCTCGGCATCCTCGGGCAGCCAGTGGGTGGGCCCGGCCTTGCGCGCCAGATAGACGAGGATCGCATTGGAATCGGAGATCACGACATCGCCGTCGATGAGCACCGGCACCTGTCCGAAAGGATTGAGTTTCAGGAAGTCGGGGCGCTTGTGCGCGCCTGCCGCCAGATCGACTTCGACGCGTTCATGCGCAACGCCCAAAAGCGATGCGAACAGAATAGCGCGGTGGGCATGGCCCGAAAGCGGGTGATGATAGAGCTTCATGGATTCGGCCTCTGCTGGGGACCGGAGCTGCCCGATCCATGTGCCAAGGCTGCGCGCACGCAGTGCTTTCGAGAAGCCGCGTTCTCCAAACCTCACTATTGCTTCCAGCGTAATAATCCGGACCGCTCTGGATGCGCTTTGCTTTGTCCGGGCGTTTCGCTGAACGCCGTCAGCCGCCTGCCGTGACGTAGCGGACTTCCTGCAGGTCGAGTTCGCGCACGAGCTTGCGCGCGGTTTCGCTGCCCAGCTCGCGCTTGCGGACGCGGCGGAAGATTTCGCGGCGTTCGGCCTTGAGTGCGGCGAGGCGCAATTCGCGCTCGATCTTCTCCAGACTGCGCGCCAGCGCCTGTTCCTCCGCGGCGCCGCGATGCGTCTCCATCCGCATGCGATAGCCGTCCATGATCCGCGACGCGGCGGCGACATAGATGTCGGCATCGTCGCGGCCGGCTGCCATCTCATGCTCCAGCCGCTCGACCGCGGCGATCGCGGCCTGCGCCGCAGCCACGCGTGCGCGATTCTCCTCGGCCAGATGCGAGGGTTCCTCGGGCAGCTTCAGGTCGTGCAGCAGCCAGGGAAGGGTGACGCTGGCGGTCAGCAGCGAGACGATGATGACGCCCATCGCCAGGAAGATGGCGAGGTCCCGTGCCGGGAAGGGCGAGCCATCGGGCATCGCCAGCGGGAGCGTCAGCACGCCCGCCAGCGTGATTGCCCCACGCACGCCGGCGAAGGAGGTCGCTGCCACGGCGCGCCAGTTGGGCGCCCGCTTCCATTCGCCGGCGCGAAAGAACGTCCAGCGCAGGGAAACCCAAACCCACAGGAAGCGCAGGGAGGCCAGGCCGACGTTGAGGGCCAGCACATAGATGGCAAGCCACCAGATCTCCCGGTGCCCCGTCGCCCGGACAATGTCGGCGGCGCCCTCGACGATGCCCGGCAACTGTTCGCCCAGAAGCACGAAGATGATGCCGTTGGCGACGAACTGGATCACGTCCCAGATCGAGTTGCGGCGGATGCGCGTGGCGGCGGCGACCTCGCCCCGGCTTTCGACGAAGCCCATGGTCAGGCCCGCCGCGACGGCGGCCAGGATGCCGGAGCAGTGGATCTGTTCTGCGAACAGATAGGAGCCGAAGGGGATCAGCAGGCTGATGACGATCTGCGCGCCGCCCTCTTCGCCATAGCGTCGGCTGACGAATGCCTTGGCACGGGCGACGCCCCAGGTCACGCCGACGCCGACCGCAATGCCGCCGAGCGCCACCCAGAGGAAGCTGAGCGCGGCCTGCTGGATCGAGAAGGTCCCGGTCAGCGCCGCAGCGACCGCGAAGCGCAGGCAGACCAGGCCGGAGGCGTCGTTGAGCAGCGACTCGCCCTCCAATATGTGCATCATCCGCTTGGGGATGGGCACGCGCTGTGCGATCGCCGACACCGCGATCGGATCGGTCGGCGAGATCACCGCCGCCAGCGCGAAGGCGACCGCCAGCGGCATGGATGGGATCATCCAGTGGATGAACAGCCCCATGCCGAGGACGGTGAACAGCACCAGACCCAGCGCGAGCTCGAGGACGGTCTGGGCGTCCCGGAACAGTTCCTCGCGCGGAATGCGCCACCCGTCGAGGAACAGCAAAGGCGGCAGGAACAGCAGGAAGAAGATTTCCGGATCGAGCTCGACCCGCCAGTCCGCGACGAGCCCGATCGCGGCGCCGAGTGCGATCTGGAACAGCGGGCGCGGCAAGGGCAGCGGAACGGCGCGCGACAAGATGCCGCTGAGCACCACCGCCAGGAGAAGCAGAAGAATGATCGTGATGGAGTCCAAAAGCTCGGTTCCTGCGTGTCGGAAGAGCGATTCTCTGTCGCGGCGCCGCAGGCAGGCGTCAAGCGAGGGAGTTGCACGAGCGGTCGGGCGGCAACCGAGCCGCCAGAGGACGAAGGCCGCTTCCGCTCTGACCGGTCGGCTGCCTTTGCAGGGAAAAGGGGCGCCCCGCCCTTATCGGTCGGGGCGCTGCAGGATCAGAAGAAGCCGAGCTTCTTTGGGCTGTAGCTCACCAGCAGATTCTTGGTCTGCTGATAATGATCGAGCATCATCTTGTGCGTCTCGCGACCCACGCCCGATTGCTTGTAGCCGCCGAACGCCGCGTGCGCCGGATAGGCGTGGTAGCAGTTGGTCCAGACGCGTCCGGCCTGGATTGCGCGGCCGAAGCGATAGCAGGTGTCCGCCTCCCGGCTCCATATGCCCGCGCCAAGTCCATAGGGCGTGTCGTTGGCAATCGACAACGCCTCTTCCTCGTCGCGGAAGGTCGTCACCGAGAGCACCGGTCCGAAGATCTCCTCTTGGAAAATGCGCATCTTGTTGTCGCCGCGAAAGACCGTCGGCTGAACGTAGAAGCCATCGGAGAGATCGCCCCCAAGCTTGGCCGCCTCGCCGCCGATCAGCAGTTCGGCGCCCTCCTGCCTGCCGATATCGATATAGGACATGATCTTGTCACGCTGCTCCGAGGAAGCCTGTGCTCCGATCATGGTCGCTTCGTCCAGCGGATTGCCCTGCACGATCGCAGCCACGCGCTTAAGAGCCCGTTCCATGAAGCGGTCGTAGATCTTCTCATGCACCAGGGCGCGGCTGGGACAGGTGCACACTTCGCCTTGGTTCAGTGCGAACATGGTGAAGCCCTCAATCGCCTTGTCGAGGAAGTCGTCATCCTCCCGCGCGACATCCTCGAAGAAGATGTTGGGCGATTTTCCGCCGAGCTCGAGCGTCACCGGGATCAGGTTCTGGCTGGCATATTGCATGATGAGGCGTCCGGTCGACGTCTCGCCGGTAAAGGCGATCTTGGCGACGCGGCGCGACGTGGCGAGCGGTTTGCCGGCCTCGAGGCCGAAGCCGTTGACGATATTGAGCACGCCTGGCGGCAACAGGTCGCCGATCAGGTCGACCCACAACATGATCGACGCAGGGGTCTGCTCGGCCGGCTTGAGCACTACGCAATTGCCTGCGGCCAGAGCCGGCGCGAGCTTCCAGGCGGCCATGAGCAGCGGAAAGTTCCACGGGATGATCTGGCCCACAACGCCGAGCGGTTCGTGGAAATGATAGGCGACGGTGTCGTGGTCGATTTCGCCGATCGAGCCTTCCTGCGCCCTGACGATACCGGCGAAATAGCGGAAATGATCGATGGCGAGCGGCACGTCCGCGGCCATGGTCTCGCGGATCGGCTTGCCGTTGTCCCAGGTCTCGGCGATGGCGAGCTTCTCGAGATGCTGCTCCATCCGATCGGCTATACGGTTGAGGATGCGCGCGCGCTCTGCGACCGCCGTACGGCCCCAGGCGTCCTTTGCTGCATGGGCGGCATCGAGGGCTGCGTCGATGTCCTCCGCCTGCGAGCGGGCGATCTGACCGACCACCTGTCCCGTGACCGGTGTGATGTTGTCGAAATAGCGTCCCGCCTTCGGGGCGACCCACTGCCCGCCGATGAAATTGTCATAGCGCTGCGCGAAGGGCGACCGCAGCTTGCTGTCCGGCCGGTCCAAAACTGTGGTGTTCATGGCTGATCCTCTTCTCAGGCTGTCCGGCGCCATTTGGCTGGCGTCTGATCGCATCCTATCGACCGCCAGAGGCGCAGCGTAAGAGAGGGAACCAGGCAGATCCGTCATTCTGTCTCGCAGATGAGACAGGCGAGAACTGTAATCGCACTCTTTTCGGTCAGCTCGACAGGCCGGCGCGCGCCAGACGTCGGTATAGCGTCGCTCGCCCGATACCGAGCAGCCGCGCAGCCCGGCTGGCATTGCCACCGGCCTGCGCCAATGCCTGCCGCAGCACCGTCCGGTCGGCATCGTCGAACGATGGCCGGACATCTTCTCCGAGAAGCTGGCTCAGCGGGTGCGGCTTCGACAATGCATCGTCGGTGAGGCGCAAGCGAACCCGTGCTGCGCGACTGGCACCGACCACCAGATCGTCCCGATCCACGGCCAGCAAAGCGCTGCCCGTCGCGGCATCGTCTGACAGGAGGATGATGCGACGACCGGCATAATGGCGGCAGAAGTAATCGCGTTCGATCTTGAGTGCCGCATCGCGCACCAGAGCGGCCATCATCTCCGCCATCGCCGGACCATGATCGTCGCGACAACTGGATATGTCGAGCGCTCCCGCAAGCCTGCCCTGTGGATCATGGACCGGCGCATCCATGCAGCTCATATCGACGTTGCGGCTGGCAAAATGCTGGTCACGGTGGATGACGACCGGCTTCCCCTCGAACAGGCAGGTGCCGATGCCGTTGGTGCCTTGCTCCGCCTCGCTCCAGATCGCGCCTTCGACCAGCCCGGCGGCGGTGAAAGCTGCAACGTCGCCATCGCCCGATCGCTGCTCGAGGATCACGCCTTTCGCGTCGCTCAGGATCACCGCGCACCCCGATCGTCCGACCGATCGGTAGATATTGTCCAATATGGGCGCTGCGACCTGCAGCATCGTCTCATGCTCGGCACGCGCGGCCGACAGCGCCGCCTGGTCCAGCCGATCGCGGAGAGGAACGTCGTCGGGAGTGAGACCGTGCGCAAAAGCCGACCGGCACCAGGACGCCGCGACGGTAGACGTGGCGGCACTGCTCGGCGACCGGAGGGTCTCGAGAACCATATCGCCATGTTGGAGACTGGCCTGGCTCATGACCCCCATGGCTCGCAGGAAACAGGAGTCGAATCAATCATCATGCTATTCGTCTCTTCGGGGAGCCGGCATCCGCAAACCCCCGGTCTGCGCGCGCCGCTGCCGGAAAGCGGTTGAAGCGCGATCGATACAGGCGCGCCGGATTGGGATAGGGCATTCGCGCCGGCCAGCCGCTAGCATCGTCTCTTCGAGACAAAGGCAGCGAACCGATGGCGACCCATCATGACTTCATCATCATCGGCGCCGGATCGGCGGGCTGCGTGCTGGCCAACCGTCTATCGGCCGATGGGGCCAGCGTGTTGCTGGTCGAGGCCGGGCCGGCCGACCGCAGCGCGCTGATCCACATACCAGGGCTCTTCTCCACCCTCTACCGCCAGGGTCGTTTCGCCTGGGAATATCGCACCGTGCCTCAACGCCATGTCGACGGTCGCGTCATGCGCGACGTGCGCGGCAAGGTCCTGGGCGGGTCGAGTTCCACCAATGGCATGCTCTACTGCCGCGGCGCGGCGGCCGACTATGACGGCTGGGCGGCGATGGGCAATGCCGGCTGGTCCTATGCGGACATACTGCCCTATTTTCGTCGCGCCGAGGACCATGCCGACGGCGCCGATGCTTTCCATGGGGTCGGCGGTCCGCTCAAGGTGCAGCGCAGCCCGATGAATCACCCGCTCGCGCGCGCTTTCGTGGCGGCGGCGGTCGAGGCGGGCCACCCTTATAGTGCCGACATCAATGGCGCCGACCGGCAGGGCTTCGGTCCGGCCGACTCCACCATCGCCGGCGGCAAGCGCTGGAGCGCGGCGCAGGCCTATCTTCGCCCGGCGATGGCGCGGCCGAACCTCGAGATTCTGACCGGCGCTCAGGCGACACGCATCCTGCTCGATGGATCGCGGGCGGTCGGTGTCGAACTGGCGCACAAGGGCGACCGGCTGCGCCGCATGGGTGCCGAGGTGATTCTTGCCGCAGGTGCGCTCCAGTCGCCGCATCTTCTGATGTTGTCGGGCATCGGCGCGGCGGACCATCTCCGGCAAAATGGGGTGTCGCCGCTTGTCGATCTGCCCGGTGTCGGCTCCAACCTGCACGATCATGCCAGCGTCACCGCCCATGCGAGCTGCACCTATAGCGGGACGCTGGCGAAGCTGCTCAACCCGGTGCACGCCGCCGGCGCCTTCCTCCGCTACATGGTGCGCAAGGACGGGGTGATGGGCGAATGTTCGATCGAGGCGTCGGGGACGATGCGCACGCCCGGCGCCGCAGTGCCCGACATCAAGTGCCAGTTCGTGCCAATCCCGCTCGATCCCGTCAGCGGCCTGCCGATCCGCAGCCATGGCATGATCAACCGCATGGAACTAACCGTTCCCGAAAGCCGGGGGACGCTGCGCCTCGCTTCGTCCGATCCCTTTGTTGCTCCCCTGATCGACCCCAATTATCTGGCCGAGCCGGCCGACCGCGCCAAGCTGCGCTTCGCGATCCGTGAAGCGATCGAGATTTTCCGCCAGCCCGCCTTTGCACCGTTCGGCGTCGAGCCGCTGCTGCCGGTGGCGGATATGGACGACGATGACGCGCTCGACGCCTTCGTGCGGGCGACGCTGACCAATGACCATCATGCCGCCGGAACCTGCGCGATGGGGAAGGGGCCGGATTCGGTGGTCGACGCGCGGCTGCGCGTGCATGGCGTAGAGGGACTGCGCGTGGTCGACGCCTCGATCATGCCCAAGGTCGTGTCCGGCAACACCAATGCCCCCGTCATCATGATCGCCGAAAAGGCGTCGGACATGATTCTCGGGCGGAGCCCCGCCACGGCCTGACATCATGGCTTGACAATAAATCTATATATGTAGAGTTATTGTCCGATGGTTAGACAACGTGCCTTATCGCCCGCCGCCCGGCTGCTGCTGGCGGCCCTTCTCGATGCCGGCCCCGGCTGGACGCATGGCTATGAGCTTTCACGCAGCGCGGGGATAAAGTCCGGCACGCTGTACCCGCTTCTCATCCGGCTCGAGGGCCAGGGATATCTTGAGGCCGAATGGCGCCCCTCGGCGGAGCCGGGCCGGCCGCCGCGCCATGCCTACAGGCTGACCGAGGCCGGGCGCAGGCTCGCCCTGGCCCATGCGTCAGAGCGCTGCTCTGCGTTGGCGGGCGACCTGCGGGAGACGATCGCATGATCGCCCGCTGCGTTCATGGTCTCGCCCGGCTGATCGTGGGACTCGCCGGCTTCATCCTGCCCGCCTCGGCTGCCGACTGGGGGCGGGCGATGGCGGACGAGGTCGGCCGAATGGCGCGGGCTGGAGAGGCGCTGCGCTTTGCCCTGGGCTGTCTTCTGTGCGCCGTGCGCGAAGCGTTCGGCGCTTTCGCAGGCGCGCCGGCTGGGGCGGACCTCGACGGCGGGGGCGAGCGGGACGTGCCGGCCGACCCGGCACCCGCCGCGCCGCGACCGCTGCTTGTCGCCTGTGCCGCGGCAGCGGTCCTGCTCGGCCTCGGCCATATGAGTGTGGGGGGCGCCCCGGCCACGATGATGCTGATGAACCTCATCGCTCTCGCGCTGGGATTGCTGCTCATCTCGACGGCCACCATGCTGCGCGCGATGCTGCCGGCGCCCGATCCCCGGACGCTGTCGCTGCTGCTCGCACTGCTGTTGCTGGCCGCCACTCTGGGCGGGGTGACGGTCGACGGGGCCACGCGCTGGATCAGGCTGGGCGGCCTTTCCATCCAGCCGAGCCTGATCCTCTTGCCGCTGATTCTGCTCTGCTTCGCGCGAAGCCCGTCGCCCGCATCGCTTCTCGCCATCCTTGTCTCGACCGTCACGTTCGCGCTGCAACCCGACCGCGCGATGGCGGGCGCACTCGCCGCCGGTCTGCTGGGCCTCGCCCTGCTGCGCCCCGGCCGGGTCACGTTCCTTGCGCTGTCCGTCGCGACCATGGGTTTCGTGGCGACGCTCGCCCAGCCCGACGTCCAGCCGGCGATGCCCTTTGTCGATCGCATATTGTCGACCGCTTTCCAGGTGCACCCGATGGCCGGCGTGGCTGTGGTTGGGGGCGCGCTTCTGCTGGTCGTGCCGGGGCTGCGGGCCCTGTCCGGACCCATTGACGGTCGTCCGCTGGGGGCCGTGTTCGTCGCCACCTGGGCAGCGATCGTCGGGGCAGCTGCGCTCGGCAACTACCCAACGCCGCTGGTGGGCTATGGCGGTAGTGCGATTCTCGGCTATCTGGCCTGCCTGTGGGGCCTGCCGCGCACAGCAGCGCTTTCGGGGCGGGTGCCCCTCGGCGGAGGGAGCTCCGCGCTCGACGACGATTACCACCTGCTCTCGCTGGCCTTGAAGGACTGACGGGCTGACGCGGTTCGGTTCTGCGCAAAGGGGATATGGTTCCGACCATATCGTCTGGAAAGCGATGTGAAAGCCTGTCATCATCTACGCAAACAGATGATGAGAGGATCATATGGAAAAGTCGACCGAAACGCCCGGCCTGACGCCGGCCAAGGGATTGCTTGTCCTGCTCGGGGTCGTGATCGGCGTCGCCGCCTATCTCGCCATCGGCGGCGCGCTCGGCATCACGCCGCTTTATGCGGGCTTCGCGTTCTCGCTGTATTTCGGGGGGCTCAAGCATAGCGATCCGAAGGAATTCCCGGCGGCGCTGGTCGGTTCGCTTGGTGGAATCGGCCTGGCGGCCGCGCTCCACATGCTGCCCGAACTCTATGGCACGGCGGGCATGGTGGTGGCCCTGATCGGCATCCTGCTGGCGATCTACGCGCTGCTGATGGGCTGGGTACCAGTGCTGGTGAACTATGCCTTCATGCTGATGCTGACGATCGCCACCATTCCGGCGGTCAAGGCAGAGGCGGCCTTCCTCGGCATGGCCTGCTCGGTCCTGCTCGCTGCCGCCTTGCTTGGCGCCCTGTTGCTCGCTGGCAGCATGGCCGCTCGCAAGGCACAGGCGCCCGCCAGCGTCTGAATCGATGCGCGCCGGCCGGGCGGCGTCAGTCGTCCCGGTCCTGGCGCGCTCGCTCGCGCTCCATGCGCTTGCGCTCCTTGCGGTCGCGTTCCTCCTGCTTGCGCATCTCGCGCCCGCGGTTGCGGTCTGCCTCGTCCTGACTGGTCGTGGCCCAGTCGACGCCTTTTCCAACAACTTTGAACGGAGCGGTGACCACCGTCTTCGCCGCGCTGACGCATCCCGGCAGCGCCATCAGGCTGCCGATCATCACAAGATTTCGCATCATCCATCCCCGCTTTCTGCATACCCATGCTAGCCTGCGATCGGATGAACCGTCTATGAAGTCCTTGGCATGGCCCTTTTCGGCGGCCCGCGAGGAGAAAAGCGTGGCGCTCCGTCACCGACTGTTGGGCGCGCTCGTCAGGCTGCGGGGCAGACTTCTGCCACCCCTGACGATCGGCGTGCGCGCCGTGGTCGTCGATCCTGCCGGACGCATCGCACTGGTCCGCCACACCTATGACGCGCGCTGGTATCTTCCTGGCGGCGGGGTGAACCCAGGCGAGGCGATCGCCGCCGCCGTCCACCGCGAAGTGCGCGAGGAACTCGGGTTTGACATGCTCACGCCCGAACGGGTGATCGGCATCTTCCATCACCGCAGCCATGGCCGCGACGATCATGTCGTCCTGTTCCTCGTGCGCGCGATGGGCGTCGTCCCCGAGCGGCTTCGCACCGCCGATCCATTCGAGATTGCCGAAGCCGCGTGGTTCGCGCCGGACGACCTGCCCGAGGCGCTATCCCCGGCGACGCAACTTCGGATCACGGACTATCTGGCGGGGATCGACCGTTTCGGCGACTGGTAGCCTCCGCCGCGAGCGGGCAGCGCCGCCTCAGCTTGCAGCCTGCTCCACCCGTACAAGCACAGTGCCTTCGGTCACCTGGGCGCCGACGCTGGCCTTGAGGTCGTAGACGATGCCATCGAAGGGCGCGAGCATTGCCTGCTCCATCTTCATTGCCTCGAGCACGAGCAGCTTCTGCCCCTTGGTCACGCTCTGGCCCTCGGTCACCTCGACCGAGATGACCTTGCCCGGCATGGGCGCGACCAGCGAGCCGTCCGACAGGCCCGCGCCGCCGCCGGCCTGATCCGCGCGGGGCGGTCCGAAGGGCCAGGCTTCGCCGTCGACGAACAGGATATGCTCATGGCCGACGCGCCGGTTGCGCCCGGCGGTCTCGCCCCGGTCGAGCGTCGCAAGATGGACCTGACCGCCAATTTCGACCGCTACGCGCCGGTCGGCCGGAGCGTTCGCGCGGAAACCGGTCAGGCTGCTCCACGGTCCCGACGCCTCGGGCAGCAGCGCGCGGGCTGCAACGGCCACGACGGACCCGGTAGGCTCGGCAGCCGGGACAAGATCCGCCGCATGGCGTTCGATGAAGCCCGTGTCGATATGCCCGGCCATGAACGCGGGATGCGCCGCCGCGCGCGCAAGGAAGGCGGCATTGGTGCGGACCGGCCAGACCTCGACCTTGGCGGCTGCGCGGGCAAGCTTTTCCGCCGCTGCTGGACGGCTGGGGGCAGAGACGATCAGCTTGGCGATCATCGGGTCGTAATGGGGCGACACCTCGCCACCCTCCTCGACGCCGCTGTCGACGCGAATGCCACGGGGCAGGCGCAGTCGAGTCAGCGGGCCGATCGACGGCAGGAACCCGTTCGATGGATTTTCGGCGTAGAGGCGCGCCTCCATCGCCCAGCCGCTGATCGCCAGCTGGTCCTGCCGCTTGGGCAAGGGCTCGCCCGAGGCCACGCTCAGTTGCCATTCGACCAGATCCTGCCCGGTGATCGCCTCGGTCACCGGATGCTCGACTTGCAGGCGGGTGTTCATCTCCATGAACCAGATGCGGTCGGCGCGCAGCCCTTCGGAGGCGTCGGCGATGAACTCGATCGTGCCCGCGCCGACATAGTCGACCGCCTTCGCCGCCTTGACCGCCGCCTCGCAGACGGCTGCGCGCGTGGCCTCGTCCATGCCGGGGGCAGGGGCCTCCTCGATCACCTTCTGATGGCGACGCTGTAGCGAACAGTCGCGCTCGAACAGGTGGACGACATTGCCGTGGCGGTCGCCGAAGACCTGCACCTCGATATGACGGGGGCCGAGGATATATTTCTCGATCAGGACGCGGTCGTCGCCGAAGGAGGAGGCCGCCTCGCGCTGACACGATTGCAGCGCATCGACGAACTGCTCGGCTGCATCGACCTTGCGCATGCCCTTGCCGCCGCCGCCCGCGACCGCCTTGATCAGCACCGGATAGCCGATCCGGTCGGCTTCTGCTTTCAACCGCGCCGGATCCTGGTCCTCGCCCAGATAGCCGGGCGTCACCGGGACCCCGGCCTCGATCATTAGCGCCTTGGCGGCATCCTTCAGGCCCATGGCGCGGATCGAGTGTGGCGGCGCGCCGACCCAGATCAGGCCGGCCGCCTCGACCGCCTCGGCGAACTCGGCATTTTCCGACAGGAAGCCATAGCCCGGATGGATCGCCTCCGCGCCCGTGGCCCGCGCCGCGTCTAGGATCTTCGCCTGGACGAGATAGGATTCGCGCGCTGCAGCTGGCCCGATGCAGACCGCCTCATCCGCCTCGCGGACGAACGGCATGCCGGCGTCGACGTCGGAATGGACCGCTATCGTCCGGACCCCCATTTTCCGCGCGGTCCGGATGATGCGACGGGCAATCTCGCCCCGATTGGCGATAAGGAGCGATCGGATCATGCGGTCACCTGGCTGTCGGGGGTGGGGTTCAGGCGGTGTGGGCCGGCGGAGAATCCCCTCCACCGTCCTTCGGACGGTCCCCCTCCCCGTTCCGGGGAGGACTTTTGTCGGTCGCGCTGGTAATTCCTCCCCGGAACGGGGAGGGGGACCATGCAGAGCATGGTGGAGGGGAAGCGCCGGTGCTGAGGGGCCCGAAACGCACGGTCGAACGCGCTCGCAAGCTGCGCCGGGCGCTCAGCCTTCCCGAGGTCCTGTTGTGGAGAGCGCTGCGTGATCGTCCCGGCGGCTGGAAGTTTCGGCGACAGCATCCGGCCGGTTCCTATGTGCTCGATTTCTACTGTTCCGGTGCGCGGCTGGCGATCGAAGTCGACGGCATCGCCCACGACATGGGTGACCGGCCTGAGCGGGATACTGTTCGAGATGCGTGGCTTGCAGACAAAGGCGTTTTGGCGTTGCGGATTCCGGCGGCTGACGTGCTTCGGGACGTTGGCGCGGCGGTCGAACAGATCGTCGGTGTCTGCGAGGCGCGCAGCCCCCTCCACCGTCCTGCGGACGGTCCCCCTCCCCGTACCGGGGAGGATTGAGTGGGACCAGATCCTCCCCGGAACGGGGAGGGGGACCAGGCGGAACCTGGTGGAGGGGAAGGCGCCCACCCCCATCACATCCGGAAGATGCCGAACTGCGCGCGATCGGGGATCGGGGCGTTCAGCGTGGCGGCTAGGGCGAGGCCCAGGACGTCGCGGGTCTGGGTCGGGTCGATGATGCCGTCGTCCCACATCCGCGCCGTCGCGTAATAGGGATTGCCCTCGTCCTCATATTTCTGGCGGATCGGCGCCTTGAAGGCCTCGGCCTCTTCGGGCGTCCAGCGTTCGGCGTCGCGGTGGACGGTCGCCAGCACCGCGGCGGCCTGCTCGCCGCCCATCACGCTGATCCGGCTGTTGGGCCAGCTGAACAGGAAGCGCGGCTGATAGGCACGACCGCACATGCCGTAATTGCCCGCGCCGAAGCTGCCCCCGATCAGGATGGTGATCTTGGGTACGCTCGCCGTCGCGACGGCGGTCACCAGCTTGGCGCCGTTCTTGGCGATGCCCTCGCCTTCATATTTGCCGCCGACCATGAAGCCCGAGATGTTCTGCAGGAACAGCAACGGCACCTTGCGCTGGCAGGCGAGCTCGATGAAATGCGCACCCTTCAGCGCGCTCTCGGAGAAGAGCACGCCATTATTGGCGAGGACCGCGACCGGCTGGCCCCAGATATGGGCGAAGCCGCAGACGAGCGTGGTGCCGTAGAGCGGCTTGAACTCGTGAAACTCCGACCCGTCGACCAGCCGGGCGATCACCTCGTGGACGTCATAGGGCGCGCGGACGTCCTGCGGCACGATGCCGAGCAGTTCGGCCGGATCGTAAAGCGGCGGGCGGACCTCGGCCATGTTGACCGGCGCATGCGACGGCGGCGGCAGCGTCGCAACGATGTCGCGCACGATCAGCAGCGCATGTTCGTCATTGTCCGCCAGATGGTCGGCAACCCCCGACTTGCGGGTGTGCAGGTCGCCGCCGCCCAGATCTTCGGCGCTGATCACCTCGCCCGTCGCCGCCTTCACTAGCGGCGGCCCGGCGAGGAAGATGGTCCCCTGGTTGCGGACGATGACGGTCTCATCCGACATCGCCGGCACATAGGCGCCTCCAGCCGTGCAGCTTCCCATCACGCAGGCGATCTGCGGGATCCCTTCCGACGACATCTGCGCCTGGTTGAAGAAGATGCGGCCGAAATGGTCGCGATCGGGGAAGACCTCGGCCTGGTGCGGCAGGTTGGCGCCGCCGCTGTCGACCAGATAGATGCAGGGCAGGCGGTTTTCGCGGGCGATTTCCTGCGCGCGGAGATGCTTCTTCACCGTCATCGGGAAATAGGCGCCGCCCTTCACGGTCGGGTCGTTCGCCACGATCATGCACTGGCGGCCCTGCACCATGCCGATGCCGGCGATCATACCGGCGCCGGCTGGACCTCCGTCCTTGTCGTACATGCCGTTGGCGGCGAGCTGGCCGATTTCGAGGAAGGGCGAACCCGCGTCGAGCAGCCGGTGTACCCGATCGCGCGGCAGCAGCTTGCCGCGCGCGACGTGCCGCTCGCGATGGGCCTCCGATCCGCCCAGCGCCGCCTTGGAGACATGTGCGCGCAACTGCTCGACCAGCGCGCCATTATGCGCGGCATTAGCGGCGAAGTCGTCCGAGGTTGGGACGATGTTGGAGCTGAGGCGCGTCATAGCCCCGCCCTTTCAAGGGAGGGGGAAGGGGTGGGTGGCGAGCGCAGCGAGCCTGCTTTGTTCGTCATGCTGAATGCCAAGAAGGGGCGTTGAGCCCCTGCATGGCATACCCCACCCTTGCATCCCTCCCCTGAAGGGGAGGGAGAAAAATGGCTATTGCCGATCATGCCCCGATCACCTCGCGGCCGATCAGCATGCGGCGTATCTCGTTGGTGCCCGCGCCGATGTCGAGCAGCTTGGCGTCGCGCATATAGCGTTCGACCGGCCAGTCCTTGGTATAGCCCGCGCCGCCCAGCGCCTGGACGGCCTCATTGGCGACGCGCACCGCATTCTCGCTGGCGAGCAGGATCGCGCCGGCCGCATCGAAGCGGGTCGTGCGCCCGGCGTCGCAGTTGCGCGCCACGGCATAGACATAGGCGCGCGCCGAGTTGAGCGCGACATACATGTCGGCGACCTTGGCCTGCATCAGCTGGAAGGCGCCGATCGGCTGGCCGAACTGCTTGCGCTCGCGCAGATAGGGCAGGACCGTGTCGAGGCAGGCCTGCATGATGCCGAGCTGGATGCCCGCCAGAACGGTGCGCTCATAGTCGAGCCCCGACATCAGCACGCCGACGCCGCCACCGACCGGGCCCATGACATTCTCTTCCGGCACTTCGCAGTCCTGGAAGACGAGTTCTGCAGTCGGCGATCCGCGCATGCCGACCTTGTCGATCTTCTGCCCGATAGAGAAGCCGGCGAAGTCCTTTTCGATCAGAAAGGTCGTGATCCCGCGCGATCCGTCGCCGGTCTTGGCATAGACGACCAGCGTGTCGGCATAGGTCGCGTTGGTGATCCAGAATTTGGTGCCGTTGAGGATGTAGCGGTCGCCCTTCTTCTCGGCGCGCAGCTTCATCGAGACGACGTCGGAACCGGCGCCGGCCTCGGACATGGCGAGGCTGCCGACATGCTCGCCCGAGATCAGCTTGGGCAGATAGCGCTGCTTCTGCTCGGCGTTGCCCCAGCGGCGGATCTGATTGACGCACAGATTGGAGTGCGCGCCATAGCTGAGCCCGATCGAGGCCGAGGCCCGGGCGACCTCCTCCTGCGCGACGACATGCTCGAGGTAGCCGAGGCCGAGGCCGCCATCCTCCTGCTCGACGGTGATGCCGTGCAGCCCTAGCGCGCCCATTTCGGGCCACAGCTCCTTCGGGAACCAGTCTTCGGCGTCGATGCGGGCGGCGAGGGGGGCGATGCGGTCTGCCGCGAAGCGGGCGGTGGTGTCGCGGATGGCGTCGGCCATCTCGCCGAGCGCGAAGTCGAAATCTGCCATGGCTGCCTCTCCAGAGGGATATGGGGCCTATGTAAATCAGCCTTCATCATTAGAAAAATTGAAAGATCGTAGGGAACAGCATAGACCATATCTATGATCGATCGCTATCTGCTTCGTTATTTCCTGGCGGTCATAGACCAGGGCAATTTCTCCAAGGCTGCGGTTTCGTGCAACGTGTCGCAGCCTACGCTGTCCGCCGGGATCGCCAAGCTGGAAACGCTGTTGGGCCGTCCGCTGTTCATTCGCAGCAACCGGCGCATCGAGCTCACCCCGGCGGCTGTGCATCTGGCGGGGCATGCCCGGCGGATCGAGGCCGAGTTCAGCGCCGCCGAGCGCGCGGTGCAGGAGGAGACGGCGCCTGCGACCCTGCGCCTCGGCATATTGGCGTCGATTCCCGCAGCCTGGATCGAGGATTATGCGGCGGGATTGCGCGAGGCTGGCGGGGGCGAACGCGTCGAGTTCATCGAGGGGCGCGAGCGCGAACTGACCGAACGCCTCGCGCGCGGCAGTCTCGACCTGGCGCTGACCATCATCCGCGACGATGCGCGTTTCCCGGCGGAGCGCCTGCTGCGCGAGGGCTATTCGCTGGCCATGTCGAGCAGCCATCGCTTCGCCGACCGCGACCTGATCGAGGGTGCCGAGCTGGCGGGGGAGCCGATGATCGTGCGGCGGCATTGCGAATTGCTGCCCGACACCAGCCGTCATTTCACCGCGCGCGGCGTGCGGCCCTTCTTTCCGGCCCGCGTGACCAGCGACGACCGGGCGCTGCGGCTGGTTCGGGCCGGCCTCGGCGTGACGGTGATGCCCGACAGTTTCCGGGCACCCGGCGTCGTGCGCCCCCGGCTGGCCGATTTCCCCCATGTTCGCGATCTCGGCCTGCTGTTCGGCGGCCATGTCGATGCGGCGATGCGCGACCGGCCTTCGGTCCGGCTGCTTGCGGCGCAGGTCGAAGGCCGATCGGAAGAGCCATTTCTGCGTCGGCCGGTTTAGAATCCGTAGCGGAGGCTTCGTACTGACACTCCGAAGATGCGATGCTGTGCCGGCGCGACTCGCGGGTCCGAAGAACCCGCAGAGCGAAGAGGAGAGAAGAAATGACCTATGTCGACGGTTTCGTGCTGGCCGTACCGAACGATCATATCGATGCGTACAAGGCAATGGCCGAGCGGGCGCGCGATGTCTGGATGGAGCATGGCGCCCTGTCCTATGTCGAGGCGCTGGGGGACGACACCCCGGTCGGCGAACTGACCAGCTTCCCGCGCGCCGTGCATCTGAAGGAAAATGAGACGGTCGTATTTTCCTGGATTACCTATGCCTCGCGCGAGGACCGCGACGCGATCATGAAGAAGGTGATGGAGGACCCGCGCCTCAAGCAGGATATGGAGAGCATGCCGTTCGACGGGAAGCGCATGATCTATGGCGGTTTCCGGACCATCGTCAGCAGCTGAAGGAGGAAGACGGCATGAGCTACGAAGGCAGCTGCCATTGCGGCAAGGTCGCTTTCTCGGTCGAGGGGGACGCCCCGACGCAGGCGATCGCGTGCAACTGCTCGCACTGTCGGCGCAAGGGCTTCCTCCTGAGCTTCGTGCCGGCGGCGCAGTTCACGCTGCTGCGCGGTGAGGATGCGCTGAAAAGCTACCTCTTCAACCGGCATTCGATCGAGCACCGCTTCTGCACCGATTGCGGCACGCAGCCCTTCGCGCTGGGCAAGATGCCCGATGGAAGCGCCATGGCCGCGATCAATCTGCGGTGCGTCGAGGCGATCGATCCCGATGGCCTCGAGGTGCAGAAGGTCGACGGGGCGAGCTTCTGATGGCGGGCTCGATCCATATCGGGGTGGGCGGTTGGACCTATGAGCCGTGGCGCGACAATTTCTATCCCAAGGGCCTCGTCCAGTCGCGCGAGCTCGAATATGCCAGCCGGCATGTCACCGCGATCGAGATCAACGGCACCTATTACGGTACCCAGAAGCGGGAAAGCTGGCGCAAATGGGCCGATACGGTCCCCGACGGCTTCCGCTTCACGGCCAAGGCCTCGCGCTATTGTACCAACCGCCGCGTCCTCGCCGAGGCGGGGGAGTCGATCGCGAAATTCCTCGGGCAGGGCCTGGCCGAACTCGGGCCGAAGCTGGGACCGATCCTCTGGCAGTTCGCACCGACCAAGGCGTTCGACGCCGATGACTTCGCCCGCTTCCTCGATCTGCTGCCGCAGAGCCAGGAAGATGTGCCGCTCGGACACGCACTGGAAGTCCGGCATCCGAGCTTTGCCTGCCCGGCCTTCGTCGATCTGGCGCGCGAGCGGAGCTGTGCGATCGTGTTCGCCGACCATCCGGACTATCCGGAGATCGCTGACCTTACCGCGCCGTTCGTCTACGCGCGGCTGCAGAAGACCGCAGCGGAGGCGGCGGCGGGCTATCCGTCGGATCGGCTCGACCATTGGGCCCAGGTCGCGCGTGGCTGGTCAGCCGGAGCGGCGCCCGACGGGCTTTCCTATGCCGGCGAGCCATCCGCCGGAACAGGCACGCCGCGCGATCTATATCTGTTCGTGATTTCGGGTGCCAAGGAGCGCAACCCGGCGGCGGCCGAGGCTCTGATCGGGCGGCTGGGCTGAGCCCGACCGGTCAGGCGGGCTCCATCGCGCCGACCATGTCGAAGGCCTCCGCCACGATGCGGTAGGAGCGCAGGCGCTTGGCATGGTCGGACATGATGTTGACCAGCATCATCTCCTGCGCGCCGTAGAGCTCCGCGACCTCCTCGATCGCTGCCCTGACAGCCGGCCCGTCGCCGAGCAGCATGCGCCGATCACGCCGTGAGACGCCCGGATTCTCGGCGGCCCATTTGCGGGCCGTCTCGACCGAGGGAACGCGGATCGTCTGGCCGCGCATCAGATGCGCGAACATCATGCCGAACGGCAGCGCCAGCTCCTCCGCTTCCGCACGATCCTCTGCGGCGATCGCCCAGCTGGCGACCATCACACGGGGTCCGGCTGCCCAGCGTGAGGGGCGGAAGGCCTTGCGATAGAGGTCAGCAAGCGGGACGGCGTGCGGATTGATGAAGTCGGCGATGCAATAGGGCAGGCCCAGTTCGCCCGCCCATTGCGCGCTGTCGGGCGAGGAGCCGAGCATCCAGGGGTCAGGCGACCCTTTGGTGCCGTCGGGCAGCGATCCGGCGAGCGGGGCGAAGGGGTGATCGTCGGGCAGGCTGTCCGACAGATAGGCGAGCAGTTCGGCCACGCTCTGCGGAAAGTCGTCCGACGGGATACGCCGCGTGCGGTCGCGCTGGAGTGCATAGGCGGTGCGCTGGTCCGAACCGGGAGCGCGGCCGAGGCCCAGGTCGATACGCCCCGGCGCGATCGCTCCCAGCAGGCGGAAGGTCTCGGCGACTTTGAACGGGGAGAAATGCGGCAGCATGATCCCGCCCGAGCCGACCCTGATCCTTTCGGTGGCGAGCGCCACCGGACCGATCAGGACCTCGGGTGCGACGCCGATGATGCTCAGCGAGGCATGATGCTCGGCCAGCCAGTAGCGATCATAGCCTAGCGCGTCGCACAGTTGCGCGAGTTCGATCGTGTCGCGCACGGTCTGCGCTGCGTCGCTGCCCTCAGGCACCGGGGACTGGTCGAGAACCGAAAGGCGAAAGGGGGCTGGGCTGCTCATCGACAGGAGATAGGGTGCCGGACGGCTGCTTCCAACCGCCCGGCCTTCCGCCTCAGTGCTTGGCTTTCCAGGCCTTCACCGCTGCCATCGTGCCGCTGACATGGCCGGCGACGCCCATCGCCGAATGGACGAAGATCACCTTGCCGTTCGGCGCGATGACATAGGAGGTGCGGTTGGTCCGCCCGGTCACATTGGGGAGAAGGCCGGACTCGAGCGCGACGTCATAGCCCTTGATCATCGGCTTTGTGGCGACCCCGACCGCGAATTTGTTGCGGCATTCCTCGACCGAGAATTTATTAAGCTTCTCGATCGGGTCGGCGGCCATGCCGATGACCGTCGCGCCCATCTTGGCGAAGTCGTCGGTCGCCTCGGCGAACTCATGCGCCTCGACCGTGCAGCCCGAGGTGAAGGCGGCAGGGAAGAAATAGAGGACGACCGGTCCCTTCTTCAGGGCCTGCGCCAGAGCGAAGTCGAAGTCCTTGCCGCCAAGCGACGCGCGCGTATCGAACATCGGCGCCTGCGCCCCGACCTTGAGGGCAGCGGTCGCGGGTGCGGCGACGGTGAAGGCCAAGGCAACGCCGGCCAGCGATTGGAGCAAAGCACGCATAGAGATCTCCCAGGAAAGCGCAGAGACTAGCCTCTTGCCGCCGGGCGTCCAGCATGTTCGTTCGGACAGGCGTTCAGCCCTGTCCCGGCAAAAGCGCCGCGAGACGCGGTGCCGGGGTGAAGAAGGCGTCCCCTGGCATCACGAAGCGCACGCTGCGGTTCAGAAAGTCGATCGACACCCGGTCGAACAGTTTCAGCGCGTCCATGCCCAGTAGCAGCGACGGGCGCCGGTCGAGACCGAGCCTGTGGAAGATGCGGGCGTCGGCGAAGGCGATGGGCATGTTGTTGAGCGTCACCCCGCCCAGCCGGATCGTCCTGATCGCGCCATAGTCGGCCGGCGTCTGCGCACCCGTCACGCTGGTGATGCTGATCGGCACCAGAGGCATCATTCTGCCCTGCCGCTCAAGCCGCGTGCGGAGGGCGGGATTGCCGATCGACACCGCCGTTCCCGTGTCGATGATGACGTTGACCTTCTGCCCATCGATTTCGGAATCGACCAGAATCAGCTGTCCGAGGCGGCGGCGCGCCGTCACGACGATTTCGTCGCTGTCCGTCTGGGGGCGGCGGGGAGCGTCGGCGATCGTCATCCGCATCCTGCGGAAATCGAGCACGACCTTCTTCGTCTGCAGGCTGTCAATGCCGAGCATGCCGACGGCGCCCAGATGCTGCTGCGACAGCAGCGGCGCATCGAAGCGGCCCATGCGGGTGCGGGCGGAAGCGAGCGCGAGGCCCGGAACGACCGCCGTCTCGACCCGATCTTCGCCGGCGATGCTGAGCAGCGTCACGCTTTCGGATGGGGCGAGCGTAAGCCTGTCGGCCAGTTCGCGCGAGATCACCGTGCGCTCGGCTCCGGTGTCGACGACGAAGGCATAGGGACCTGATCCGCCGATCGTGACTGGCACGGTGAGCCTTTGACTCAAATCTTTTCCGCCCTGCACCTGCTCGATCGTGCCCATGTCCCGGGGCTGCGCCGAGGCTGCAAAGGGCATGGCACAAGCGATTGTAACGGCTAGGAATCTTTTGCGGGCAAGCTGTCGCATGGCGTGGCCCCTCTCCTGTTATGAGCCGCAGAATAGGCCTTTCCGGCACGCCGCACAATCGCTGGCCGGGAACCGGCGCCTGTATTTCAGGGTTCTGGCCCCGGTAGTTAACAGTGGAGTAGCGAAGGATGAGGAAACTGGTTCTGACCGCCGTCGCCGCCGCAGCGATGACGGCCGTGGTCGCCCCGACCGCCGCATTTGCAGGTGACGAAGACGAGGCCCGAGTGGCAATTGCTGCCGCGCGCGCCAAGATCGACGCCGCCGACAAGGCCGGCGTAGGTGGCAATGCCGCCGACGTGCTGAGCCGCAGCCGCGCGTCGCTCGACGAAGCCAATGTCCAGTTCAAGAAGGACGAGGATCGCGCGGCGCGCGCGCTGGCCAACGAGGCCGAGGCGCTGGCCGACCTCGCGACCGCGACCGCCGAGATGCGCCAGCTCGAAACCGAGCGCGCGAAGCTCGCTGCGAACTGAATCCGCCCTCAGGGAGATATCTGATGAACAAGTTCATGCTGACGCTCGCCGGCGCGACCGCGCTGGCGGGCCTCGCCACCCCGGCGCTGGCCGACAAGACCGACAAGCTGGTCACCGATCAATATCGTGAGAAGATCGCGGTCGCCCGCGCCGAGCCCGGTGTTGCCGAGTTCGGCGGCGCCTATCTTGATCGCGCCACCGATCGCATCGCCAAGCTCGACAAGAAGCTCGATAACGACAAGGCCGGTCAGGCCAAGGCCGTTGCCGGCGAGATCGACGCGCTGATCGAAACGGCGCGGACGCGCGCCAAGATCGCGATGATGAAGAAGGATCTCGAGGTGGCGAAGGCGGATTCGGCCGCCCGCACCACCGCCGAAGTCGCAGCCGCACAGGCAGCGGCTGCCAACGCCCAGGCCGATGCCGCGGCAGCGCAGGCGGAAGCCGCGCGTCTTCGCGATCAGATGAAGGAGTATCAGCTCCGCCAGACCCAGCTTGGGGCAACGCTTGTCCTGCAAGACGTCGTCTTCGAGACCGGCAAGGCCGACCTGAAGCCGGGTGCGGCACAGCGCCTGCAGCCGCTGGCGCAATATCTTCAGGCTAATCCAGAGGTAAAGGTCCGTATCGACGGCCATACCGACTCGCAGGGCAGCGATGCCTATAACCAGCAGCTGTCGGAGGCGCGCGCCCAGTCGGTGCGTACCGCGCTCGCGTCTATGGGTGTCGCGGGCGACCGCATCACGGCGCTGGGCCATGGCGAAAGCGAGCCGGTCGCCGATAATAAGGACGTTGCAGGTCGCCAGCAGAACCGACGCGTCGAGGTGACGCTGGTGGGTCAGCAGGCGGCGTCTTTCGCTGCCCTGCGTTGATCCGGCGGGGGCCGGGTAACCGGCCCCCTCACGCTGAGGCCCGCGAAAGCGGGGATCCCGTCAGGCGCAAAAGGGCTTCGGCCCGGCGTCGGGCGAGGATTCCCGCTTTCGCGGGTTTCGCTTTTTCGGCAAGGCTGGCGCGTGATATCCGTGCTACCCGTTCGTTCCTTCTGCGGAACCATCGCTGCCATCGCTTGTTCCGACCACGCAAGGACAGCTTTTGTGTGCGAAACGACATTCGCATTTCAGCGATGAAATCCCCGGTCAAAAATGCCCAGTAGAAGCACCCCCATGATCAACCGCGCCCGCCTTCTGCCGTCGCTGCGCCTGCCCCTTCTCGTGGGGCCGCTGTTACTGTCGGCCTGTAGCGTCGGGCCCGACTATCGGCCGCCGGCCGTGTCCGCGCTCAAGATTCCCGATCAGTTCGGCTCCTCGGGGACGATTGCCGCCGATCAGGACATGGTCGATCTCGCGCGCTGGTGGGAGAGCTTCGAGGATCCCGTTCTCACCCAGCTGGTCAATCGCGCCTTTGCGGCGAATCTCGACATCGGTGCGGCCGCCGCGCGGCTCCGGCAGGCCCGCGCGACCTTGCGGGGAACGCAGGGCCAGGCGCTGCCCACCGCCGGCGTCAGCGGGTCGGTCACGCGCAGTGTGGGGGCGGATGCCCGGTCGATCGTCGATCCCACCACAGGTCAGACCCTCAGCAGCGGTGGCGACACGACCGTGTATCGCGGCGGGTTCGACGTGGCCTGGGAAACCGACCTGTTCGGCGGCATCCGCCGCTCGATCGAGGCGGCACGCGCATCGGCGGAATCGAGCGAGGCCAATCTGCGCTTCACCCAGGCGAGCATCGCTTCGGAGGTCGCGCTCAACTATGTTCAGGCACGGCTCGCGCAGATACGCCTCCGTATCGCGCGCGAGAATCTCTCCGCGCAGGATGAGACGCTCGAACTGGCCGGCTGGCGTCGACAAGCCGGGCTGGTTTCGAGCCTCGATTATGAACAGGCGCGCCAGCTGCGCGCGCAGACGGCGGCGTCGATCCCGACGATCGAGAATGACTATAGTACAGCCGTCAACCGCATTGCGGTGCTGCTCGGCGAGGCGCCGGGGAGCATCACTCCGCTGATCGACCCGCCCTCGTCGATTCCTCTCGCACCCGGTGTGGACGCTCCCATCCCTGCGCAGGTGATCGAACGCCGCCCCGACGTCGCCGTGGCCGAGCGGACGCTCGCCGCCGAAGTCGCGCGCATTGGCGTGCAGAAAGCGCAGCTCTATCCGGCGCTGCGGCTGTCGGGTTCCTTTTCGGGATCGTCGACCTCGATCGGCAACGTCATAAGCGACGGCCTCGGCAATCTCGTCGCCGGCATCACCGCGCCGATCTTCCAGGGCGGCCAGATCCGTGCCGCCATCCTTGGCCAGCGCGCCTCGGCCGATGCCGCCTTCGACAGCTATCGCCAGACGGTGCTGACCGCGCTCGAGGAGGTCGAGAATGCCCTGAAGGGCCGCGAGGTCGCCGAACGACGTGAGGCCGATCTGTCGGTCAGCTACGAGGCGGCGAACAGCGCGGCCTCGCTGGCCCGCCTGCAATATCGCTCGGGTCTGGTCGACTTCCAGTCTCTGCTCGACGCGCAGCGCACGCTGCTGTCGAGCCAGGACGCCTCGGCCACTGCCCGTGCCACCCGCGCCACCGCCGCGATCCAGCTCTACAAGGCGCTGGGCGGCGGCTGGCAGAACGCCCCCATCCCCGGTCCCGGACCCTATGAGGCCGGCCATATCGCATCCACTGGAACCGCATCCCGATGAGCGACGCCGACAAGAAGCCCGATCATGATCTCGACGCGTTTCTGGGGGTTGAGCAGACCTCGCCGCGCGCGATCCTCTTCCGTCGGATCGGCATCGGCCTCGCCGTTCTGGTCGTGCTGGTCATCCTGTGGCGGTTGTTCATGGGCGGTGATGACAAGGTCGCCTATGCGACGCGTCCGGTCGAGCGGGGCGACCTCACCGTCGTCGTGTCGGCCACCGGCAATCTCGCACCGACCAACCAGGTCGAGGTCGGCTCCGAGCAGTCGGGGACCGTCATGGACGTCTATGTCGACAATAACGATGTCGTAAAGAACGGGCAGCTGCTCGCGAAGATCGATCCGCAGCGGCTCGAGGATGCGGTGGTCCAGGCGCGTGCCGCCCTGGCCTCTGCGGAGGCCAGCGTGCAGCAGGCGGAGGCGACCGAGCAGCAGTCCCGCGCGACGCTGCGACGACAGGAGCAGGTCTGGAAATTGTCGGGCGGCAAGGTGCCGTCGGCAACCGAACTCGACGTGGCGCGCGCCGATCTGGCCCGCGCCACCGCTGGTGTCGCGACCGCGCGCGCCTCGGTCGAACAGGCCCGCGCAAGCCTGTCTTCGGCCGAGGTCGCCTTGTCGCGCGCCTATATCCGTTCGCCGGTCAACGGTCAGGTTCTCTCGCGCTCGATCGAGCCGGGCCAGACCGTCGCAGCCTCGTTCAATGCTCCGGTCCTCTTCACCATTGCCCAGGATCTGAGCCAGATGCGGCTCGAGGTGAAGGTCGACGAAGCCGATGTCGGCCAGGTCAAGAAGGGCCAGAAGGCAACCTTCACCGTCGATGCCTTCCCGGGCCGTACCTTCCCTGCGATCATCGAGCGGGTCGACGTCGGTGCAAACGCTACGAGCACCGGCTCGAGTTCGTCCTCTACCAGCACGACGACGACAACCACCGGCGTGGTGTCCTACACCGCGCGTCTGACCGTGAACAATGCGGGCGGGCTCCTGCGGCCCGGGATGACCGCGACCGCCGATATCGTCACCAGCGAGAAGAAGGGCGCCCTGCTGATTCCGGTCGCCGCGCTGCGCTTCACGCCCGACGCCAAGGCTGGCGGCTCGGGCGGCGGGGGCCTGGCGAGCGTGCTGGCGCCCCGCCCGATGCGGCGCGGGGGCGGGGGCTCGCGTGAGGCGACGATCGGCCGTGGCAGCAAGCAGACCGTCTATGTCGTGACGGACAGCGGTGCTGCACCCAAGCCTGTCGAGGTGGTGATCGGCGAAAGCAACGGCTCCCAGGCCGAAGTCGTCGGTGGCGATCTGAAGCCGGGCATGCAGGTCGTCATCGGCCAGTTTGCCGGTGGCGCTGGCCGACCGGCCTCGGGTGGGCCGCAGAGCTGATGCCGGGCGAAATCGCGTCGGGCGAGACGCTGATCTCGCTGCGCGGGGTGCGCAAGATCTTCGGCGAGGGCCCGACCGCCTTCGCCGCGCTCAAGGGCGTCGACGTCGACATCGCCAGGGGCGATTTCGTTGCGGTGATGGGGCCGTCGGGCTCGGGCAAGTCGACCACGATGAACATCCTCGGCTGCCTCGACGTCCCCACCGAGGGCGAATATCTGTTCCGTGGCTATCATGTCGAACGGCTCGACCGCGATCAGCGGGCTCTGCTCCGGCGCCGCTACCTCGGCTTCGTCTTCCAGGGTTTCAACCTGCTGGCGCGCACCTCCGCGCTGGAGAATGTCGAACTGCCGCTGGTCTATCGCGGCGAGGAAAAGACCGCCCGTCGCGAAGCGGCGATGGCGGCGCTGGACAAGGTCGGCCTTGCCGACTGGTGGCATCATACGCCGGCGGAACTGTCGGGCGGGCAGCAACAGCGCGTCGCGATCGCGCGGGCGATCGTTACCCGGCCCGACGTGTTGCTGGCTGACGAACCCACCGGCAATCTCGATACGGAGCGCTCGATCGAGATCATGGAGTTGCTGACCGACCTCAATCGGAACAGCGACATCACCGTCCTCATGGTCACGCACGAGGCCGAGATGGCAGCCTATGCGCGCACCATCATCCATTTCCGCGACGGCCTGGTCGAACGGATCGAGACGGGAGAAAAGGCATGACCCGCCTAAACCCGCTGCTGTCGGAGGCGCACCGCTGATGTGGGCCACGACCTTCCTGCTCGCCGTCCGCGAGATCCGGCGCCATCTGCTGCGCTCCTTCCTGACCATCCTCGGCATCGTCATCGGGGTCTGGGCCGTGGTGACGATGGTCACGCTCGGCAACGGCGCGACGGCGGCGGTAAAGGAACAGATATCCAGCCTCGGCGCCAATGTGCTTCAGGTTCGTCCCGGCCAGGGATTCGGTCGCGGCGGCGGCGGCCCCCAGCCGCCCGACTTCAAGATCGAGGATATCGATGCGATCCGCACCCAGATCGTCGGGGTGACCGCCGTGGCGCCGCTGGTCCAGTCGAGCGGGACGGCTGTCTATAATGCGGCGAACTGGTCGACGACGATCAACGGTACCAATCGCGAATATTTCGTGGCGCAGCCTTGGACCTTTACAGGGGGACGCATTTTCAGCGAAGCCGAGGAGCAGGCCGGCAAGGCCGTCTGCATCATCGGCAATACCGTGCGCACGCGGCTGTTCCGCGACGAGGACCCGGTCGGCAAGCGTTTCCGCATCAAGAATATCTCCTGCGAGATCATCGGCACGCTGGCCTCAAAGGGGCAGGGCGGTTTCGGCAATGACCAGGACGATATCGTCCTGATGCCGTACAAGGCGGTCCAGCGGCGGATGACCGGCAGCCGCGATGTCCGGACGATCATGGTGTCGGTCGATGCCAATTATGACAGCCAGGCGATCCAGTCGTCGCTGCGCGACCTGCTGCGCCAGCGCCGCCACCTCAGCGCGAGTGCGGAGGACGACTTCAACATCTTCGACACGCGCCAGATCTCGGAGACGCTGCAGGGTACGACCCAGATCCTCACCTCGCTGCTCGGCGCCGTCGCGGCGGTCAGCCTGCTTGTCGGTGGCATCGGCATCATGAACATCATGCTCGTCTCGGTGACCGAGCGGACCCGCGAAATCGGCATCCGGCTCGCCATCGGCGCGGTCGCCCGGGAGGTGCTGCTGCAGTTCCTCGTCGAGGCGGTGACGCTGGCCTGTCTCGGCGGCCTGCTCGGCCTGCTGCTCGCGCTGATCTCCACCCTCGCGCTCGCCCCGGTACTGAAGGTGCCCTTTATCTTCGATGCGCAGATCAACCTGATCGCCTTCGTCTTCTCGGCGCTGATCGGGGTGGTGTTCGGCTATTTTCCGGCACGGCGGGCGGCATCGCTCAACCCGATCGAGGCGCTGCGGCACGAATGAGAACGCTCCTTCCCCTGCTGCTGCTCGCCAGCTTCGCCAGCCCGGTTGCGGCGCGCAAGGATGCGCCGCCGTCGCCCTGCTCGGAGCCCTTCCGCCAGCCGCTGTTCATCTCACCGATCGGTGAGCCCTTCCGCACGAAGGACGATGCGGACCAGCCCATGCGCCGCTGGTTCGAGCAGGCCGACCGCGATCATGACGGGCGGCTGACCGTGGCGGAGATGCAGCTCGATGCGGATCGCTTCTTCGCGACGATCGACAAGGACGGCAGCGGCGAGATACTGCCCGACGAACTCATGGCCTATGAGCTGAACGTCGCGCCCGAAATCAGGTTGTACCAGTTCCGGGGCGATCCGCGCGGCGGGCCCGGCGGCCCGGCAGGCGGCAGTGCTCCGCTACCGGGCGGCAAACCCCCGCAGTCCGGCGGCAAGCGGCCGACGCCGCCCGATTATGGCGGTGCTGCGGGCGCCGGTCGCTATTCCTTCCTCAACGTCCCCAATCCTGTGGCTTCGGCGGATCGCGATTTCGATCGGGCCATATCGCTGCGCGAATATCGTGCCGCCGCAGCCGAACGGTTTCGCGACCTCGACAAGGATGGGCGCGGCTTTCTGACGCTCGCCGACCTGCCCAGAACGCCGGCCCAGATCGTCGCCAATGCCCAGTGCGTCGAGCGGGTGAAGGAGCGCGCGAAGGGAGGACGCAAGTGAGCGCAGCCGATCCCCTGATCCTGGTCGTCGACGACGATGCCGACCTGCGGTCACTGATGACCGATTTCCTGCGCGGCAACGGCCTGCGCGTGGAAAGCGCCGCCGACGCGGCGGAGATGGATGCGCTGATCTCGGCCGAGCGCCCCGATCTGATCGTCCTCGACCTCATGATGCCGGGAGAAGATGGCTTGTCGATCCTTCGCCGCCTGCGCAAGCCGGGAAGCCCCGGCATCATCATGCTGTCCGCCATGGGCGAGGACACCGACCGCATCATCGGTCTGGAGGTCGGCGCCGACGATTATCTGGCCAAGCCCTGCAACCCACGCGAACTGCTGGCCCGCATCCGCGCGGTGCTGCGCCGCAAGAGCGAGGAGGCGGCCGCCGCCACCCAGGGGGCGGTGCGCCGCTTCGGGGCGTGGACGCTCGACATCGTCCAGCGCGAGGTGCGCCGGATCGGTGCGGCGCCGGCGCCGCTGACCGACGCCGAGTTTCGGGTGCTCGCGGCCTTTCTCGATCGCCCGCAACGCGTGCTGAGCCGCGACAAGCTGATCGAGGCCGGCAAGGGCATGGACAGCGACGTGTTCGATCGCGCGATCGACGTAACCATCAGCCGGCTGCGCAAGAAGCTCGGGCCCGACGACCCCATCCGGACGATCCGCAACGAAGGCTATATGTTCACCCTCAAGGTCGAGGGCGAATGACGGCGCGCCCGCGCCCCGGCCTGTCGATCTTCTGGCAGACGCTGCTGCTGTTGCTGGCCAGCGTCGCGGCGGTGTTCGTCGTCACGATCCTGCTGTTCACTGTGGCGCCGCCGCCCCGACCCGACTTCAACTCGCTGTCCGACATCGCAGAGGCTTTGGCCGGGCGGCGCCTGCCGCGAGAGCGCATCTGGCAGGCGGTCGATCTGCCGGATGCGCGGCATGAAGCGGCGGTGCCGCCCGACCGCCGCTCGCCGCCGCCGCTCGACGATTTGCCGCGCGACCGGCTGCTGGCGACGCGCGAGCAGGCGGCAGAGCCCCGTCCCGATCCCGAGATGATCGAGTCGCGCCGCTTCTCGCGCCGGCTGGCCGATCGCATCGGCGTTTCGCCCGACCGGGTCCGGCTTTATTTCGGTCCGGACCAGCGCGTCGGCATACCCTTTCGGTCCGGGCGCGAACGGCGCGTGATCGTGCGGCGGGGCGAACCCCTCTTCTTCGATACGGTGCTGGCCGGCTATCGCACCGACGCCGGCACATGGCGGGTGGTTCGCACGCCGCCCCGGCCTTTCTTCCCGGCCTGGCAGCAGCGCATCCTGCTGCTCTTCGGACTGAGCCTGCTGGCGGTGATTCCCTTCGCCTGGCTGTTCGCCCGTGCGCTCGCCAAGCCGATCCGGCGGATCGCCGACGCGGCGGACCGGATGGGTGCCAATCCCCAGGCGCCGCTGATCGTCGAGGAAGGCCCGGCCGAGCTTCGCGTGACCGCCCATGCGCTCAACCGGATGCAGGAAAGGCTTTCCGCCTATCTGACCGAGCGGACCAACATGATCGGGGCGATCGCGCACGATCTGCGAACCCCGCTCGCCCGGATCGCCTTCCGGATCGAATCGGCGCCCGACGAGATGCGGCAGAAGGTGCAGGGCGACATCGAGCAGATGCGCGCGATGATCGCGGCGACCATCTCCTTCGTGCGCGATACCGGCGGCAGTGCGGAGATGCGCAGCCTCTCGCTCGACCGGCTGGTGACCGACCTGGTCGACTCCGAGCGCGAGATCGGTCGCCCGGTTCGTCTGGTGCAGGCCGAACCGATCACTCTGTTGGGCGACGCCATGGCGTTGCGCCGCCTCGTCCAGAATCTGGTCGACAACGCCATCGTCTATGGCGGCGAGGCCGAGCTTTCGGTCCGCCGCGAGGGGGAGTTTGCCGCGCTTCGGGTGGCCGATCGCGGCCCGGGCCTGCCGCCCGCTGCTCTGGAAGCGATGTTCCGCCCGTTCGAGCGGGGCGAGCCATCGCGCAATCGGTCTACCGGCGGGATCGGACTGGGGCTCAGCATCTCGCGCGCCATCGCGCAGGAACATGGCGGCAGCCTCGTCCTAGCCAACCGCGAGGGCGGTGGTCTCGAAGCGTTGTTCCGGGTGCCCATCCGCGACTGAGCCCGGCCGGAACGATCGGCTGCGCTGAGGTTTGAACTGCGCTAGGAAGAGGACGGAAAGCTCCAAAGAGGGCTTGTAATTTTATTCCACAATAATATTAGATGATTTCAGTCAGTATTGCTGACGGAAATGGATGAGAGGATGGTTAGCGCATGACTGGCCGCAATCTGCCGCCTTTGTCGCTGCACGTTCCCGAGCCGTCGTTCCGACCGGGGGACGAGGCCGATTATAGCAGCTTTCCGATGCCCGTTGCCGGTGCCGTTCGCCGGCCGGAAATCGGTGCCGCGCCTGCCGAGATGCGTGACCTCGCTTATGACATGGTGCGCGTACTCGACCCGGAGGGCGTAGCCCAGGGCCCGTGGGATCCGCGCCTTTCGTCCGAGACGCTGTTGAAAATGCTGCGCAGCATGGCGCTGACGCGGGCCTTCGACGAGCGCCTCTATCGCGCGCAGCGCCAGGGAAAGACCAGCTTCTATATGAAGTGCACCGGCGAGGAGGCGACCTCGATCGCGGCGGCCCATGCGCTCGACTATGACGATATGTGCTTTCCCAGCTACCGGCAGCAGGGCCTGCTGATCGCGCGCGACTGGCCGATCGTCGACATGATCAACCAGATCTATTCGAACCGCGCCGACCGCCTGAAGGGCCGCCAGATGCCGATCATGTATTCGGTGCGCGACGCCAATTTCTTCTCGATCTCGGGCAATCTGACGACCCAATATCCGCAGGCCGTGGGCTGGGCGATGGCCAGCGCGGCGCGCGGCGACACGCGCATCGCGGCGGCCTGGTGCGGCGAGGGCTCGACCGCCGAGGGCGACTTCCATTCGGCGATGACCTTCGCTGCTGTTTACCGTGCACCGGTCATCCTGAACGTGATCAACAACCAGTGGGCTATCTCGTCCTTCTCGGGCTTCGCGGGGGCCGAGGCGACGACCTTCGCGGCGCGCGCCATCGGCTATGGCATCGCCGGCCTGCGCGTGGACGGCAATGACGCGCTGGCGGTCTATGCCGCGACCCAGTGGGCGGCCGACCGGGCGCGCAGCAACCATGGGCCGACGCTGATCGAGCATTTCACCTATCGCGCCGAGGGCCATTCGACGTCGGACGACCCGACCAAATATCGCTCCGCCGACGAGGGTACGAAATGGCCGCTCGGCGATCCGATCGCGCGGCTGAAGAAGCATGTCATCGGGCTCGGCATCTGGGACGAGGATCGCCACGCCGCGATGGACCGCGAGGTCGCCGAGCAGGTGAAGGCGGCGCAGCGCGAGGCCGAGAAGAACGGGGTGCTGCACGACGGGCTCAAGCAGTCCTTCGACCCGATGTTCGAGGACGTGTTCGAAACGATGCCCTGGCATCTGGAGGAGCAGCGCGAGCAGATGCTCGAGGAACGCAAGGCGGCGGGCATATGAGCGCGGAGCAGGCGGTGGGCGAGACCCGCACCATGAACATGATCCAGGCGATCAACTCGGCGCTCGACGTGTCGATGGAGCGCGACGAGGGCATCGTCGTGCTGGGCGAGGACGTCGGCTATTTCGGCGGCGTCTTCAAGGCGACCGAAGGGTTGCAGAAGCGCTATGGCAAGACCCGCGTGTTCGACACGCCGATCAGCGAATGCGGCATCATCGGCGTGGCCGTCGGCATGGCGACCTATGGCTTGCGCCCGGTGCCCGAGATCCAGTTCGCCGATTATATCTACCCCGCGCTCGACCAGCTGGTGTCGGAGGCAGCACGGCTGCGCTACCGCTCGGCGGGCGAATATACCGCGCCGATCACGGTGCGGACCCCCTTCGGCGGCGGCATCTTCGGCGGGCAAACGCACAGCCAGAGCCCCGAGGGCATCTTCACCCATGTCGCGGGGCTCAAGACGGTGATCCCGTCCAACCCCTATGACGCCAAGGGCCTGCTGATCGCGGCGATCGAGGATAATGACCCGGTCATCTTCTTCGAGCCGAAGCGGATCTACAACGGCCCCTTCGATGGCCATTATGACCGCCCGGTGGCGCCGTGGAGCCGCTTCCCCGAAAGCGCGGTGCCGACCGGCCATTACCGGATCGAACTCGGCAAGGCGAAGGTCGTGCGTGAAGGGGCCGACGTCACCATCCTCTGCTACGGCACCATGGTTCATGTGGCGAAGGGCGTTGTCGAGGAGAGCGGCGTCGACGCCGAGATCGTCGACCTGAGAACCCTCGTCCCGCTCGACATCGAGACGGTGGCAGCCTCGGTGAAGAAGACCGGCCGCTGCGTCGTGGTGCATGAGGCGACCAAGACCGCCGGCTATGGCGCAGAACTGTCGGCGTTGGTGCAGGAACATTGCTTCCATTGGCTCGAGGCGCCCGTGCAGCGCGTGACCGGCTGGGACACGCCTTATCCGCACAGCCTCGAATGGGCCTATTTTCCTGGCCCCGTCCGTCTCACCCAGGCGCTCAAGCGCGTGATGCAGGATTGATCCGACATGGCGACCTATGAATTCAAGCTGCCGGACATCGGCGAGGGCATAGCCGAGGCGGAGATCGTCGCCTGGCATGTGGCGGTTGGCGATGTGGTCGAGGAGGACGCGCCGCTGGCCGACCTGATGACCGACAAGGCGACGGTCGAGATGACCGCGCCGGTGGCGGGCCGGGTGGTGCGGCTGACCGGCGAGGTGGGCGAGCAGGTGGCGATCGGTTCGATCCTGGCGGTGTTCGAGGTCGAGGGCGAGGCGGCCCTGGAGGAAGCTCCCGCGCCAGTGGTCGAGGTCGCTCCGGTCGAAGCCGCGCAGGTGGTGAAGCCCGACCCGGTCCCGACGCCGGTCGAGGCGAAGCCGGGAGCGGCGCCTGTCGTCGCTGCGGCCGCGGAGCCCGAACCGGCGCCGACCGAACGCCATCGCGTGCTCGCCTCGCCGGCGGTGCGGCAGCGGGCGAAGGATCTCGGCATCGATCTCGCGCAGGTGAAGGCGGCGGCCGACGGGCGCGTGCGCCATGCCGATCTCGATGCCTTCCTGACCTATAATGCCGGCGGCGGCTATCGCGCACCGGGTGCCGCGCGCGGCGACGAGCAGGTCAAGGTGATCGGCCTGCGCCGCCGCATCGCCGAGAATATGGCGGCGGCAAAGCGCGCCATCCCGCACTTCACCTATGTCGAGGAGATCGACGTCACTAAGCTGGAGGCACTGCGCGCCGACCTCAACGCGACGCGGGGCGCCAAGCCCAAGCTGACGATGCTGCCGCTGCTGATCACGGCGATCTGCAAGACGCTGCCCGACTTCCCGATGATCAACGCCCGCTATGACGACGAGGCGGGGATCGTGACCCGCTCGGGCGCGGTGCATCTGGGCATGGCGACGCAGACCGATGCCGGGCTGATGGTGCCGGTGATCCGCAATGCCGAGGCGCGCAACGTCTGGCAGCTGGCTTCGGAGATCGTGCGGCTGGCCGATGCCGCGCGCAGCGGCAAGGCGAAGTCGGACGAGCTGTCGGGCTCGACGCTGACGATCACCTCGCTGGGGCCGCTCGGCGGCATCGCGACGACGCCGGTGATCAACCGGCCCGAAGTGGCGATCATCGGCCCGAACAAGGTGGTCGAGCGGCCGGTGTTCCGCGATGGGCAGGTGGTGGCGGCGAAGCTGATGAACCTGTCGATCAGTTGCGACCACCGCGTCGTCGATGGCTGGGACGCCGCCAGCTTCGTCCAGGCCCTCAAGCGTCTTCTGGAGACACCCGCACTACTGTTCGTGGACTGAGGGCATATCGGGCGGGACGGCGAGTTCGGACTCGGCTTGCCACCCGCCTGTCCGCAAGGCTAGAGAGCCGGCCATCCAAGGACAGAGCAGGACGGGACGGCAATGGCCGGTCATAGCAAATTCAAGAACATCATGCACCGCAAGGGTGCGCAGGATAAGAAGCGCTCGGCGCTCTTTTCCAAGCTGAGCCGCGAAATCACCGTGGCAGCGCGCATGGGCCTGCCCGACCCGGCGATGAATGCGCGCCTGCGCCAGGCCGTGATCACCGCGCGCAAGGAAGGCCTGCCCAAGGACAATATCGAGCGGTCGATCAACAAGGCAGCCGGCGGCGACGACACCAATTATGAGGAGGTCCGCTACGAGGGCTTCGGTCCCGGCGGCGTTGCGCTGATCATCGAGGCGCTGACCGACAACCGCAACCGCACCGCGACCAACGTCCGCACGGCGGTGTCGAAGAATGGCGGCAATCTCGGTGCGGGCGGCTCGGTCAGTCATGGTTTCGACCGGCTCGGCCTGATCAACTATCCGGCCTCGGCCGGCGATCCCGACAAGGTTTTCGAGGCCGCGCTCGAAGCCGGCGCCGAGGACGTCACCTCGTCCGAGGAAGGCCATGAGATCTGGACCGCGATCGACTCGCTGCACGAGGTCGCCAAGGCGCTTGAGCCGGTGCTGGGCGAGGCAGACGGCGCGAAGCTCGCCTGGCGCCCACAGACGCAGGTCAGCGTCGGCGAGGAAGATGCCGCCAAGCTGCTCAAGCTGATCGACGCGCTCGACGACGATGACGACGTCCAGACCGTCTGGGGCAATTACGACGTTCCCGAAGAGGTGATGGCGAAGCTGGGGTGAGGCGATAACAGAAACCCCTCCCCTTTAGGGGAGGGGGAGGGGTGGGGCAGATCGAGAGCCTGGGCGATAGGGCGCGAAAAATGCGCAACAATCCCACCGAGCCCGAAAAGCGGCTCTGGCGAAGCCTGTCCAACTCCCAGCTAGGTTATAAGATCAGGCGACAGTCGGTGATCGGCGGGTTCATCGTCGACTTCCTTTGCCCCGCCAAGGCGCTCGTGATCGAGATTGATGGCGATACGCATGATGCCGAGGCGGATACGCTGCGGGATGCTCATCTCGAAAAGCTGGGCTATCGGACGATCCGGTTCACAAACAGCGACGTGATGAGCAACATCGGCGGAGTGCTGGGACTCATCGCAGAAACCCTGGCCGCGCTCCCGGATCGGTGGCCCCACCCCAACCCCTCCCCTAAAGGGGAGGGGCTTGCTGATCTGGAGTAGGAATCCTCATGATCCTCATCGGTTTCGATCCAGGCCTGGGCACGACCGGCTGGGGCGTCATCGCCGCAGACGGCAATCGGCTGAGCCACGTCGCCAATGGGCAGATCAAGACCGAGCCGTCGATGGAATTGTCGCGCCGGCTTTATCTCCTGCACGGCGCGCTGTCGGAGATTATTCGCAGCTACCGGCCCGAGGGGGCGGCGGTCGAGGAGGTGCTCGGCAATTCCAATGCGCAGTCGACGCTCAAGCTCGGCCAGGCGCGGGGCGTGGTGCTGCTGGCTGCGGCGCTGGCGGAGGTCAGTGTCGGTGAGTATCACCCCTCGATCGTGAAGAAGGCGGTCGTGGGAACCGGCGGGGCGGAGAAGAGGCAGGTGCAGGCGATGGTCAAGGTTTTGCTGCCGGGGGCGAAGCTTGCCGGTCCCGATGCGGCTGATGCGCTGGCGGTGGCGATCACCCACGCCCATCATCTTGCCAGCGCGCGCGCCATGCGCCGGATCATCGCATGATCGCCCGGTTGCGCGGGGTCCTCGCCGAAAGCACCGCCGATCACGCGGTGCTTGATGTCGGCGGTGTCGGCTACCTCGTCTGGTGTTCGTCGCGCACCCTGTCGGCGATCGGCGAGGTGGGCGGGGACGTGCTGCTGTTCACCGAGATGCAGGTGCGCGAGGATGCGATCACCCTCTACGGCTTCGGCTCCGCAGGCGAGCGCGATGCATTCCGTCTGCTGACCAGTGTCCAGGGCGTGGGCGGGCGCGTCGCGCTGTCGATCCTGTCGGTCCTCGATGCGGGCGAATTGTCGCGCGCGGTGGCGACCGGGGACAAGGCGATGGTCGCCCGTGCCAATGGCGTCGGTCCCAAGCTCGCCATGCGGATCGTCAATGAGCTCAAGGACAAGATGGGCGTCGTCGGGCTGGCAGCAGGGCTTTCGCCGGCAGCTCTGCCCAAGGGCGGCGTCGCAGAGGATGCCGTCTCGGCGCTCGGCAATCTCGGTTTCAAGCCGGCCGAGGCGAGCAACGCCGTCGGCGCGGCGGTCGAGGAACTCGGGCCCACGGCAACGCTCGACGCGGTCGTCCGGCTGGCGCTGCGCAAGGCTGCAAAATAGCGCTTAGCGAATCGGTGTCGGCAGCGGCTTGCCCGCGAAGAATGCATCGAGATTCGCGACGACGAGCGCGGCCATCGCTGCGCGCGTCTCGATGGTGCCGCTGCCCTGGTGCGGCAGCAGTACGACAGTCTCCAGCGCCCGTAGCGCTTCGGGCACATGTGGCTCCTGCGCGAACACGTCGAGGCCGGCGCCGCCCAGCCGGCCCTCGACCAGCGCGGAGACCAGCGCCTCCTCGTCGATCACCGACCCGCGGGCGATGTTGACGATCACCCCGTCGGGCCCCAGCGCGTCGATCACCCGCCGGTCGATGAGCTTCTCCGTCTCCGCGCCGCCGGGCGTCGCCACCACGAGTACGTCGACCGAAGCGGCAAGAGCCTCCGCGCTCTCCGCATAGCGATAGGCGGCGTCCTCGCGCGGATGCCGCGCATGATAGGCGATTTCGCCCTCAAAGCCTTCCAGCCGCTTCGCGATCGCGAGGCCGATACGGCCCAGCCCCACGATCCCGGTCCGGCGTCCGCTAAACCGGCGAGTGAGCGATGGTTGTCCCTCGGCCGGCCAGCGTCCCGCGCGGACATGGGCATCGTCGCGCGGCAGTTTGCGATGGACTGCGAGGATCAGCGCCACGGCCAGGTCGGCGACGTCGTCGGTCAGGACGTCGGGCGTGTTGGTGACGCTTATCCCGCGCCGTCGCGCATGATCGAGGTCGACGCCGTCATAGCCGACCGTGCCCAGCGCGATCAGCTCGAGGTCGGGCAGGCTGTCCATCAGCGCCGCATCGACCACCCCCGATGCGACCATGGCGGTGATTCCCGGCGCCGGTTCCGATCGCAGCTCGAACCGCGCCTCCAGCGCCGGGCGAAGCGCCGGCAGCGGCAGGTGTGGACGCAGCAGGACGAGCGGCTTTGTGGGGGCTGTGGTCAAGGCGGGCTCCGGCGGAAAGCGTGTCGCCTGCCTCGTGCCATCGCGGCCAACAGCTGTCCACGACGCTGAACAGTCTCTCCGACGAGCGAGGTCGACAGCGGGGGGCAAGAACGGTTAGGGAACGACGACCAGCCATGAGCGAACCCGACCGCCTCCTTTCCGCCGGCCGACGTCCCGAGGACGTCGATGCCGCGCTGCGCCCCAAGTCGCTCGACGAGTTCGTCGGCCAGAAGGCGGCGCGCGACAATCTGCGCGTGTTCATCGAGGCGGCCCGCAAACGCGGCGATGCGCTGGACCACGTCCTGTTCTTCGGCCCGCCGGGTCTGGGCAAGACCACGCTGGCGCAGATCATCGCCAAGGAAATGGGCGCGGGGTTTCGCGCGACCTCCGGCCCGGTCATCGCCAAGTCGGGGGACCTGGCGGCGCTTCTGACCAATCTCGAGGATGGCGACGTCCTCTTCATCGACGAGATCCACCGCCTCCAGCCGCAGGTCGAGGAGGTGCTCTATCCGGCGATGGAGGATCGCGCGCTCGACCTGATGATCGGCGAGGGGCCGTCGGCACGCAGCGTGCGGATCGATCTCCCCCGCTTCACCCTGGTTGGTGCGACGACGCGACAGGGGCTGATCACCACGCCCCTGCGCGATCGTTTCGGTATTCCGATCCGTCTGCAATTCTACACGGTCGAGGAACTGGAGAAGGTGGTGGCGCGTGCCTCGCGGCTTCTCGACCTGCCGATCTCGTCCGATGGCGCGGTCGAGATCGCGCGCCGGGCGCGGGGAACGCCGCGCATCGCCGGCCGCCTGCTGCGACGCGTCCGCGACTTCGCGCATGTGCTGGGATCGGAGATCGTCGACGCCAAGGTCGCCGACCAGGCGCTCAACCGGCTCGAGGTCGACAGCCTTGGCCTCGATGCGATGGACCGGCGCTATCTCCACATGATCGCCGACATCTATCGCGGCGGACCCGTCGGGGTGGAGACACTCGCCGCCGGCCTGTCCGAGCCGCGCGACACGATCGAGGACGTGATCGAACCCTATCTGATCCAGCTCGGCCTGATCGCCCGCACCGCGCGCGGGCGCTGCCTGAACGGAAGAGGCTGGAAGCATCTCGGCATCGCACCGCCGCCCGAGGCGGGACAGGACGGCCTGTTCGACGGCGTCTGACATCCGCTGCCGTCACGACATCGCCGGATCGACGTTCCCATAGGGCGAACCGAGCCGCTTTCCGCGAATATCCGTTCATTTCGGGCCGCGATCGCTTAAACAGGCGACAATGCACGACACACCCTATTCCGGACGCTTCGAAGCGGGCGCGCATCTTTTCGCGCTGCGCGTCTATTTCGAGGATACCGATGCGGGCGGTGTCGTTTATCACGCGAGCTATCTGCGGTTCATGGAACGGGCGCGCAGCGACATGATGTTGCTGGCCGGCATCGATCAGCGCGGCGCGATGGAGCGCGGCGAAGGCAATTATGTGGTCGTCGAAATGGGTCTGCGCTATCGCGCGCCGGGCCGGCTCGACGACAATCTTCTGGTGGTCAGCCGGATGGGGAATATCCGGGGCGCCTCATGCGTCGTTCATCAGAGAGTCATGCGCGGGTCCGAAACATTGGTGGAAGCCGATGTCTCGGTCGCCCTGATCGGATCGGACGGCCGTCCGAAGCGTCAGCCCCGCCACTGGATCGAGACGTTTGAGAGTTTGAAAAGGGACGGATTGAATTGATGATGCAGGAAATGGCGGTCTCCGCATCGACCTCGGCGCTCTCGCCCATCGCCCTCTTCCTCCAGGCAGACATCGTCGTGAAGGCGGTGATGATCGGCCTGCTCGCGGCCAGCATCTGGACCTGGACGATCATCCTGTCCGGAACCCTGTCGCTCGGCCGCGCGCTCAAGGAGAGCAAGGGATTCGAGGCGGATTTCTGGAAGTCCGAGGATATCGACAAATTCTACGAAGGCCCGGGCCGGCAGGACATCCCGGCCGCCAAGGTCTTCTCGGCCGGCGTCGCCGAATGGCGCCGCTCGGTGCGTTCGGGCCAAGCGATCGACCGCGATGGTACCCGCGCGCGGCTCGCCAATGCGCTCGGCGCGGCGGCGGGGAGCGAGATCGACCGGCTGTCGGATCGCCTTAACATCCTCGCCACGGTCGGCTCGGTCGCGCCTTTCGTCGGCCTGTTCGGCACCGTCTGGGGCATCATGCGCAGCTTCACCGATATCGCCGCCTCGCAGAACACCTCGCTCGGCGTCGTGGCCCCTGGCATCGCCGAGGCGCTGTTCGCGACGGCACTGGGTCTGTTCGCCGCGATCCCGGCGGTCATCGCCTATAACCGGCTGCTCCACACCGTCTCGAAGATCGAGGGCCAGCTCCACCGCTTCGGCGATGCGATCCACATGACCCTCAGCCGGGAACTGGAGCGCCTCTGATGGGCATGGGCGGCCCCGTATCCGGGCGCGGCGGCCGGCGCGCGCCGATGGCGGAGATCAACGTCACGCCGCTCGTCGACGTGATGCTGGTGCTGCTGATCATCTTCATGGTCACCGCGCCGCTGCTGCTCGCGGGCGTGCCCGTCGACCTGCCCGAAAGCTCGGCCGGTGCGCTCGATCAGGACAAGAAGCCGATCCAGCTGTCGATCGACAAGGACGGCCGCGTCTATCTCGACGACCGCGAGATCCAGATCGCCGCGATGGAGGCGCAGTTCGCCGAGATCGCGGCCAAATCGGGCAAGGGTAAGGACAGCCCGCAAATCTTCCTGCGCGCCGATCGCGCGCTCGACTATGGCCGCGTCATGGCGGTGATGGGCGCGCTCAACCATGCCGGGCTCAACCGCGTTGCGCTCGTCACGCTGGGCGAGGGCGAGGCGGCGGGCCCGCAGACTGGCGGCCGCGTCGACGGGGACGAAGTTCCCGAGCCGGCGGTGCCCTAGGATGGAGCGGTCCGAGGGTGCAGGGCTGGGGCTGTCGATCGCGGGCCATGTCGGCCTGCTCGCCCTGCTGTCGCTGAACCTGATGAGCGTCCGGCAGATGCCCAAGCTCAGCGAGCCGATGGACGTGATGCTCGTCGATAAGGCCGGGCTCGTTTCGGCCGCGCCCGAAATCTCGAAGGAGCCGCCGCAGGCCGCGCAGGCGCCCGAACTCGGTCCGGTCGAGGAAACCCCGCCCGAGCCGACCCCCGCGCCCGCCAAGCCCGAGCCGGCTCCGCCGACGCCGCCCAAACCGGCGCCGACCCCGAAGCCCGCTCTGAAGCCGGCTCCGCCCAAGCCTGCGCCCGCGCCGACGCCCAAGCCCGCTGAAAAGACGCCTCCGACCCCGGCTAAGGCTGCCCCGGCGCCTGCGGCGAAGGTTACGCCGGCACCCGCGAAGCCGAAGCCCAAGGCGACCTCGCTTGGCACCGACTTCCTCAAGGGCATTCCGGTCGATAAGTCCGCCGGCAAGGGCGCCGCACCCCGCGCCGCATCGATCAGCCCGATCGCAATGAACGGCCTTGTCGCGTTGATCGCGAGCCAGGTGAAGCCCTGCTACACCATACCTGCCGGCGGCGCCGACACGGCAAGCATCATCACGCGGGTACGGCTGCGCTTCAAGCCCGACGGTTCGATCGCGGTCGCGCCCGAGGTGATCGGCAATCTGGGCGTGACGCCAACCAACCAGCCCTATGTGCGGCAGATGAACGAAGCCGCCACCCGGGCGTTGCAACGTTGCGCCCCGTACAAGCTTCCGCCCGATCTGTACGAGGGTGGCTGGGAGGATGTGGCCTTCACCTTCCGTCCGGCGCAGATGAACTGATGAGCCAGATTTTTGACTATTGCCCCCGCTTTGGGCAGCATGGCCCGAGCGGGGCGAAGGAGACGAGAATGCGCTTTGGCCTTGCCCTGTCCCTGTTGAGCTTCACGCTGGCGGCGTCGCCGGCCACCGCGCAGCTCGAGGTCGACATTACCGGCGGCATCGCGCAGCCCATGCCGATCGCGGTGCCCGGCATGCCCACTCCGGCCGTTGCCAACACACCCGCCGGCGACACCGCCGCCCTCGGACAGCGCGTCGCCGAGGTGGTCACCGCCGACCTCAAGAACAGCGGCCTGTTCAGCCCGCTGCCCAAGAGCGCGATGCAGACAGTCACCCATCCGCAGGTGACCGCGCCCGACTATATGTTCTGGACCCAGAGCGGCGCGCAGGCGCTGGTGCAGGGCTTCGTCCAGGCCAATGGCGACGGCACGCTCACGGTGGGCTGCTATCTCTACGACGTGCTGGCGCGCAGCGAGCTGACCCGGCAGGGCTTCGTCGTCCAGCCCGGCCAGTGGCGCCGGGCCGCGCATAAATGCGCCGATCAGGTCTATACCCGGCTGACGGGCGAAGGCCCCTATTTCGACAGCCGCGTCGTCTATGTCTCGGAAACCGGGCCGAAGACGAACCGTATCAAGCGGCTTGGGATCATGGACCAGGACGGCGCGAACCATCGCTTCCTGACCAATGGCCAGTCGATCGTGCTGACCCCGCGCTTCGCGCCTAACCAGCAGACGATCACCTACATGTCCTACACCAACAACCGGGCGCGGGTGTATGTGTACGACATCGGCTCCGGCTCGCAGCGTCTGGTGGTCGATCAGCCCAACATGACCTTTTCGCCGCGCTTCTCGCCCGATGGGCGCTATATCGTCTTCTCGATGGCGGTCGGCGGCAACACCGACATCTATCGCGTGCCCAGCACAGGCGGCACGCCCCAGCGGCTGACGACCTCGCCCGGTATCGATACCGGCGCCAGCTACTCGCCCGACGGATCGAAGATCGTGTTCGAAAGCGATCGTTCGGGCACCCAGCAGCTCTATGTTATGAACGCCGACGGCTCGAACCAGAACCGGATCAGCTTCGGCTCGGGCCGCTATGGCAGTGCCGCCTGGAGCCCGCGCGGGGACCTGATCGCCTTCACCCGGATCGGCGGCGGCTTCAATGTCGGCGTCATGAACATCGATGGCTCGGGCGAGAAGATCCTGACCAATGGCTGGCAGGACGAAGGCCCCAGCTGGTCGCCCAATGGCCGCGTGATCATGTTCTTCCGCACCGCTCAGGGGTCGGGCAAGGCCGATCTCTGGTCGGTCGATCTGACCGGCGTCAACGAACGCCCCATCCCGACGCCGCTCGACGGTTCGGACCCGGCCTGGGGGCCGTTGCTGCCATGAGGGGATTTCTGGGAGAAATTGGGAAAAAAAGACGTTATTCAACCGTAACCAGCTGAGGAAGGAGATTTAGATGGCGCGTACGACCCTGAAGATCGCGCTCGTGTCCGCGCTGGCACTGAGCGTTGCGGCTTGCTCGAAGAAGAAGCCGGAAGAACTGCCCCCGCCGCCGCCGACCACCGCGCCGGCTCCCATGCCTGAGACCACTCCCCCGCCGCCGCCGCAGACCGGCCCGGTTCCGGGATCGCGCGCCGACTTCCTGGCGCAGGCCGGCACCGACACCGTCTTTTTCGACACCGACTCCTATGACGTCGATGCCGAGGACCAGGCGACGCTGAGCCGCCAGGCCCAGTGGCTGGCAAAATACCCGAATGTCTCGGTGACGATCGAGGGACACTGCGACGAGCGCGGCACGCGCGAATATAATCTCGCCCTCGGCGAGCGCCGTGCCAATGCCGCCAAGAACTATCTGGTCAGCATCGGCGTGCCGGCATCGCGCGTCTCGGTGATCAGCTACGGCAAGGAACGCCCGCTGGCGACCGGTTCGGACGAAGCCTCCTGGGCGCAGAACCGCCGCGCGGTCACCGTCGTTCCGAACTGATCGGACCGCAGGGATGGCAGGGCCGGGCGTTCCGCTCCGGCCCGGACCACAATAAAAGGGGCCGCCGGCACTGCGCCGACGGCCCCTTTTTCATGAAGGCAGAGCCCGCTCAGGGCGCCGGCGTGTAGAGCGGCTTGCCGTCCGGCCCGGTGATCGTTTCGGCCCATTGCTTGCGGACCAGCCCCTTCACCTCGGCGGGCAGCGGGACATAGTCGAGCGCGACCGCCTCGGCATCGCCCTTGCCCATTGCCCAGTCGAAGAAGCCGAGTGCGGCCTTGGCCTTGGCGACGTTTTCCTGCTTTTTGTGGAGCAGGATGAAGGTCGCGCCCGTGATCGGCCAGCTCTTCTCGCCCGGCTGGTCCAGCAGCAGCAGATAATTGCCGGGTGCTGCCGCCCAGTCGGCGCCAGCGGCGGCCGCGGCGAAGCTCTCGGCCGACGGTGCGACGAAACCGCCCGCCGCGTTCTGCAGCAGGACGTGGCTCATCTTGTTCTGCTTGGCATAGGCATATTCGACATAGCCGATCGACCCTTTGGTCTGGCCGACGAAGGCGGAGACGCCGTCATTGCCCTTGCCGCCGATGCCGGTGGGCCAGGACACGGCGTCGCTCGCGCCGACCTTCGATCCCCATGCGGGACTCTTCGCGGCCAGATAGCTGGTGAACAGGAAGGAAGTGCCCGATCCGTCCGAACGGTGGACGACGGTGATCGGCAGCGCGGGGAGCTTCACGCCGGGGTTGAGCGCGGCGATGCGCGGGTCGGTCCATTTGGTGACCTCACCCAGGAAGATCGCGCCGAGCAGTTCGCCCGACAGGCGCACCTGACCGGGGGTGATGCCGGGGATGTTCACCACCGGCACGACGCCGCCCATCACGGTCGGGAACTGGTAGAGGCCGGCAGCGGCGAGTTCGTCCGCCTTGAGCGGTTTGTCCGAGGCGCCGAAGTCGACGGTGTTGGCCTTGATCTGCTTGATTCCGCCGCCCGAGCCGATCGCCTGATAGTTCAGGCCGACGCCGGTCTGGGCCTTGTAGCTTTCCGCCCATTTTGCATAGAGCGGCGCCGGAAAGGTCGCGCCCGCACCGGACAGGGCGCCCGCTGCTGCCGCCGATCCGCTGCCGGTGGCATCGTCCTTCTTCGTCTGCTGCCCGCAGCTCGCGATCAGCAGGGCCATCGCGGCGACCAGTGTCGCGCGCATGGGGTTGAGGAAGCTGGTCTTCATCGGGATGGCTCTCCTTCGATATCGTGCGACAGCATAGGCGGTCGCGTCGGGCGCTTCCATGACAGAGATGGAATAGCGCTGGTCTGTTCAGTCGAGGCTGGTGAGATGGTCACGCAATGCACGCGCATCGTGCAGCGCATTGTGCGGAACGGCGCTGTTGCGCGCGGTCGAGAAGCCGGGCGTGCGATGGAATTCGAAGCGCATGTGGCGGACGTCGACGATCTCTGTCTCTCCCACCAGCAGCAGCCGGCAGAACAGCGCGATATCTTCGGGCCAGTCGGCGACGATCACGGGATCGGGATCGCCCGCCAGAAACGCTGCGACGTCATGCGCGGCTGCGATCCGGTCGAGCCGGTTGTAGAGCATGCGCGGCACCGACTCGAGATAGGGGACGACATGCTTCTCGACCCAGGGGTGATAGGGCGCGTCGGTCGGGATCACGACATAATAGTCCTGGTCGCCATATTCGGGCACCAGCGCCAGACTCAGCAGGTCGCCGCCGAAGCCGTTGAACTCGGTATCGAGAAAATAACGCATGACACTCCTGATGCGCGGCCGGGGGATCGCCGCTCAGGCCCGGCATGCCAGCCCGGAGCGCCGGCTGGCAAGGGGCTGACGGTTTTGCTCAGTGGGCGACGAATTTGAGTCCGGCGATGCAGGCGACGATCGTCAGCAGCAACAGGATTCGGATGCTGGTCGCAGGCTCGCCGAACCAGATCATCCCGACCAGAACCGTGCCGATCGCACCGATGCCGGTCCAGACCGCATAGGCCGTGCCCATCGGAATCGACCGGCTCGCCACCTCGAGCAGGCCCATGGACAGGGTCACCGAGACGAGAAAGGCGATCGTCCAGGGAATGTTGCGGAAGCCGTCGACGAAGCGCAGGCAGGTGGTGAAGCCGACTTCGAAACAGCCGCCGGCAATGAGCAATATCCAAGCCATGGATGGGCCATAGCGGCCGGGGCGGGGGCAGGCTAGAAGATCGTCCATGTCGTTCCGCCTCGCGCTCGGTCACCATGTCGCTCCGCCGCGCTTCCTCGCCTTTCTCCTACTGTCGGCTGCCGTCTTCTGGCTGGCGTTCGACCGGCTGGGCTGGTCGCGCGCGGCGCTGGTGGGCTTCGACGCTGGGGCAGCGTTGTTCCTGCTTTCGGTCGTTCCGCTGCTCGCCAAGGATCCGCCCGCCATGCGCGACGCGGCCGAACGCAACGACGCCAATCGCGTGACACTGCTGGCGGTAACCGGTACCGTTTGCGTGACGATATTGGTGGCGGTCGGCTTCGAACTCGCCGGCAAGGGCGAGCTTCATGCCAGCGGCACCGCGCTGGTGATCGTCACGCTGCTGCTCGCCTGGCTGTTCAGCAACATGATCTATGCGCTGCACTATGCGCATCTTTATTACAGCCAAAGGGACGGACGCGATGCGCGCGGGCTCGATTTTCCCGGTGATGACGACCCCGATTATTGGGACTTCGTCTATTTCGCCTTCACGCTGGGGATGACTTTCCAGACGTCAGACGTCGAGATGAGCGGGCGGCACATGCGGCGCGTGGCGATCGCCCACTGCGTCGCCGCCTTCATCTTCAACATCGGCGTGCTGGCCTTCACGATCAACATCCTCGGCGGCGCCTGAACGCCGCCGGACCGGACCGCGTCAGAACGGCCGGATCGTCACGCCATTGTCGACGACGAGTTCGGCGCCGTTGACGAAGCGGGATTCGTCGGAGGCGAGGAACAGGACCATTGCGGCCACGTCCTCGGGTGCGCCCTTGGCGCCGGGCGGCAGCACGCCGGTGGCGACGGCCTGGACCTGACCGACGCGGCCCTCGGCTTCCTGCACCATCGGCGTCTCGATCGCGCCGGGATGCACCGAATTGCAGCGGATCTTATAGCCCTTCTCCTGGCACATCACCGCGATCGACTTGGTCATCGACCGCACCGCGCCCTTGGCGGCGGAATAGGCGAAGAAGATCGGATAGCCGAGCAGCGCGCCGGTGGACGACATGTTGATGATCGAGCCGCCATCGTTGCGGTTCATCAGCGGGATCGCATATTTGCAGCCGAGAAAGACGCCCTCGTTCATCACCGCGTTGACGAAACGGAACTGGTCGAGCGAGGTGCCCTCGACATCGGCCGACAGCACGACGCCGGCATTGTTGACGAGCACGTCGAGCCGGCCGAAGCGATCCTCGATCGCCTTGATCGTCGCGATCCACTGGTCTTCGGAGGCCACGTCGAGAACCATGGCGACGGCGCCATTGCCGATTGCCTCGGCTACCTTCTGTGCCGGCTCAAGCTTTACATCGGTGACGACGACCGTCGCGCCCTCGCGCGCCAGCGCCTCGCAATCGGCCTTGCCCAGGCCCGATCCGCCACCGGTGACCAATGCCACCTTGCCGGCCACGCGGCCGCCACGATCCTGTCCCATCAATCTCTCCATCGTCGGCCAGCCTTCAGGCCGCGCCATTTTCCGCGAAATAATCGGGCATGCCGCCCGGCCACACGACGCCCCACTGCGCCTGGCCGCCGTCGATGATCATCAGATCGCCATTGATGAAACGGCCCGCCGGAGAGGCGAGATAAGCGATGGCCTCTGCCACGTCCCAGGCATTGCCCCGGACCTTCATCGGATTGGCCTTGTGGAAGCGAACCAGCGCCTCTTCGGGATAGACGCCGAAGCCCTCGGTCTCGATCACACCGGGGCCGATGCAGTTGACGCGGACCTTGAACGGCGCCCATTCGGTCGCGAGCGTCTTCGACAGATAGATCACTCCGGCGCGCGCGGCGCAGGTGTGCGCCGCCTGCGGCATGCCGCGCTCGACATTGGCGACGATGTTGATGACATGGCCGGGCGTATCGCTGTCGCGCCAGCGCTTGGCCGCCTCCTGCATCATCCACCAGGTGCCGTTGAGATTGGTGTCGATCACCGCCAGCCAGCCCTTGCGGCTGAAGTCGATCGCATTCTGGGGAAACTGGCCGCCGGCATTGTTGACCAGCGTGTCGAGCCCGCCCATCCGGTCGTAGATGTCTGCGATCAGGGCCTCGCAGGCTTCCGGGTCGCGGATCGTCATCGACGCGGTCATGATCTCGCGGCCGGTCGCTTCCTTGATCTCGCGCTGGACGGTCTCGAGTTTTTCGGGGCTGCGGCCGCAGATCGCGACCTCTGCACCCAGGCGCGTCGCCAGGAAGGCGGTCGCCTTGCCCATGCCGCTGCCGCCGCCGGTGATCAGGATACGATGGCCAGCGAGCAGGTCAGGCCGGAAGACGGTCTCCTGCGTCGCGAGCTGTTCCGTCACCAGGCCGCGCTTGGGGCGGGACGGGTCGTTGGGGTCCGGGCGTACATGGCCACTCGTCGCGGCCTCTGGGCGATTGGCATCCATCGATTTTTCAGGCTCCTCCAAGCAAGGCTTAGCATCGCGCGGAAATAAAACAATCACAATTGTCTTTTTTAGGGAGCCGGGCCTTTTCCCGCAGAATACCGCAGCAAAGCGCGCTTTCCGGGCGGTAGGTGTCAGCCCATCAGCTATTGAAAAAGGCAGTCATGCCTGTTTTTAATGATAGGGAGAGGAGAGCGGAAATGGCGAATCTGGACGGTAAGGTCGCGGTCGTAATGGGGGCGGCCGGGCGGGGCAACATGGCGCAGTCCATTGCCCGCAGGCTCGCGGCCGATGGCGCGCGACTCGTGCTGGCGGGACGCGATCCCGAGCCGCTCGCCGAACTGGCGGAGGAGCTGGGCGGTCTTGCCGTGGGCCAGTGCGATCTGACCAGCGAGGCGGACCTGGCCCGCCTCGGCCAGGCGGCGGTCGATCGCTTCGGCGGTGTCGACATTGCCGTCAACGCGACCGGCTGGGGTCTGCTCAAGCCGTTCCTCGACACGACCAAGGAAGAGATAGAGCGCATGACCGCGCTCCAGTTCACTGGCGCGATCCTGTTCTACCAGGCGATGCTGCGCGTCATGCGTGACGGCGGCTCGCTGGTCCAGATCAGCTCGGCCACCGCGACGATCATGCTTGAGGACCATGCCGCCTATATGGGCACCAAGGCGGGGGCCGATCATGTCATCCGCTGCATCGCCAACGAGTTCGGCCATCGCGGCATTCGCGCCAATTCGGTCGCCCCGGGCTTCACCGTTACGCCGATGACGGCGAAGGCGGGGCGCAATCCGGCGATCATCGAGACCTTCGCCAGGGAATATCCGCTGGGCCGTGTCGGAACGAGCGACGACATCGCCGAGGCGGTGGCCTGGCTGGTGTCCGACGCCTGTTTCATGACCGGGCAGACGCTGCAGGTGAATGGCGGCGTCACGCTGCGGCGCAATCCGCGCAATGCCGAGATCGTCGACGCCGTGATGGCCGCGCGCGCGGCTGCTGCGGCCGCGAAGCCATGATCCGCGGCGTCCATCATCTGGCGGTGTCGACACCCGACATAGACCGCTTCGTCGATCACTATGAACGGTGGTTCGGCTTCGAGCTATGCGGCGGTGGCGGCTGGGAGGTGGGCAACGACCGCGTCGACCGGATGGTGGGGCTGAAAGATAGCGCTGCGCGCTATCAGATGATCCGCCTCGGCAATCTCTATGTCGAGGTTTTCGAATATGCGGCACCGCGCGGCGAGGCGGTGCGGCCGCGCATGTGCGACCACGGCATCATCCATCTGTGCCTCTATTGCGACGACGTCTTCGCCGAATATGAGCGGCTGTCGGCGCTGGGCATGGAGTTCACCGGCCCGCCCGGCGGATCGGCGGCGACGCGCGCGACCTATGGCCGCGACTGCGACGGCAATGTCGTCGAACTGCTGCAGATCGTGGACGATGGGTGCGGCTTTGGGTTCGGCAAGGCGAAGGCGCTGGAGCCGTCGGCTTAGGGATATTCGCGCTCGGTTTTTGCCAGGCGAAGTCGAGTGGCATCGGCGCGCCAGCGTGTCTCGCTGCCTCCACACGAATGGGGTGGCCGGTTCCCCCACCTCCCCGTCATTCCCGCGCAGGCGGGAATCCAGCCGGACGCCTGGCGTGAACCTCTGTCGGTTCGGAGTTCGTTCGCCGGTGGATTCCCGCCTTCGCGGGAATGACGGTCGGGGAGAGTCAGGGCGCGCACCTCTCCCGAGCCTTGGGTTTTCGCCTGAGTCTCGGTTGGGAAGGGTGAGCGGCGCTATCCCAGCTCGCATGGCACGAACGGAGTGGCGCGCCTCCTCGCCTCCCCGTCACTCCCGCGGAGGCGGGAATCCACCGGGATGCTCGGCGTGAACCTCTGCCGGTTCGGAGTTCGTTCGTCGGTGGATTCCCGCCTTCGCGGGAATGACGGTCGGGGAGAGTCAGGGCGCGCGCCTCTCCCGGGGTTTTGGTCTTCGCCTGAGCCCCAATGGGAAACGCGTGAGTGGCGCTATCCCAGCTCTCGGATCAGAGTCGCAGGATCGCGGTCCCAGCGTTCGGCGGCCTTGCGCACCGCGCCGAAGAAGGCGCGGATCGCGGGTTTGTCTTCGACGATCTCGATCATGTGGCCGAGCGTGGCCGACGTGTCGACATAGGCATAGCGCATTGGCCCGAACAGGCCGTCCGCCGCGACCTCGAATCCCTGGCCGACATAATGGGCGAGGTCGGCGTCATAGTCGCCGGCGATGAAGGCGACATGGTGGAAACCGGTCTGTCCGGTGGCGACCGTGTCGCGATAGGCCGAACGCGTGTCGTCCAGCTGCTCGACCAGTTCGATCTGCACGTCGCCATGCTGCGCGACCGCTGTCGAGAAGCGGGTGGTCGATGGAGCTCCGCGATAGCGCGGCTGGTCGAGCTTCAGGTCGCGGTTCACCAGGAAGGGGCCAATACCCGTCGTCGCATGCCAGCGCCGTGCGGCTTCGATCAGGTCTGGCACGACCCAGGCATATTGGATGATCGTCGGCTGGAAACTCATCGGCCTGCATCCTTGCTATCGAGCGAGGTCAATATCGATCGCGCCGCATCGACCGCTTGTCGCGCCCGGCCCAAACCATCGACTCCCGCCTTGCGGGCCGCCTTTTGTGGCACTTCGACGTCGATCACCGTGCCCGGTCGAAGCAGCGGCAGCACCTCGCGCAGCGGGAAGGCCCCGCTGCCCGGCAGGCCCCGCTCGAAAATCGCCTCATGCCAGCGATCGTCCTCGGCGATCTGGAGCGGACCGTCGCAGATCTGGAAATAGCCGATCAGGTCGCTGGCCTCCGCCACGTCCTCGACCGTGCCTCCGCTGCGAACGAGGTGAAGCGCGTCGCACACCATCGCCAGATTGTCGCGCTCGACGCGCCGGATGATGGAGGCGGCATGGGCCACCGATCGCACCGCCGAGAAGGCGTTGGGTTCCAGCCCCGGCACAATGCCGAACGGCGCCGCGCGGTCGCAGAAGTCGCGCAGCCAGCGAACGGCTTCGTCATCGTCCAGGCCGTGGACATGCACCGTCGCCTTGGTCGCGCCGAGCGCCTGTCCCACCGCCAAAGCCTCCTCGAAGGCCGGGTAGTCGGGCTTGCCGTCGATCGGAAAGAACTCGATGTTGCAGAGAGATACGCCCGCGCTGGCGAGCGCGTCGCGCACCACCGAAATATCCGCCCGGCCGACGCTGGGGAACATCTGCCGGCCTTCTTCGGGCACATGGGTGAAAAGGCAGACATGATCGCAGCCCAGTGTGCCTGCGATCTCGATGAGCTCCAGCGGCGTCGCGTCGAGCACCGTCAGATGGTGCAGCGAAAGCGGGGCATTGGCCAACAAAAAATCATTCATGATTGTTTTTATGCGCAGCTGTGTTAGGGCGAGTCAATCGAGAGATCACAAGGACCGACGGGACAGGATCGATGGACGGTATCAGTCGCGGCAGTGCGGTGGAAGATTACGCACGGATGGACTTCGAACGGGGCCGCAAGGCCGCCCCCGATGGCTTTCCCAGCCTGCCGGACATCCCAGGCAAGCGCTATGTCGATCCTGAGTTTCTTGCGCTCGAGAAAGACTCGATGTGGAAGAAGGCTTGGCTCTATGCTGGCCATGTTGATCAGGCGCCCAATCCGGGCAGCTGGTTCCTCACCCGCAACACCGGCTCGCCGATCATCATCGTTCGCGATCTGGGCGGCGAGATTCGGGCCTTCTACAACACCTGCCAGCATCGCGGCGCGCCGCTGGTCACCGAGGATGCCGGCGAATCGCGCGGCTTCGTCTGCGGCTATCATGGCTGGAGCTACACGCTTGACGGCAAGCTGACGGCGGTGCGCGACCGGCGCGACTTCGTCGATCTCGATTTTTCCTGTCGCTCGCTGATCCCCGTTCGCTGCGAGCGGCTCGGCAGCCTGATCTTCGTCAACGAGGATCCCGACGCACAGCCCCTGCTCGACCATATCGGCCCGATGGCGAAGGAGCTCGACCAGTTCCAGCTCGACAATCTGCGCCTGGTTGACAGCCGCAGCTACGATGTCGGCTGCAATGTGAAGGTGCTGCTCGACGCCTTTCTCGAAGTCTATCACATCAAGTCGATCCACCAGAAGACGGTCGACCGCTTTCTCGACCATCGCGGCATGATCGTGACGCTGTGGCCGAACGGACATAGCCGGATGGTGACGCCCAATGCGCGGCCCGACTGGAAGGATCCGGGCACGCTCGGCATGCCGAAGATCCCGACGGTGACGGACCTGCCGGCGAATAACAATGTCAGCTATCACATCTATCCCAATTTCGTGATGCCGCCGTCCGACAGCGGCATCCCGATCCTGCAATTCTGGCCGACCGGCCCCAAGACCTCGCGCGTCGTGTCGAGCTGGATCGGGCCGGATCACGATCCCGCCAACCCCCACCCGATGTGGGAGACGCGGATCGATAACTGGACGCGGATTCTCTACGAGGATCTCCAATATGCCCCGCAGATCCAGGAATCGCTGGAGAGCGACGGCTTCCGGGGCATGCCGCTCAACTATCAGGAGCGGCGCATCTATCACTGGCATGAGGAGCTCGACCGCCGCATCGGTCTGAACCGCGTGCCGGCCGATGCGCGGGTCGAGCAGGTGCTGCACGACTGGGTCACGCGCTGAGTCTATTCTTGGAGGGATTATCATGGATTTCAGGCTCACGCCCGAGCAGGAGGAACTGCGCGAGGCCGCTAGAACTTTCGCGCGCGCCGAACTGCCCGCCATCGCGGCCGAATGCGAGCGCGACAACAAGCCGCCGAGCCATGAGCTCGTGCACCGCTTCGCCGAGATGGGCTTTCTCGGCATCAATGTGCCGGCCGAACTGGGCGGTCTCGGGCTGGGCAATCTCGAGGCGTTGATCGTCCTCGAGGAGTTCGCCAAGATTTCCTCGGCGGTCGCTTTTCCGATCTTCGAATCCTCGGTAGGCCCGGTGCGGGCGATCGAGCATTTCGCCTCGGACAGCCTGAAGCAGCGCATCGTCCCTGCCGTGTGCAAGGGCGAGATGGTGGTCGCGATCGGCATGTCCGAGCCCGATGCAGGCTCCGCCTTGACCGACCTCAAGACCAAGGGCGTGGTCAAGGGCGACAAGCTCGTCCTCAACGGCACCAAGCGCTGGTGCTCGGGCGGCGGTCATGCCGATGCCTATCTCGTCTATTGCCGCCTGTCCGACGATCCGGGGCCCAAGGCGATCGGCGCGGTGCTGGTCGAGAAGGACACGCCGGGTTTCACCTTCGGACCGAACGAGCAGCTGATGGGCTTCCGCGGCGTCCCCTCGGCCGACCTCAATTTCGACGACGTCGAAATCCCGCTCGACAACATTGTCGTGCCGGCGGGCGGCTTCAAGAAGCTGATGGAGACCTTCGACCTCGAACGCTGCGGCAACGCCACCATGGCGCTCGGCCAGGCCTCGGGCGCGCTTGAGGACGTCACAGCCTATGTCCAGGAGCGTCGCCAGTTCGGCAAGCCGATCGTCGAGTTCCAGGCGGTCCAGCTGAAACTCGCCGAGATGCACATGAAGGTCGACGCGGCTCGCCTGCTGATCTGGCGTGCGGCGGCCAATGCCGAGGACGGCCTGCCGTCGATCCTCGACAGCTCGACCGCCAAATGCTTCGCCAACTCGATCGCGCGCGAAGTGGCCGGCGACGCTGTCCAGCTGATGGGCGCCTATGGCTATTCCAAGGACTTCCCGATGGAACGGCGACTGCGCGACAGCTGGGGCTGGGGCATCGCCGGTGGCGCGATCGACATCCAGAAGGTCAACATAGCCTCCGCGCTGCTCGGCCGGCGCTTCGACCAGAGGCGCTGATGGCGCTCCAGCGCGTCGCCGCTCTGGCGGAGGTCCCGGAAGGGGGCAACAAGGCGTTCGATGCCTGCGGCAAATCGGTGCTGCTCTGCCGCACCGCCGCCGGGGTTTTCGCGGTCGAGAATATGTGCAGCCATGCGCTCGCCCATCTCGAGGGCGGCAAGGTCAAGGGGCCGCACATCTTCTGCCCGCTCCATGGCGTGCGCTTCGACATGCGCACCGGCGAGCCCAATGGCACGCTGACGCGCAAGCCGATAACGGTCTTCCCGGTCAGCGTGGAAGGCGACGACGTCCTGGTGGAGTTGCCCGATGCCTAAACTGCTGCACCTGGACGCCAGCCCGCGTGGACCCCGCTCGCGGTCGAACATGGTCGCCGAGCGGCTGCTCGGGCAGCGGCCGGACATCGAGGTCGAATATCTCAACCTGTTCGAGGCCGAGCTTCCGGCCTTCGACGGCGCCACGATCGAGGGCCGTTATGCGCTGATCGCAGGCGAGGCGGTCGATCCTTCGGTCGAGGCGCAATGGGGCGCGATCGGTCGGCTGATCGAGCATTTCCTGTCGTTCGACGGCTGGGTGATGACGGTGCCGATGTGGAATTTCGGCATTCCCTATCCGCTCAAACATTATGTCGATCTGGTCACGCAGCCGGGGATGAGCTTCCGCGTGGTCGACGGGCAGGGCGAAGGACTGGCGGCGGGCCGCAAGGCGGTGCTGATCACCTCTGGCGCGCTCGACATAAGGCCCGGAGGGCCGATGGCGGCGCTCGATCATCAGCACGCCTTCCTGACCGGCTGGCTGGGCTTCATCGGCGTGACCGACATCGAGACGATCCACGTCAAGCCGACCTTCGGCCCGCCCGAAGCGGTCGAGCCGGTGATGGCGGCGGCCTATGCGGAGGCCGATGCACTCGCCTCGCGGCTGTTCCGGCCGGATCGCGTATAGACCAGGTTGATGCTGGTGAAGCTGACCGCCTCCTCGCCGCGCTGGTTGATCACCGCGTAGCGGGTGATGGCCGTCCCCCGGTCTTTCCGCGAGGTCGACGGGCGCAGCTCGACGATCTCGGAGGTGACATGGATCGTGTCGCCCGCACGCACCGCCTTCTTCAGCCGGAACTCGTCCCAGCCGATGCCGCAGACGAAGTCGATGTCCGAATTGATCTCGTGGTCCATCTGACGCCACAGCGCCAGCACATGGATGCCCGACGCGATCACCTCGCCGAACACCGACTGGGTGGCGAGTTCGGCGTCGCTGTGGAACCATTGCGGGTCCCACTGCCGGGCGAAGTCGAGCATCTCCTCGCGCGTCACCGTGCGCGGCGCCGAAACCCGTCGCTCACCGACCGCCAGATCCTCGAAGCAGCGCGTCGGGCGCACGGGGGTGAAGGCAGCGGGTTCGGACATGTCGGCTCTCCTGTTCTTTTTTCTCTTTCCCCCGGACGGCGGCTTTTGCCAAGGCTGTCGGCCCGACAATGGCAGGGCGGCATCGCGTGAGGCACAGATTTTCCGATCTCTTCGACTTCGGCGAGGGGCCCGATGGTGCCTTGCGCGCACCGGCTTCGGGTGGGCCGCTGTTCCGCCTCTATGGCGGCCAGGTTCTGGCCCAGGCGCTGGCGGCGGCCCAGTCGACGGTATCGACGGAAAAGCTCGCCCATAGCTGCCACGCCTATTTCGTTCGCGCCGGGCGGACGGACCAGCCGATCGACTTCACCGTCTTGCGTGATGCCGACGGACGCAGCTTCTCCGCGCGGCGGATCGAGGCACGGCAGGACGGCGCACTGATCCTGACCATGTCGGCGTCGTTCCATGTGCAGGAGGAGGGCGCTTCGCACGGCGCCGTGATGCCGGACGTGCCCGATCCCGAATCGATCGTGCCGCAGGACGACGTCATCGCCGAGGCGCTGCCGCACATGCCTCCCCACCGCACCGTCTTCTGGGATCGGGACATCGGCATCGATTATCGCGCGGTCGAGCCCTTCGTGACGATCGACCCGCCGCGCGAACCGGCGCGTCGCTCCTTCTGGTTCCGCCTGCGCGACCCGATGGGCGACGATCCGGCCGAACATCAGCGGATGCTGGCCTTCGCCTCCGATCTCTACATCATGCACACCGGCCTGCTGCCGCTCGGCATCAGCTGGTCGGCGCATGACCTGCAGGATGCGAGCCTCGACCATGCGATCTGGTTCCACCAGCCCTTCCGCGCGGACGAGTGGCTGCTCTATGCGATGGACAGCCCCTATGCCGGCGGCGCCCGAACGCTCGGGCGCGGCACGATCTTCGACCGGTCGGGACGCGTCGTCGCGTCGGTCGCGCAGGAAGGGCTCATCCGCATCGTCGGCTGAGCCCCATCCGGGGGATCAACGCCTGCTGCGGCGCAAGCGCAGATACAGCTGCAGCCCGATCGCGCCCATGAAGATGAGCAGCGCGATCGTGAAACCGCCGACGACCGCGTTCATCCCGATCTTGCCCAGGGGGAACAGGAAGTTCCACTTGTGGATGAAGCTGAAGGCATAGCGTTCAGGCATCTGCCAATGCTCGACCCGGTCGGCGAGCGCGCCGGTCGCGGTGTCGACGAACAGGGTCGCATCCACCGGCGCGGCATAGTCGACGCGCCAGACCGGAAGCCGCTTGTTGCGGAAGTCGTAATCCGGGCCGAACCGCGTCACGAGCCGGATGTCGGCGATCTTGTCCTCGCCGACACCGGAGTAACGCGCGGCGAGCATGCGGGCGATCTCGCGGTCACCTTGCGCCGCCGCCGCACCGGTCTCCGCGTCGATGTAGAGCGCCGGGCCGGTCGGCTGAACGCCCTCGAAGCGGGCGGTGCGGATTTCCATCGCGGTCTTCGGCATCGCATGGCCCATATGATCGCCATGGCCTGCATGATCCGCTTTGGCGGCGGGGGCAGCCTGGGCGCCATGATCATGCTCGCCCTTGGGCATTTCGTCGTCGCGCGCGAGACCCAGGCGATAGAGCGGCCGCCCGCCCGCACCTTCGACCAGCGACAGCGAATCCACCTTCAGACCCCGGGTCAGCGCCGACCATTGCGCGCCGATCGGAAAGCGGCCCGCGCTCAGGTCGATCGGTGCGGCCATGCGCATCTGGCCGGCGGGCGGAGCGATCGCGCCCTGCACGAGATGATAGATGCCGCTGAGCGAGAACATGATCAGTGGGAGGGCGAGCACATAGCCCATCATGCGGTGCCAGCCCTTCGCGCCCGGCAGCCGCTTCCGGCGTCGGACCGTCACGAGCATCGCGATACCGGTCAGCGCCAGCGCGGCCAGACTGCCGACCATCGCGCCTGCTACCACGACCTTGAGCCATGCCATCGAAGGCGGGACCCATTCCCAGCTGTGCAGCGCGCGGAAGATCGACTGCAACCAGTCCTTGGTGGGGTTGTTGACGGCGGCAAGGCTGCTCGTTTCGGTGTGGACATAGGCGGTCAGCCGGTCGTCGCCTGCGAAGCGGACCTTCCAGACCGGCAGCAGGCGGTTGACCCAGCCATAGTCCGCGTCGAAGTCGGTCTGGAGCGTGATGGACGCGATCGGGCGCTCTTCCTTCAGATAATAGCGCGCCAGATATTCTGCCTGTCGGGCATCCTGTCCCGGCATCTCCCGCGCCGACGCCGGGTCGAAATAGCGTCGCTGGCCGGCCGGATCGGTCGTCACCTGGAGCAGGCTCTTGCCGTCATCGGCGACCGTTTTGACGGCGACGGCTTTGGCTATGCCGGCCTTTCCCAGAATCTCGGTGACGGGTTCCGTGCCTTGGAGGTCGAGCGGCGCGCGCGGCGGCATGAACTGCGCCTGCTGCGGTCCGAACAGCACCATTGCGATGTGCGTCAGCCCGGACAGGCCCCAGAGGAACAGGCTGATTCCGCCGATGAGCGCCAGCCAACCATGTTTGCCGAGCGCCCAGCGCCCGGTCTTCGTCTTCCAGCTCATGTTATCGTCCTTCGTCGATCGTCGTCGGCCGGCTCTCGAGCCGGCGGTGTCGGAGGATCAGACCAGGACGGGGGGACCCGTGGCGGGAGGCCTGGCCGCGCGATAGCGGTTCCGCGCGATGGTTGCGACCATGGCTGGGGCGATCGGGGTTGCGTCGAGCTGGGCCGAGACGATCGGCGGAGCGGGCAGAAGCGCGGCCATTGCCGAACCGGCAAAGGCGCAATGCGGCAAGGTCGCCGCGCGCGGGTCGTCATCGTCATGACGATCTGCGCTCCCGGCTATCGCCGCCATCTTCGCATAAAGGGGATCGGACGGGTCTATCGAGGCCGTCGCCGGCCCGCTGCCGGAACAGAGGATGATGCTCAGGCCATTCTCGCCGACCCGCGGCATGAAGCCCTGCGGCGCAAGGGCGCCGAACATCAGGCCGATCAGCATGAGCGGCACGATGCGCGTCCAGAGATGTCGGACCCTTCCCATAATCGCCCGGTAGAGCCGGCATACCGCCAACTCAAGGCGCCTTTAACGGATGCGGCAGATGGGACAGGCTCAGCGGCTGGCGAAGACGAAGCGCTTGTCGAGCTGATATTTGAGCAGATGGCCGAGGGCGAGGCCGAGCGCCGCGCCGACATAGCGCATCGCTTCTCCGGCGAAGAGCAGGTGGAACAGATATTCGACCGCGACGAACACCAGCGTCGTGATGCCGCCGAGCACCGTGTAGAGCGTGAACAGCCGCGCATCGTGGAACAGCCCGCGCGAGGCGAAGGAGAAGACGAACAGCTTTTCGAGCAGATATTTGACGGGCAGCACCGTCGCCAGCCCGACGATCATCGACAGCTCGACGTAGAAGCGCCCTTTGTAGACGGCGACGCTTGCCATCTGCGCGCCGATGTTGAGCAGCGCCGCCATGCAGGCGATCGCGATATAGATCGCCACCGGGCTCACCCGCCGCTCCATTTGAACTCCCCCGGCGGCAGGATGGCCGCACCGGCGCTCTAGGGGGCGCCTGCGCTGCGGGCAAGCGCACATGAGGAGATGTGGTGACGCCCCAAAGGCTGATCTTGATTAGTCATTGTTTTCCAGCCAACTCCCTTTCGAACGGGCAGGCGTACGCTGGGGCGTCGGGGGAGTAATGGTATGAAGGAAGCGATAGCCGCATTGGGGCGTGTGGAGCGGCTGGCAGCCCTTGCGACATTGGTCATATTTGCTGCCTTCGTGATCTATAGAATACCGTTGGGTTATAGCCACGATGGAGACGCCTATGGCATGCTCGGCGCTTGGCAGCGGATGCATGCCGAAGGTCGCTATGTGCCGTCTCGGCCTCCCGGATATATCGTTGCCGAATTCCTGATCGGCTTCGCCGCCTCGATCGGGGGTGCATGGCTCAGCAATACTCTCATCGCGATATTGTCGATATTTTCGCTGTACTTGACCTTCGTCTTAGCTCGGGACCTCGGGCTTGATAAGCCATTGCTGTTGCCGGCTCTGATGGCGGCAAGTCCCTATGTCATGATAGCTTCGTCCAGTTCCATGGACTACATGATTTCCTATGTATTTTTGATAGGTGGGATGGTTGTCTGTCTGCGCGGTGGTCTGCTGTGGGGAATCTTGTTTCTGGCAATTGCAGGGGGAGCCAGGCTTACAAATTGGACCCTCGCATCTGCCTTTCTCATCTGGCTCAGCTTTCAGAGGCGGGATGAAAAATGGTGGAGGTTGGTCGCGATCCTGACCTTCATCACGGGACTTTTCTATGTGCCCATCTGGATATCATCTCATCTTACGATGAACTGGCTTCGTGCCGGACTTCCGGACGATCAGGGCTTAATTGGTCTTGTTGCTCGATTTTTCTATAAAATTGTTCAGCCTTTTGGTTTTATCGGTACCGGATTTGCATCGATATTGATTTCCATGAAAGGCCGTAATCTATGGGCGCGTCGAAATGATCCCGTCTTCTTGCTTGGCTTTACGCTAACGGGAATAAATCTTATTATCTTCGCGCGGGCGCCGATAGAGATTTACTATTTGATCTATGCGATCCCTTTTCTGGGACTGATGCTGCTGCGTGCGGAAGCATTCTCGGCCGTCCTTGTTCTCATTTTTGGCGGTTTGATCGCGTCGTTCGTACACCTCGATCTGATCTCGATCCGCTATGAGGATACAGGAATATGTGGGCCTTTGTTAGCCAACGGTGCGCGTTTCGCGCCGAGCGTGCGAGAGGGCGTGTTGATCGCTGAAATTCAAGACAGCATCCGCTGGGACCAGTGCAATAATGTGCGGCCGGGGCTGATGGAACCTTATGGTTCTCACAACGCGCCGTTGCCTATTCCGAACATCAAATAGGCATTCGTAAAATGCCTCATTAAAACTGAATACCTTTCTCTTACTTCTACTGGGAGTTTTAAAATGGCTACCTATGAAGGGTACGATAGTACGCTGATAGAAGAGGCGGCAGCCTTTAACGGTCAGATAAATGAGAGGCTGAAGGGTGGTCATGTTCCGGATATTAGAAATGCTCCGGATTGCGATTACTTTTATAACAACCCCTGGAGAAGAAAATATTTCGTCGATCTAGATTTTGGCGAGCAGTTTGAGATAATATCTAAGTCTATTTCGTGTCATACAGTGAGCCACTGTAAACCACCCCGTATTTTAGAGATTGGCTGCGGTCCTGGCTATATGAGCTTGGAGCTGGCTAGGTATGGGTGTGACGTAACAGGGCTAGATATTTCCGACGACTGTATTTCGGCGGCAAGAAAAACTGCTCAGAAATTTTCGCCCGATATATTTACAGAGAATTTGCAGTATATTTGTGATGACTTGTTTAGTTTTTCCCGAAAATCAGATTCTATGTTTGATGTAGTTTTGTTCGTAGGAGCGTTGCATCATTTTGCGGATCAACCAGCGGTTCATGAGGCTGTTGGGCGGTTAATGAAAAATGATGGCATTCTGATATGTCATGAGCCGTTGAGAGACAGGGTAACTAAAAGAAATGCCATCGCAAATTTGCTTGTAACAAGGCTTCTTGAAGCATCTGGAAATTATTATACTGCTCTTCCGAGCGACTTTTCTAGCAAGATAAATTATGATGCAGATAGAAAGTTTATGCAGCTTAGGTATGAGCTAGAGGATGGTGAGAAGGCCCAATCCGTGAATGACAATGAGGCTGGATTTGGTGAAATATTTCCGCATTTAAATGAGCGATATGAACAGTTAGAATTCAATTGGCGCTATGGATTGTTTCATGAAATAATCGGAGGATTACGGTTTTCAGATCGTCGTCTTGAGGCGTCTGTTGCTCGATTTATAAGGGATATAGACCTTATGATGTGTGATAATAATATGATTGACCCGACTGAGTTTTATTATGTCGGAAGAAAAATATAATCTTATTGATTAAAATTTAATCATAAGGGAAATTCACTATGAGCGATCATTTGCTAGATCGGATCGGAATAGATGATCTTTCTATGGCAAAAGAATTGTTTAGGGAAAATGGCTATCGTGGTCCGTCGCCACGCGAGTATTACGAGAAAATATTCGTGTAAGGCGGAATTATCTCAAGTTTATATTTTTTTCTGGTGGCTTGTCTGCTGTTGTAGATGTAGTGCTAGGCAATATTGAGGAGCGGACGTGGACAAGGAAGTCCTGCCGATCTTAGCGGTCGACCTCGACGGTACCCTGTTGCGTTCGAACATGCTCTACGAGAGCTTCTGGTCGGCGATGGCGCAGCGGTGGACTGTGCTGTTTCAGCTGCTCATGGCCCTTCCCGGCGGCCGTTCCCGGATCAAGCATGTGCTGGCCGAACATGCCCGCATCGATCCTGCGACGCTGCCTTATGATCAGGGGGTGATCGACCATATCCGCGGCTGGCGTGCGCGCGGTGGACGCGCGGCGCTGGTAACCGCTACCAGCGACCGTCTGGCCCGATCGATCGCGGATCATCTCGGCCTGTTCGACGAGGTCATGGCATCGGGCCGCGACGAGAATCTGAAGGGCGAGACAAAGGCGCGCCGCCTGTGCGAGCGCTACGGAGAGGGCGGTTTCGTCTATATCGGCGACAGCCCTGCCGATCTGCCGGTATGGGGCAAGGCGCGCATGGTGATCGCCTGCAATCCCGGCCGCAGCCTCTCCGGGCGACTTGCCGGCCTCTATCCGGGGCACGAAACGCTGTCCCGCCCAAAGGCGCGCTTCGCCGATTATCTGCGCGCGATCCGCGTCCACCAATGGGCGAAGAATCCGCTCGTCTTCCTGCCGATCATCGGTGCGCATCAGTCGGATCTGGCGACGTTGCGCGCCGGCCTGATGGCCTTCTTCGCCTTCTCGCTGATCGCCTCGAGTGTCTATGTGCTCAACGACCTGCTCGATCTCGGTGCCGACCGCGCTCATCCGCGCAAGCGGCTGCGGCCCTTCGCGGCAGGTACGATCCCGATCGAGCATGCCAGCTGGATGGCGATCGGCCTGTTCGCGGGTGGCGTCGCGGTCGGCGCGGCCGTTGGCCCTTCCTTTCTCGGCGTGCTGCTCTTCTACCATGTCGCGACCACCGCCTATTCGCTGTGGCTGAAGCGCAAGGTGGTGATCGATATCTGCGCGCTTGCCGGCCTCTACACGCTGCGTGTGATCGCGGGGGCGGTGGCAGCGCAGGTTCCGCTGTCGATGTGGATGCTCGCCTTCACCCTGTTCCTGTTCTTCTCGCTGGCGGCGATCAAGCGGCAGGCCGAGATCGTCGACAGCATCGCCGATGGGGGCCGCGCGATGCATGGGCGTGGCTATGAAAGCGGCGACCTCGCGACGGTGTCGCAGATGGCGATATCGTCCGGCTATGTCGCGGTGCTCGTCCTCGCCCTCTACCTGAATTCGACCGCCGTCGACCGGCTCTACGCCTTTCCGGAACTGCTGTGGGGCAGCTGCGCGATCCTGCTCTACTGGATCAGCCGCATGGCGATGGTCGCCAATCGCGGCAACATGCACGACGATCCGATCGTGTTCGCGGCGACCGACCGGGTCAGCCTCTGCTGCGCAGCGCTGATGGTGATCGTCGTCGCGGGCAGCGCGACCGGCTTCGGCCTGTTGTGATCCATCGCGGTGGCTGATCGGGTCGAGCTTACCGGCTGGGGCCTCTATCCGCGCCGGCCGACACGCCTGCGCCGCGCGGGCAACGCCGCCGCCATTGCCGCTCTGCTCGATCCGGCGGGGATGATCGCTCGTGGCAATGGGCGTGCCTATGGCGATCCGGCGATCGGCCTGTCGACCACGATCGACATGCGCCGGCTGGACCGGCTGATAGCCTTCGACGACGCGACCGGCCTTCTCGTCGCCGAGGCTGGGCTGACTCTCGCCGAGATCATCGACATCTTCCTGCCGCGCGGCTGGTTCCCTGCTGTGACGCCCGGTACCAAATTCGTCACGCTCGGTGGAGCCATCGCCGCGGACGTTCATGGCAAGAACCACCATGGCGAGGGCAGCTTCCGCCGCCATGTCGCCTGGTTCGACCTGCTCGGCCCCGATGGAGTCGAGCGCCGCTGCTCGTCGGACGAGCATGCCGAGCTGTTCCACTGGACAATGGGCGGCATGGGCCTGACCGGCACCATCCTGCGCGCGGCGGTGTGGCTGCGCCCCGTCGAAACTGCCTGGATACGTCAGCGGACGATCCCGACCGCCTCCTTGGCCGAGACGATGGACGCGTTCGAGGCCAATGCCGCCGCGACCTATTCGGTCGCCTGGATCGATACGCTCGCCGCTGGCAGGTCGCTCGGTCGTTCCATCCTCATGCTGGGCGAGCATGCCGGCGTCGACGAGCTGCCGTCCCCCCTGGCCGCAAACCGCTTCGCGCGCCGTCGCGGCCCGACCCTCGACGTACCGCTGACCCCGCCGATCAGCCTCGTCGGCGGGCCTGTCATACGCGCTTTCAACGCGCTCTATTACGCTAGGAATCGCAGCAAGGCCGGCAACTCGCTCGTCTCCATCGACAGCTTCTTCTACCCATTGGACGCGATATTGCGCTGGAATCGCATCTATGGCCGGCGTGGCTTCGTCCAGTTCCAGTGCGTGCTTCCCCTCGCCGCTGCGCAGGCCGGGCTGACGACGATGCTGTCGCGCATCGCCGCTTCCCGCACCGGCTCCTTCCTCGCCGTGCTCAAGCGCATGGGGGCAGAGGAGGGACCCTTCTCCTTTCCGATGGAAGGCTACACACTAGCGCTCGATTTCCCCGTCGGACGGCGGACCGAAGCGCTGACGGCCGAGCTGCGGGCGATGACCCGCGATCATGGCGGACGGCTTTACCTTGCCAAGGATGCGCAGATGACCGAGGCGGAAATGAGCGTGCTCGACCCGCGCGGGCTCGCCTTCGCGCGCTGGCGGCGGGAGCACGGCCTCGCCGGGCCGCTGCGGTCCCATCAATCGGAAAGGCTCGGACTGTGATGCCTACGCTTCTCGTTGTCGGTGCAACCTCGGACATTGCCGAGGCGACCGCTCGCCGTTTCGCCGCTGCCGGCTACGCGCTGCAACTCGCCGGGCGCGATAAAGCCGCGCTCGCCGCCATTGCCGCGGATCTGGAACTGCGCCACCGGGTCGCCGTGACCGTCCACCGGTGCGACGTGGTCGAGGCGGAGGACCGCGCGGCGCTGCTTGGCGGTCTGCCGGTGCTGCCCGACGCGGTGGTCTGCGCCGTCGGCCTGCTCGGCGACCAGCGGGAGAACGAGACCGACTCCGTCGCCGCCGAACGGGTCATGCGCGCCAATTATGAGGGGCCGGCCCTGCTGCTCGGCAGCCTTGCGGAGGCCTTCGCTGCGCGCGGCACCGGCGTGATCGTCGGCATCAGTTCTGTCGCGGGTGAGCGGGGGCGGGCATCCAACTATGTCTATGGTTCGGCCAAGGCCGGGATGACGGCCTTTCTCTCGGGTCTGCGCAACCGCTTCGGCAAGACGGGCGTCCACGTCGTTACCGTCCTGCCCGGCTTCGTCGACACGCGCATGACAGCGGGGATGGCCGTGCCGCCTGCGCTCACCGCCAAGCCGGAGGAGGTCGCTCAGGCCATCTGGCGCGCGGTCGAGCGTCGGAAGGACATCGTCTATGTCCGTCCCATATGGCGCTGGATCATGGCGATCATCGGGGCGATACCCGAAGGGCTGTTCAAGAAGCTGAGCATCTGACGGTCAGAGGACGGGGATGGACCGGGTGGGGATTGCACAGAGGCTGGGCCAGATGGCGGTGCGGTATTTCCTGCCGCTGGCGCTGCTGTCGTTCGCAATCGGTTCGCTCGCCAATCTCTATTTCTGGCTCGGCGCCGAGCGGCCTTTTGTCGGCCCCTGGCTGCTCAAGCAGTTCTACGTCAATTATGTCGATTTCGGCTTCGCCAAGCGCGCGCTGGTCGGAACGCTCCTCTATCCGCTCTTCTCCGCGCCGGTCGCGGATGCGGTCGCGGGGGCTGCGATTGCGACGGGGCTGTCGCTCGCGTTCTTCGCGGGGCTGATCCTGCTGCTCGACCGGTTCCATGCCCGGCCCCTGCGTACGGGGGAGGCTGGGCTGGGCGCTTGCGTGCTTGCAGCGCTGCTACTGTCGCCTGCGGGCCTGATGGAGATCGCGCATGACATCGGCCGCTATGACGCGCTCAACATGGTGCTCCTCCTCATCGCCGTTGCGCTGGTCCTGAAAGGGCGTCCGCATCTCGCAGGGGTGCTGTTCGGTATCGCCGGCCTCGTTCACGAAGCCGTCTTCTTTTACGGCGCGGGCCCCCTCGCCGTCTCCCTGTTCGCGACGCGCGCGCGTCCGGTCGACATGGCCGCCTGCCTGGTGCCCGGCGCGCTCGCGCTCGCTGCGGTCGGGCTGTGGGGCAATCTCGATCCGGCGCAGCTGGCGCTGCTCGATGCCCGCCCGGGCAGCGGCACGACCGTCTGGTCACGCGGCGTGATCGAGGTGCCGATCGCGCTCAAGCCCTATGAGCAGGCGGCGCTGGCCTTCTACACGCTGGCGCCTTTCGTCCTGATCCTGGCGGTCCTCCGCCACAACCGGGCCAGCCTGTGGCGCTATTTCCTGCCCCCGGCGACGACGCTGCTGCTGTTCCCGCTCGGCTTCGACTATTTCCGCTGGGCGAGTCTCGGACTCTTCGCCGTGGCGCTGACGCTTCTGATCGGCTCCAGTCGCCTGAACTGGCGCTTGCCGCCCGTCTCGGCGGCTCTCGCGGTGGTCTTCCTGCTCTACTGCCTGCCGCTCGGCCCGCTGGGTACGGCACATCCGCTGCCCTTCCTCGAACTTCTGTGGCTGCACTTCACGGGTTGGGGCGGGTAAAGCCTTCGCGTCGGGAGCGGGGTGGCCGGCGCGAAACGAATTGCAGTGTCGATCAGTCTGCCCCGCCTTGATACCAGCAGTTGATGGCGAAGCGCGACTGGGCAAAGCTGCCACCTGGACACTGCACGGGGCAGACCTCGTGCGGTACCCACGCGGGGAACAGCAGCAGGCGATCGTTGGCCGGCTCGATATCTTTGCAATTCCCGCCCTGCTCGACGGGCAGGATCGAATGGAACCGCAAGGCGCCGCCCGTGAAGATCCTCGGCACGGCATGGAAATAATAGACGCCCGTCACGACCCGGCGTGTCCTTGGCGCCGTTGCGCCGACGAACGTATCGATATGGCGGCGATAGAAGTCGCCGTCGCCATGTGCCGCCAATTCCAGTGACAGGCTCTCCGGCACGAACGGCGCAATGCCGAGGTGTGACAAGGCGCGGGGCAGCATGGCGAGAAAGGCCTTTTCGAGGTCGTCGCGCAAAGCCCCGAAGTCGCGGATCGTGCGCGACCGGCGGATATGCTGATGCACTCCGGCCGACTTGCTCTCACTATGGCCGACCATCGAGCTGGCAAAATCTCCCTCGCGTTCCACGGCGAAAGCCAGCAGTCGTGCTGCGAGATCGGCCCCGAACGCGTCGTCGATCACCAGATGCGGCGGCAGCCCCGAAAAGGCGGAAAGCGGAGTTGCGGAGACGGCGGCTGTTGTCATCGATGGGGCGTCGGCTGGATGGAAGGAACCCGAGATCCGCATTCGCACATCGCTGCCCTATGCACAATCGAGACAGCCGGAACGCGGCGCTATGGTGTCGAAGTGACGCCCGAGGCGCCCTTGTCCCGGTCGTCTTCGACAAGAGCCCTGTCCGCGAGCTCCCGGGCGAGGATCAAGGCTTCGATCGTGAAGCCGGTGCTCCATGGCGAGGTTCCAATGATGCGGGTGCCGCGCGATGCGCGGTCGGCGATTTCATCGGACGTCGGTATTCGCTCCAGTCCCGCCCGCAGGGCCTCGAGATCGAACATCTCCGAGAGGATCGGAAGCGCGAGCGCCTGCAGGCGCTCGAACTCGGCCAGCAGCGTGGATCGTCGCGCGGCGTAAAGCATGAAGCGCTGATCGAACAAGCCGACTTTGGCTTCGGTCGTCCGCAGGCGTTCGGGCAGGATGCCGCGCATGGCCTCCCGAAAGGGCTGGCGGGCATATCCGTCGGCCAGAAGACGGTGCATCGGCAACGACAGGATGAAGTCGACCACGCGGCGATCAAGCATCGGAAAGCTGACCGCAATGCCGTGGCGGGCGGCAAGAATGGAGTAATAGGTGCAGCGCGACGGGATATGGTGATCGGCAAAGGCGCGCACGCGATCTTCTGCGCGGTTGCTGTGCAGCGTGGGCCGCAGCCGTCGCGTCCGCACGCGTTCGGCCATCGTTGGCGCGAGGTAGCGCATGACGCCGGCCTTGTCGTCGAACATGCCTACGCGCTTTTGCCCGAGACCGCGCGGAAGGACCGGTGACACCAGCTGGCGGTAGGCGACCCGCAGCAACGAGATGTCCGCCCGCTTCGCCCTCGCCCGTAGTTCGCGTAGAAGGGATGGCCAACGGCCGCTTCGCAATAAGGCAAGATAGGGTCGGGCGCCGTTGTAGGTCGCGCCTTCGTCTCCACCGACGCCGCTCAGCAGTCGGTCCGCACCGAAGGCGGCGGCAGCTTCCATGATCCGGTCGTCGCCCCCGCCGATCGCGCTGCAGGGCCAGTCGGGGTCGCTTTTGTCGCCGGGCATCGCGACGTCGTCGCCGACATAAAGATGGTCGATGCCGGGTTCCTGCCGCAGCACGTCGGCTATCAGCGGGCGCTCGTCGAGCCCGGCCGGACCGATCGCTTCGGCTGTCGCCCGACTGAGCGCAAAGACCCTGCAGCCGGGCCGTTGCCGACCGGCGCGCGCTGCGAGTACGCTTATCGCCGAACTGTCCAGTCCGCCGGTCAAATGGCAAGCCACGGGCCCGCTATTGGGCATGCGCGCGGCGACCGCTTCCTCGATCAGCGTTCGCAGCGTGGCTGCCGCCTGTTTGGGCGTCCCACGCCATCGCCCTACCTGTGACGGGTCCGGCCGATAGGCGCGATGCGGCTGCGGTGGACCCTCGTCGGCCGGGCTTATGCGCAGGCTGTGCCCGGCCTCGAGATAGCGTATGTCGGCAAAGCCGCTGTCCGAGCCGGAAAAATAGGTCTGGGAGGCCTTTGTCGCCAGGCCAACGAGGTCCGGCGCCGGAGAGGCCAACCCCGAAGCATGCAGCCCTTTGGGCAGGCTGGCAAAGGCGAAATGACGCCCGGCCGACCATGTCCAGGCAAGTGGCCTGGCTCCGATGAAGTCGCGCCCCAGCCACAGGGCCTGCCGCGTTCTGTCCCACAGGGCGACGCCGAAATCGCCATCCAGCCGGTCCGGAAAATCGGTTCCATGATCCTCGATCGCGCGCAACACCTCGTCCTCGATGGTTCCAGTCGGACGATCGAGCCTCAAATCGGCCGCCACGATCCAGCCGTCCCGCTCGGAGAGTGCGGCTTGGTCATCCGAGAAGTCGAGGATCAGCAGTCCGGCCGGGCCGTCGATGCGATGGGCGCGCGAAGGCCGGAGGCCGGATGGCGTCATAGCCGCCGCCATCAGCGCGAGCATGTCCTCCGTCGCCGAACTGCCGTCGAGCTGGAGGATTCCGGCGATCAGCCGCATCGCTCAGATTTCGACGATCAGGCTGCGGTCACGCAAATTCGAGATGAACGATGATACTTCTTTCCGGCATTCGTCCCGAGACACGTCGAATTCGTCCACCAGCCGATCCACCAGGGCTGCTTCGTCGGTCGGTTCCGCGAGAATTTCCCATATCCGTGCCGCGACCGGATTGAGCGAATGGTAGCGGCCGGTTTCGGCGTTCAGCAGCAGCATCGTGTCTTCAACGTCCGCTCCGAACACGTCTTCGCGCCGATGGAGTTTGCCAGCCATGATTGTCTTCTCCTCCAATGCTTGCCGCCTTTCCTGTCGGTAGAACGATTTAGTCGGCTTAGGATTTATCTGCGATTTCATACCCATATGCGGTCATGATGTCGGCAAAATGGTCCTCGATTCTGCGCAATTGATGGGGCTTCAAAATTTCCCGCCAGCCGCCGGCCTGTCCCGCCCGGAAAAAACGCTCCTGTCCAGGCCGGGCTTCCCGAAATCCCTTGCGCGCTTCCTGTCGCTGCAATTCATCGAAGCTGCCGTGGGCCACAGCCCTGTGGATCTCCATCTCATCCGCCTGTCCGCCCAGAAAATCGACGATCGAACGCAGACAGTTGAAGGTATCGGCGTGCATCGATTCGTAGCGCACCACCATGACTGGAATCAGGCGTTGAGAGGCCCATCCGACAACATGCGTTCTCCAATCGCCCATGAAGCAAGGAAGCACGGCGCGGCCAGTCGAACTGGCGTTCCTGTCGACCATCTGCGTGATCGTGTCGTCGATCGACAGGCCGGCATGATAACTGAACGATATGGCCACGTCGCGGGGATCGCGTATGATGTAGAGAACGCGTCGCGCAGAGGCGCCCAGCGTCAGTTCGCCTTCCGGGCTCCAGAATTGGTCATGGGTCTTGCAGAAAAAGGGATGGCTAACGTCTTGCGCTGCAAAGTCGCAGTGAATCGGCCGCATGATCCCGAGTTCGCGGCTGTCGAGCAGATCGGGATCGACCAGCATATCGTCGGCAAATCGCCACCGACCCATCAACGTGTGGGGTTCGGACAAGTTGTTTATGTCGGCCGGCTCGTCTCTTCCCGACAGGAGATTGGCCAGAAGGATCCGCGTCCAGGTGTTGCCGGATTTCGGATAGGAAGCGAGCCATACCAGACCGCCGGGGAAGGCTGCCACCGGCTGCGTTCCTCAGCGCAGGCCGGCCCAGTGGGCCTTGATCATCGAGACGGTGTCGTCGAGGGCATCGAACTTCGCCGCGCGATGGAGCAGGAACACGTGGGTGGACGACAATAGTCGAAAGGTCTGCGCGGGGATCTGGCCCCGGTGTGCATAGGCCAGGGCGACGCGCCGTCGGTAGCTGTTATGAAGCAACGCCTGCGCTGCCTCCAGATTTGGGAGCTGGCTTATGCCCGGCGGTGCGGCGGCATGTGAACCTGCGATCATGTAGATCGCTGCGACCGGGGCCGAGTCGATTGAAGCTTCCGGCCCGCCGCCCACCGATATGTGATATTTATCGATGCGGCGCCGAACGCGCGAGCCAGTGGCGTCTGTCAGGCCGGTCTGGCCAATACTGTCGGGATACAGGCTCAGGAACCGGCCATCGGCAATAGCCCGGGGCACAGCGGAATCTGACATGTCGATCGAACAGACGTCGTCGGCGAGGAAGGAGGCCCCCGCCTGAACCAGGGCTGCGGCAAGCGTGGATTTGCCGGCCCCGCTGTCTCCGCAGAACAAAAAGGCCCGTCCGTCATGCACCACGGCCGAGCCGTGCAGCAGCATGGCGCCGCGTTGGTAGAGGATAGCCGCCATGGCCGTGCCCGTGACGAAGACTGCAATATCGTCGAGAACGGCGCCTGGGGCTGGGCACAGGGTCAGTCGAGCCCCCTCTTCGCAAAGAAAGCGCCCGATTTCGGGCAGTTCCAGCAGAAAGCTTCGTTCATTCGCCGCCCAGTTCGGGCCGCGATGGGAAATATGAGGCAGGCGTTCTGGCACGACACCCAGTCGAAAGACGACATCGGTGTTCTTGAAATCCTCGATAGGAAGGGGGGCGCGCATCGGCAGCTCGAACTCGGAGCCGATCGACAGACCAGAGATGCGATAATGATAGGGAAGCGGGCGGTCTGTTTCTGGCATGGGAACGCGATGCGAGCGCCCCGCGGAAAAAACAAGTCAGGAGAGCGCCTCGCGTCTGAACCGGAGGTCGGGTTATCGGCGCAGGCAAAGTTTCGAAAGCATGGGCTCTGATCACGCGGCGTTAATCAGGGAGGCTCCCCGAGGAGCCTTGTCGTCGAGCGGTTTCTTGCCAAGTCGAATGAAGGATTCATCAGCAGGCCGGCATTTTGAGTTCTGCTTGATTGCATCGGCGGTTGCGTGCGGGTACCATGTTGCATGTTGCATGTTGTACAGTTGCTAGGAGCTCGTGATGCGCAAGGACAATCGTCAAGACGAGATGCGGGACCTGGATGGCCAACAGCCCCGCAAAATCTGGTCGGCTCCAGCTATCGAAGACGCGGATATCAGTGCGCTTACCCAGGGGCGTGGCACCTCTGGGGTCGAGGGCAGCAGTTTTCTCAAGCCCGGTTCCTGATGCCTCGGTAAAAAAGAGGTGTCCGCGCGCTGGCGGACACTCAATTTTGGACGCGGCTTGGTGAAGTTGTCGGCTCCGCCGAGCATATTGATCTTTGGGACAATGCCTGTCCTGTGGCAGCCATGATCGGCATGGCACGGCGGTTTTGGCGCAATCTGCCCTTGGATGGCCAGGGGCTTGGCCGCCCGATACACCCGACATTATCCCCTCTCAGCCGATGGGCCTCGCGCGAATGGCGGCGTGAGCGTGCGTCCTCGCTGCACGGGGCGGTGGGGCTCGCCAGCCGGCTGCTGTGGTGCATCGCTGCGTTGTTCAAGGCCCTGCGCTTCTCGCGGCTGGTCGGGCAGGCGTCGTTTCCCGGCCTGTATCGGGACTGCCTGCAAACCGGTGCCACGCCGCTCGAAGCCCATGTCTGGCGCTCCCTTCACGCGACACCCCATCCGCTGCCCGCCCGCGCCGCAGCATTTCTCCAGTCCCGGCTCGGTGCGCCGGAGGCACATGGCCTTCTTGCCGATAAGCTGGAAACCGCGACCGTCCTGTCAGGCGCTGGCATCCTGGTTCCTGAATTGATCGGCATGGTCGAGCGGGGCGGGGCGGTCGCGCTCCCCCTGACGACGGCAATGCATCGCCCGCTGTTCTTGAAGCCGAGGCATGGCCATGGCCACCGCCACGCTTTCTCGCTTGAGCCAAAGGGTGGGGAATGGCTCATTGATGGAAGGATCATTTCCGAACCTGACCTGCATGCCCGTCTCCAACGCGCGGCCAACGAAGATGATCTCCTGATCCAGGAGCGTCTGGTGGCCACCTCCGATCTGGCCGATCTCGCCGTAGCTGGCCGGGCGCCCGTCCTGCGGCTTGTCACCGCCCGGATGCCCGACGCCGAGCCCTTCCTGCATTCCGCACTGCTGACCGTCGGTGTCCCCGACCGAAATCCAGCCCACTTTCTGGAGGGCGCGGTGCATGTGCCGGTCGACGGCGCAACGGGCCGGATGCTGCGCGGACTAGTCCTCTCGCGGCCGGACGAGCGGCTTGATCGGTTACCCTGGAACGCTGCGGTGCTGACCGGGCGACCGCTACCGGACTTCGACCGCGCGGTGGAGGCCGCGCTCACTGCCTTGCGTGCGCTTCCACCGCTCCCCCTCGTCCACTGGGACGTGATCCTGGCCGGGAGTGGGCCCGTGTTTCTCGAAGGCAATAGCAGCGGCAACTGGATCATCGCTAGCCTGCCCGCTTTGGAGGGGGAGACCGCCTGCGATCTCGCCGACCTGCTTGCCCGCTGGCGACCCTGTTAAGCCCGTTCGCTCATTGCGCTGCTCCAATACTCCGCTATTGAAAATCATTCGCAATGTTAATATCGCCGTTTTGCCGGATCGATGATAGCTTCTGTCGCCGGCTGTCGTCCGGGGGTCGCGTGAACGCCGCAACTGCAAGATTGGAGATCGCCTCTCTCTATGAGTCCCATGCGGACTGGTTGCATGGCTGGCTGCGGCGGCGCACGCGTTGCTCCCATCACGCGGCCGATCTCGTGCAGGATACCTTCTGTCGTCTCATAGAGCGGCCCCACCTCGCACCGCCGGTCTCTCCCCGCAGCTATCTCGCAACCGTCGCGCGCCGCTTGCTCATCGACGACGTCCGCTCGCGGGAGGTTGAGCGTGCCGTGCTGGAGGCCTGCGCCATCGCAGGGGCGGGGGTGAATGGCATCACGCCGGAGAGAATCGAGGAAGCGATCCAGTTGCTCGCGGCGGTGGCGAAGCTCCTCGACGCCCTACCACCGGAAACCCGAGCTGCCTTCCTGCTGCGCCGGCTCGACGGTCTGGAGCAGAAGGAGATTGCCGAAAGGCTGGGAATCTCGCTGAGCACCGTCAAGCGGCACATCGCCACCGCCTATGCGCGTTGCTATGCGATCGCCTATGCGGACTGAGTGATGTCCTCCTCCGACATGGCGCCGACGCCGGACATGATCGAGGCTGCGGCCCGATGGGCGGCGCTGCTCGACGCCGGTGATCTCGACCCCGCCGAGCAGAAGGCGTGCCGCGACTGGTGCGCCGAGCATCCGCTGCATCGGCGTACGCTGGAGCGGATGCGGGCCTTCGATGCCCGGGTGGCGAAGGCTGAGAATTTCGAGCGGGAAGCGCTTCGCAGCATCGTGGACAGGCGGCGTCGCCGCCGGCCGGGTGTGGCGCTGCTCGGCCTCGTCCTGTCGATCGGGATCGGCTGGTCCGCGATGCGGGCCGACAGCCTGCGCGATCTTTTCCCGGATTACCGGACCGGCCCGGGCGAGATTCGCAGCGTCGCGCTCGGCGACGGGAGCGAAATCGTGATCGACACCGATGGCGCGGTTCGGGTCGATATAGGGGAAGACCTGCGACGGGTGCGCCTCATACGCGGGCAGCTTCTCGCGAGCGTCGCCAAGGACAAGCATCGGCCGTTCGTCGTTCGGACGCCCGATGGCACGGCCATGGCGCTCGGCACCCGTTTCGTCGTCCGCCGCGAGCCTGGTTACACCGTCGTGACGGTCGTCGAGTCACGCGTCAAGCTGTGCCCAGGCGATGCTCCGGAGGAGCGCGCTTGCCGCGTCCTGACAGCCGGCGAACGCGCGCGGATCAGGCCGACCGGCATAGAGATGGAAGCCCGGGTCGACCCTTCTTCGGCTGCGCTTTGGTCGAGCGGCTGGCTGGAAGCCGACGATCAGGACGTCACCGCCGTGCTGACCGAACTGGCCCGGTACAGCGCGAAGCCGCTTCGTTTCGATGCTGGCGCCTTGCGGGGCATCCGGGTGACCGGCAGCTATCCCTTGCGCGACATGGATCGATCGATCGAGGGCGTGGCGCGGACAGCCGGCCTGACGGTTCGCCGAGATGCCGAGGGTGCAATCATCTTTTCCCGCCGGCCCTGACGTTTGTTTGAGCCGTTTCGGATTCTCGCCCGTCCCCTTTGTGAAAGTGACTGACAATAGGGGTTCGGCATGTATCGTTTCGGAAACAGCATCGTCCGTGGCGCAGTCGCGCTGGCACTGGTCACCGGCGGCGGACTGGTCGGCGCGGGGCAGGCACTGGGCCAGGTCCAGGCCCCCGCCCAGGCGGTGCGCAGCTTCGACATTCCCGCCGGTTCGCTCGGCTCGGCCATTGCGCGCCTCGGGCGGCAGGCCGGGGTGATGGTGACGGCCGATGCGGCCTTGGTGCGCGGCCGCCGGACCGGGGGCTTGCATGGCAGCTACACACCGGAACAGGCTCTGAACGCGCTTGTGGCCAGCAGCGGACTGGTGGTTCGGCCGGACGGCAAGGGGGGCTTCAGCGTCACGGGCTCATCCTTGCCCGCCCGCCGCCCGGCGCCCCGCGCATCGGCCCGCGCGGACGCACGGCGTGCGACCGATCCGAGCGAAGCGCGCGATCCCGACCTGATCGTCGTCTATGGCGCCCGTGAGACCTCGGCCCTGGCCAGCGTCGCGTCGAGCGTCGGCGTGATCACAGCCACGGACCTGGAAAATGGCCAGATCCGCACCACGCAGGACAGCTTTCGTCGCCTTGCCAATGTGATGGACGCCGCCTTCACCAATTCCGGCTTCATCATTCGCGGTCTCAGTTCGGAAGGCTTTACCCCGGCAGGGGCGCCGACCGGGTCGCTCTATGTCGATGGCGTGCTGCAGACGCGCTACGGGGCACGCTTCGGTGCCCGCAATCTGTGGGACACCGAGCAGGTCGAGGTCTATCGCGGGCCGCAGTCCACCTTGAGCGGCCGTGCCGCCACGGCAGGCGCGATCTATATCAAGACCAAGGATCCGACTTTCGGGCATGAAGCGGAGCTGTCGGCCTTGGCCGGCAATCGCGATTTTCTGGGCGGCGCCTTCGTGGTGAACATGCCGGTCGTCGCCGACCAGGTCGCCATCCGCGTCTCGGGCTCCTACCAGCGCCAGGATACGGACGTCAGCTATCCTCGCTATCGGGACTATGCCAATCTCGACGACTTCCGCACCGAACTGAGCGGAACGATCCGGGCCAAGCTGCTGCTTACGCCCTCGGCAATGCCCGATACGCGCGTGCTGCTCACCTATGCCTATTCGCATGACCGCCCCAATGAGCGGCTGATCTTCGAAAACAGCGCGTTCACGCTGAAGGATCGGCGGGGCGACGGCTATAATTACAGCGGGATCCTGCTCGACACCTTCGCGGAGTTCCGGGGGATCAAGGTCCATAATGCCGGGCTCGAGATCACTCATGACCTGTCCGACGCGCTTCGCCTGACCTCGCAGAGCAGCTACACGCATGGCACCACCACCCGCCGCTCCGTCGATGCGGGCGAGCCCGGCGTCCCCGACGGCATGCGCGGCACCGTCGTCGATCAGCTGCTGTCGCAGGAACTGCGGCTCAACTATAAGGGCGAGCGCTGGACCTGGGTGGCAGGGCTGTTCGGCAGCCACCAGAAGTTCGACTCCGACCTCAGCCTCATATCGACGCCCTTCTTCACCAATCTCGACGAAATCTTCGTCCGCAAGACGAACAACCTCGCCCTGTTCGGCGAGGCGACCTTCGAGGTCGTTCCGACGTGGCACCTTACCGTGGGCGGGCGGCTCGATTATCTCGAGGAGGAGACGACGGAGGTGTCGGACAGCATCTTCGTCGGCGCGCCGCAGCTTTTCAGCAACTTCAGCAAATTCGACGAGACCAACGCCGTGCCGAGGATCGGCATAGCGAAGGATCTGTCGGACAGGCAGCGGCTGGGCTTCACCTATTCGCAAGGCTTCCGAACCGGCGGTTATTATCTCGACCGCGATACGGGGAAGAACGTCTATTATGATCCGGAATCGGTCCGGAATTACGAGCTGTTCTACAAGGGGAGATTGCTTGGCGGGCGGATGACCCTGAACGCCAATCTCTTCTACACCGAATATGACGACCAGCAGGTGGAGATCGCGCCGGATTCGTCACGGCCCGGCTATACGGTCACCGCGAACGCGGCGTCCTCGCGCAGCTGGGGCCTGGAGATCGAGCCGACCCTGCGCGTGAACAGGGACCTGTCGCTCTTCGCGTCGGTCGGATATCTCGACACCCGGTTCAAGAGCTTCAATACCGCCGCCTTCGGCGACCTGTCGGGCGAGCAGTTCCCCGATGCCCCCGAATGGAGCCTGGCCTTCGGCGGCCGCTACGAATTTCTCGGCGGCTTGTTCGTGGGCGGAGACGCCAAATATACGTCGAGCTACAACGCCCAGCTCGGCGAGGGGCGCCCGGACAGGATCGGCTCGCGTGTCCTGGTCAACGCCCAGATGGGCTATCGGCAGGAGCGCTGGGAGATCACGGTGTTCGCAGAAAATCTGCTGAACAAGCGCTACCTCACCTTCGCCGATCGCGATGCCGCTTCGGTCTATGGGCAGGCGGGTCCTCGGCGGACGCTCGGCATCAACGCCAAGGCGCGCTTCTGACGGCGCGCGCCGCCGACCCTCACTGTCCCGCCAGTTCGCGTCCCACCGGATAGAGCAGGTAGCGCGCGTCATAGTAGCGCGTGTGGGCGTAGAACCAGCCGAGGCGGGCCTGCGGGTCGGCGGCGAAGGCCGGGTCTTCGACGAGCTTCTTCTCGAACGCGGCCTTGAGGTCCGGGTCGCGCTGCAGCATCGCGTCGGCCATCGGCGCGATGACATAGCCTTCGATATATTCGGTGCGCTGGAGCAGCGCGGGGAAGAAACCCCAGGCGAACAGCGAATCCTCTCCCTGCGGCTCGAGCAGCATCGTCGCCAGCGCGCCCAGCGGCTGGTCGGTCGGCACGCGCACCGACCCGGCGGGGTAGGTCTCCTGCCGCCGCTCATGCGCGAAGCCGGCCGCATGGACCATCACGCGGCCCTCGGTAGACGTGGCGTCGAGCTTGGGATCGGCCACCCGGATCATGTCGACTTCGATCGTGCGCGGCGCGTCGATCGTCTCCATGCGGATGCCGTGGCGGCGCAGCCGGTCGATCACATCGCGGTCGACCGCCGACACCCAATAGGCGGCGGGCGGGGTCACCGTCACGTCAGGCTCCGACCCGTAAAGAGGAACAACGGCGGCGGGTGCCGGCTTGGCGAGCCAGCGGACCTCCTCGGCCCCCGACGCAGGCGAGGTGTAATAGTCGGCCTGCATCGGCAGGAAATCGATGGTGCGAACGGGGTCGGCCTTGCTCTTCCAGGCGATAACCTCGGGGCCGGTCGCCTTGCGGTCGGCGGCGATCGCGGCCTTCAGCGCGGTGCCGTCGCTGGCGAGCGTCTTCAGCGTCTGTTCGAGCAGCACATAGGTGCCGAGCACGCGCCGGCCAAAGGGCTTGAGCGAATGATTCTCCACCAGCACCGCCGGCATATGCCGCAGATCGCCATAGCCGTGCGAGAAGCGTGACGGGAAAGCGGGCAGCATAAGCCCCTTTTCGGGATGGCGATCATCGGCAGCGAGGATCAGCGGCCCCGGCACATGGCCCGCGCCCTTCAACCCGGCATTGGCCTGGCCGCGATAGACGCTCTCGAACCAGCGGTTGATCGCAGGCGACTTGGTATATTGCGGCTCCTGCCAGCCGAAGGTGATGTCATATTGGAAGTCGAGCCCGTCGGAGACGTGCAGGTCCATGTAGAGCGTCGGGTCGAACCGGTTGAACAGGCCCAGCATCGCCTGCATCTCGGGCGCGTCGGCCTTCATGTAATCGCGGTTGAGGTTGATGTTCTGCCCGGTCGTACGCCATCCCTGCGACACCGGCCCGCGCTGGTTGGGTCGGTTATAGGCGGAGCTTCGCTCATGCCCGTCGAGGTTGAAGATCGGCACGAAGACGAAGTTGACGCGGTCGAGCAGCCCGACCTTGCCGCGCAGCGCGATGTCGCGCAGCAGCATCATGCCGGCGTCCTTGCCATCGATCTCGCCCGAATGGATGCCCGCCTGCACCAGCAGCAGCGGCTTGGACGGATCGAGCGTGGCGCCGTCCTTGCTGGCGACGACCAGCAGCATGTCGCGGCCTTGCGGCGTCTTCGCGAAGCGTTCGACGCGGATCAGCGGCGAGGCGGCTGCGAGCCGGTCGAGATAGGCCGCCGTTTCGGCATAGGTCGCGGTTGCTGTCAGGCCGCTGTTCTCGGCGGGGGTGATCCAGGGATCGTTTGGCTTGACGGCCAGCTTCTCGCTCTTCCCGTGCCAGGCCGGGACCGGGGGCAGCGGCGCCCTGTCGGGATCGGCGGCCGTTGCGGCGGCCATGGTGGCGCTTACGAGGGTCGAAGCGGCGACGAGGAGCGAGAGGAGGAAACGCTGGTCGGTCTTCATCGGCGTCGGTGTCCTTCGAGCAAGCTGGCGGTGCTGGAGCCGTTATCGCGGTCTGCACGCATAGCATGACCGAGGCGTGCAGGCGGAAGAGGGTGAGGAAGACGTTTCCTGCCGGAAACGCATATGGCCCGCCGCCGCCGGGAGGCGACGACGGGCCAGCATGGGCTGGTCAGTGGATCAGAACTTCCACGTCACGCGGGTGCCGATGTTGCGCACCGACGGCTCGACATAGAGGCCGCCAGCGAACGCCTTTTCATAGGCATTGGTGAAGTACTTGTTCTTGAACACATTCTCCACGAACGCCTGCACCTCGACATTGCCGCGAGTAAAGCCGGCGCGCAGGTTCCACTGGTTGAAGGCGGGAACCTTGTACGGCCAGATGTTGTACAGGAGCGCGGCCTTGTCCGAGTAGATCGAGCTGCGATAGACCCACTCCGCACGGACGAAGCTGTCGAAGCCTTCCGCCGGGGTGAAGTTATATTCGCCGAAGCCGCTCAGCGTCCACTTGGGCGAGTTCGGCATGCGCCTGCCCGACAGGTCGATGATCTGGCCGTCGATGAAGGCGTTCTCATATTTGCGGAACTCGGCGCTGAGATAGCCGACGGTGCCGCCCACCTGCAGGTCGCGCGTCAGCTTGAACGTCGCATCCGCCTCGGCGCCGTAGCTGCGGGCCTTGGCCGCATTTTCGATGCCCGAGATGAAGGTGATGTTGCCGGCTGCGTCGGCGCGGGCCACCGCGAACTCGGTCTGGAGATTCTTCCAGTCCATGTAGAAGGCGGCGACGTTGAACAGCAGGCGGCGATCGAACGCCTGCGTCTTGAAGCCGACCTCATAGTTCCACAGGCTTTCCGGCGCGTAGGAGGTGTCGTTGATCAACGGATTGATCTGGACGCCGCCCGCCTTGAAGCCGCGCGATACGGTCGCATAGAGGTTGGTGCGATCGGCCAGCTCATAGGCGACGGTCACGCGCGGCGAGAAATTGTTGAAGCTCGCGCTGTCGTCGACCACGCCGTTGACGCCGCCGGTCGAGGTGTTGAGCTGCGCGACGGTCACCTTCTCATGGGTGTAGCGGCCGCCGAGCGTTACCGAGAGGGCGTCGTTCAGCTTGTACACGCCTTCGCCGAAGATCGCCCAGCTTTCGGACTTGCCGCGGTTCTGGGTCGAGGTGATCTGCAGGTCGGCGGGCAGGCCGAAGGGGTTGTCGGCACCGGTGAAGGTGAACTGGTTGATGTTGCCCTTGTCGGTCGCATAGAGCGCGCCGATGGTCCAGCTGAGCGGGCTGCCATTGTCGTTCGACTGCAGGCGGACTTCCTGGCTGAACGAGGACCGGCTGATCGGCTTCGTCTCGTAGTAATAGTCCTTGCTGGAGCCGTCGATATCGCCCTGCAGGAACTGCTTGGAGTGGATGTAGCCGGTGATGCTGGTCAGCGTGGCGAAGTCGAAATCCCACTTCGCACGGCCGGTGAAGTAGTAGAACTCCGTGCCGATCTTCTGCGGGCGGTTGAAGTTCACTTTGTTGTCGTTGTCGGGGAAGAAGCCGACGCCGTCGGGATCGGCGACCGGATTGGTCACGCCCGGATAGACGACCTGCAGCGCGGTATAGCCCAGCACGCCCGAGGGCACGCCGACGCGCATGCCGACATTTTCCTTGGTGTAGACGCCGGTCAGGTCGACCGTCAGACGGTCGGTCGGCGTCAGGCGGAGCATCGCCTTGCCATATTTATAGTCGGAGTCGTTGCCGCCGCCGATCGGGTTGATGTTCTTGATGTTGCCGTCGCTCTTCGACAGGCGGCCGACCACCCGGATCGCCGCCTTGTCGGTGACGATCGGCACGTTGACGACGCCGTGCACGTCGAGCGTGTCGAAGCTCGAATAGCCGATCGAGCCTTCGCCCTCGAACTCCTGGGTGTTCGCCTGCTTGGTCGTGATGTTGATCGCGCCGCCGACCGAGTTGCGACCGAAATAGGTACCCTGCGGCCCGCGCAGCACTTCGATCCGGTCGATGTCGACGATCTCGGGGTTCACGGTGCCGGTCGAGACGTTGAACTCGTCGATGTAGAAACCGAAGGTGCTCGTCCTCGGGATGGCGTCGGCGCTCAGCTGGTTGGTGATGCCGCGGATGCTGATTTCCTTGCGGTCGCGCGCACCGGTCGAGGTGAAGCTGACGTTCGGCGTCTGCGAGAAATAGTCGTCGATGCCCTGGACGTTCTGGCGAGTGATCGCCTTGTCGTCGAACACGGTCAGGCTGATCGGCACGTCGGTCGCCAGCTGCTGGCGACGCTGCGCGGTGACGACGATGTCGCCGTCGGCGCCATTGGCGTCGGCGGCAGCTGTCTGGGCCATCACGGGCGCGGCAAAGGATATCCCGGCCAGCAGCAGCTGGACGAAGGCAGAGCGTTTCATGTCATTCCCTTTTGGAAGAACCGGTCGGCATGCCGCCGCCGGCTTGTGGTGCGGCCCGTATAACGGGCCTTGTATCAGGTCACTTGCCGGCGATTGGGCCCGGTTGACCGTCGATGCTGATGAAGTTGACGAGGGCAATCTTGCCGTCGCGGATCTCGGCATAGCCCATCACCATCGAATGGCTGGTCTTGCCCTTCTCGACGGCTTCCTCGAGGTGATAGGTGAAGATCTTCGACCCGTCGGGCGAGGAGAAAGCCTCTACGAAGGGCACTTTGATCTCGACCGCTTCAACACCCTTCTGGATCATGCGGAAGCGCTCGGTGAGGTTCTGGATGCCGGCTGCGCGATTGGTGCCGTTGATGCGCAGCACCGCGTCGTCGGTGAAATAGCGGCTGAACGCCTCGACCGTGAAGCCGTTCGGATCCTTGATCGCCTGGTTCCACCAGATGAACATCCGCGACAGCACGTCGTCCTTAACGGGTGCGGAGAAGGTCTGCTCGGCCGCCGCAGCGCCCGCGGGATGGAGGACCGTTGAAAGCGCCAGCGCGGCGGCTGCGGTCAGGATCGTCTTCATTTCGGCCAACCCTCTCTGATGATGGCGCAAAAAGACGGTGCGCAAGACAGTTACCGTCGTTGGGAAACAGCCTTGTAACATTTCATTGCGTCGAGCAATGCGGGTTCCTGCCTGCGATCGTTGCGTTTAGGACAACATTACAGAAAGTTAATGTGTAAAAGACGCAAATCTGCGGCCGCTCTTGCCGCAAGGGGCTCTCTCCCCTCTCCTTAGTCAGTGGTGCGTCGTCGTCCCCGATCGGCCACGCTGAGCAGACCGGCACGACCGGAGCGCGCAGGAGAGAGAGCCATGAGCAGCCGACCACCCGGCATCCCCACCACGCTCGCCTTTCTCGTCCTCTCCGATCCGGGCGAGGTCGACCCGACGCTGTTGTCCGCGTGCACCGGATGTGCGGACCTCCACGCCTGGCGCGCCTTGCCCCGCGACCTGCTCGGTCCGAGCCCGCAGGGCGCTGCCGGTCCGGGCACGGGCTATGATCTGGTGCTCGAGGCGGTCGGTTCTGCCGCCGCCGATCGGCTGGCGGTCGCGCTGGCGGCGGCGACCGGCCTCGATCGGGCGAGGTCGCTTGCCTTCGTCGGAACCGGCTATGAGATCGTCGGGGGCGAGGGCGACGTTGCGCTGTTCTGCCCGCTCGTTCGCCTGGGCCATCTCACCGCCGCCGGTTTCCAGCGCTACTGGCTAGACGTCCATGCCGATTTCGGCCGGCGCAACCCGGTCAACGGCTATCGCCAGATCCACCCGCGCGGATCGGCGACGCAGCCGGCCGGTCTGCCCGATGCGCCGTTCGATGGTGTCGCCCAGGCGCTGTTCGCCGACCTTCCCGCGATGCAGGCGCGCCTCGCCTCGCCCGACATTGCGGGTGACGCCTATGAGGACGAGCGTCGTTTCATCGACCACGCCCGCTCGGCCTTCCTGCCTTTCGTCCGCATCGCGCCCTGAAGGCTGCTGGCGGAAGTAGGGTCAGCGCTTCCCTTCGACATAGCGGTCGAGCTCGGCATGGAAATGGCCGATGCGCTGCTCCTGTTCGGACAGGATCGATCCGCGGAAGAAGCGGCTTTCGATCGCGCGCTGCACCTCGGCGAACAGGCTGCTGTCCTGGTCGAACACTTCGCCCAGCCCGCCCTCGCGCCAGTCGATATGCTGGATCTCGGCCTTTTCCCGGCCCGAAATGTCCCAGCCCTCGGGCAGTCCCATATAGGCGGGCGGCAGGATTTCGGGGCTTTCCTGCGGATGCATCATGACGATCACATCGAAGATGAACTTGCGCGGGTCGGTCGCGTGCGGCCGGAAATAGAGCATCGACACGCCCTCCGGATGGATACCCATCTGGATGTTCGGGAAGATCGCATAGTTCCAGTCGTCGGTCAGCTGGTTGTCGAGGAAGCCGGAATAGTCGAGCCCCAGCGCCTCGGCACGTTTGCGCTTTGCCGCCTGGACCGCCTTGCGGACGTCGCTCTTGTCGCCTGAAAAGCTGTCGGGGTCGATCCCGACTTCGATCATCGTCGCGCGCAGCCCGGCGTTCAACCCTTCCTGGCCCATGCGCGGGCTTTCGGTCGCGAACTTGGTCACCATCCGGCTCATGCCGTTGGGATAGAGGTCGATCTGCGCATTATAATCGTTGAACACCGGCAGGATCTGCGGGTGAATCGCATGGACATGATAGGCCTCGTTGAAGCCGTCGACCCCGATCTTCCAGTTCGCTTCCCACACGGCCTGCACCCGGCGCATGATCCGCATGTCCTTCAGCCGATAGGGCCGCGCATGGGCGGGTAGCGGTCCCAGCGTCTCGATCAGCGGCGGGGCCTTTTCGTCCATGTTGATGAAGACGAAGCCTTCCCAGCTTTCGCAGCGGACCTCGGCCAGGTCCATCGGCCGGCATAGCGCCTCGGGGCGAAAGGTCTCGCGGTCGGTGACGCGCGCGACCTTTCCGTCCAGCCCGAAATTCCAGTTGTGGAAGGGGCAGGTGAAGCCGCCGGGCCGCGAACCTTCCTCGTCCGATACCAGCCGGTTGCCGCGATGCGGGCAGACATTGGCATAGGCCCGGATCGCCCCCGTCTCGTCGCGCGTGACGATGAAGCTCTCGCGGCCGATCTCGAAGGTGACATAGTCGCCCGCGTCGGGAATGTCCTCCTCGCGCGCCGCCCAGTTCCACACGCGGGGCCACAGCAGCCGGCGTTCCGCCTCCATATAATCGGCCGAGTAATAGCGCTCGGGCGAGATCGGCGCGCAGCCATTGTCGATATAGGGCGCCTTGGCTTCATAGCTGTCGGCCGGCGCCTCGGGATTGACCGGCCAGGTCAGACGATGATCATAACGGCCGTCTTCGGTCATGCACCCATCTCCTGATTGCGCCCGGCGGACATTCTTCCGCTTCGGGAAGGGGCTGGCACGACCGGCCTTGCCCGCCCGCGCCGCCGGTCCGCATTCTCCGCTGTCGGAAAATACAAACATGCATGTCTGTTTTATCGTTATGGGCTGCGCGTGGCCAGCCCCGTTGCGACGAACGGCCGACCGGGGCGTCCGGGCGCGGCCCAGGCGCTGCAACATCCTGCAACAATCTGACAAATCCAGGCAAAATGACGCGGCTCTAGTCGGAATCGCTGTTCACCTACGGGGGCAGTGGCGGATGCGTGAAAGTGCCAGTTCACGCGTGACGGTCTGATCGCCGTCGGATGTCGGGTGGTCGTCCGGCCTCCCCGCCGGCACAGCTTGGCCTGGGCCTTCAGGACTCGAGGATGGTCACCGACGGCCGGCAGCCGCAGATGAGGCTGTCGCTGTCAGCATGTCTATTGATCGTCGATCGGGGGAGGGGGCGACCGTCTTGCGGTCGGCCTATATGCTGCGCGTTGGCGGTCTGATCCCCGCCAGGCTGATGGTCGTTCAGCCGATCGGTCCGGTTGCCGGGCCGTTGCGCGCGTCGTCGGTCAAGCGGTCTTATCGACCAGCAGCGACGAGTAGTTCGAGCCGGACGAGGTTCCGCCCGACGTATAGACGGAGTTTTCAGCGGTCGACTTCGACAACTGCTCCAGGAATGTCATCAGCGCTTCGACCGCGTCCTCGCGAGCATCGGCCAGGCTCGTCGTCGAATCGTCGCTGGTCTCTTCGTTCGCGGGGGGAGGAGGGGGCGGCCCGCCCGGGCCACGAGGCCCGCTCATGCCGTCTATGGCGAAGGCTTCGCCGTCCTGCTCGCCGCTCGCATCCGCGACCTGTCCGCCGGCGGGGCCGTTCCTGGCGGCATTGTCCAGAAACTCGCGCAGCTCGGCTGCCTGCTCTTCGGTGAGCTTGCCGTCCGCGACCTCCTGGTCGATCAGGCCGCTCACCTTTTCCTTGATCGCGCTCGGATCCATGCCCGGCTTGGGCGGTCCGCTCGACTTCATCACGCTGTCGATGTCGTCCAGGGCACTGCTCAGGGCGGTCTGGTCTTCCGCCTTGACGGTGCCCGCCGTGACCGCCGACTGAAGCTTGGACTTCAGTATGTCGTTCATGGACGGCATGGACATGCGCGACATGCTTCCGCTGATGGATGTCATGTGCGTGGTCCTCATGGGCGTTATTGCCCACGGATTTCCTAGGCATTTCATGGTTAACCGATCGTTATGCGGTCCGGCCTTGCGTCCGGTCAGTCGCGATCGGGAGCGCCGAGCGGGAAATAATGGCGATATTTGCGCGCTTCCTCGACCGCTCGCGCGAAGGACGGCCGTTCGAGCAGTCGGCTGCGATAGGTCCGCAAGACAGGAAAGGCCCCGCCGATCGGGTGGACCCAATCGGCATAGAATAGCGCCGGCGCGGCCGCGCAGTCGGCCAGCGAGAAATCGTCGCCCGCCGCCCAGCGGCGCCCGTCGATCCGGGCCTCCAGCCAGCCATAGGCGGTCTCCAGCGCAGCGGCGGCGGTCCTCTTTGCCTCGTCGAGCCGGTCTGGCCGCTCCCGCAGCGATTCGTTCACCGCGCCCTGCATCGCGTTCATCACATGGTTGTCGAATATGCGATCGAGCAGGCGCGCCTCCAGCGCCGCTGCGGGATCGTCGGGCAGGAAGCGGACCGCGCCGCGATGGTGCAGGTCGAGATGCTCGATGATGATGCTCGTCTCGGCGATGCTGCGGTCCCCGTCGACCAGCAGCGGAAACTTGCCTATCGGCCAGCGCGCACGCAACGCATCGCCGGCCCCCGGCTCCTCCATGTGGCGATAGGCGAAGGGCGTATCATTCTCCCACAGAGCGATCAGAACCTTCTGACTGTAGGAGGAAAAGGGGTGGGCATAGAGCGTCAGCGACATGGGCATCCTCCGTATCGGCTCGCTATCATGATCCTATCGGCGCGACCGACGACCATATCATGCATGGTCCGGCGTCACGCGTCACCGGAATGGAGCCACTTCGGACAGGATTGTAAGCTGGCCGGCATCCTGAAACATTGCGGCGGCGACGGAGGGAGCCGGCTCTGTCACAAGTGGGCCGCCGTCTGTCTTCCGGCCCGCGCCGCCTATCCACATATATGCCGACTTAGGTCGCAAGCAGGTCGCCCCTGCCCTCGGTGGAGAGGCAGGGGCGTTCGGTTGGTGGGCCGTTGACCCACAATATCGAGGGCAGCGCCGCGCGCCGCGTCAGAATGCGTGCCAGTCCTCTGTGGGGGCTGCCGAGCCGCGCCTGCCTACCGCCGCGAGCTGAAGGGGCGGGCGAACAGGCGATGCATTCCGTGCGACCAACTTCCGCGCCTGCTGCGTACCGACCTGGAAGCGGGACACCGTCCCCATCAGGCTGCCGGCTTCATCGTTCAGGGACGAGGCGGCGGCGGTCGCCTCTTCTACCATGGCGGCATTTTGCTGCGTGACTTGGTCGAGCTCCAGAACGGCGGCATTGACTTGGCCGAGACTGGCAGATTGGGACTCCGCAGCCCGCGCAATAGCAGACACCAGTTCGCTGACATCAGCGATCTTGGCGCTGATCGTCTGCAGCGAGGCGCCCGCCGCAGTCACCAATTGCACGCCGCTCGCCACCTCGGTAACGCTGCCATTGATCCGCCCGGCTATGTCCTTCGCTGCGTCCGCCGCTCGTTGCGCCAACGCACGCACCTCGCTTGCGACCACCGCGAAGCCGCGGCCGGAATCGCCGGCGCGGGCTGCCTCCACGCCGGCATTCAGCGCCAGGAGGTTGGTCTGGAAGGCGATGCCATCGATGACGTTGATGATCTTTGCGATCTCGCGTGACGCATTCTGGATACTGCTCATCGCCTCGACCGCGTCGCGGGCGATCTGGCTACCGTGCGTGGCTTCTTCGCGTGCCTGCTCGACCGCCGCGTCCGCCCGCGCCGCATCGGCGGAGGTGGCGGCAACAGTGGAAGTGATCAGCCCGACCGAAGCGGCAGCCTCTTCGAGATTGGCGGCCTGCATCTCTGTTCGCCGGGCGAGTTCGTCGGACGCCTTCTGAATTTCCTGGGCGCCGGTGTGCACGCCTCGCGTGGCGTCGCTGGTCGCTGACAGTGCCTCGTCCAGAGAGGCGATGGCCTCGTTGAAATGCTGCCGCAGCTCCTCATAATCCTCCGGAAAAGGTTCGTTCAGCCTCGTCGTGAGATCGCCGGAGGCGAGAGCGCCGAGCGCGCCGGCCAGCGCCCCGATTACCGTCCGTTGCGCCTCTCTCGCGACATGTTCGGCTTCCGCAGCGCGCTGAACCTGCAGCGCATTGTCGCGAAAGGCGGACATTGCCGTGGTCATCCGGCCGACACAGTCGCGGTGCTGGGTGAACCGCACCTCGCTGTCCAGATCACCCTCCGCCAGCGCTTCCATACGCACCACCGTGGTGACGTAAGGATCGCAGATCAGCTTCTTGAACAGAAAGGTGAATCCGGCGATCGTGGCACCGATCGTCGCGACGGCCACGGTTTCTAGTGACATCGGCGCCGACCCCGACAGGAGCAGTGCAGCCAGACCTGTCGCAGCGATCGAAGCATTGACCATCGCAATGATGTTGAACTTTAGTCTTATGGGCGCATCCGCCACAAACCATCTGATCATTTCCAGCTCCTGCACTCCGGGAGCCATATTATTATGACAGGGTTAACAACTAATCTGCGAAACTGTAAGTAATTACCCCAATTTATATTATATTTCAATATATTGCTGCTATATTTCTTATGCGCCGCTACCCAGAGCAGTGGAGGGTTTTCAGCCTTGGCTGAGCGACCGAACTTTGTGCCTTCACCAATTCGGGGCACTCGGCCGCGTGATCGCTGGCGAAAGGACGGTCAAGTTCACGAACGCGATAAGCGTTCATTGCTTAACGAGCTATAGGGAATGAGGAGGGTGCCGGAGGGGCATTATGATGCCCGCCTCGCAGGGTTGAGCTTAATTTGCAGCCTTTTCAATCGTTATCTTTCGTAAGCCTTCATAACGCGTTACGCCGAGCGGCGAGTGAGAATGTTTCAGATACAGGATGGATCGGGGCGTGGGGGCGATGCGAGTCATTAGTGGTCGGTGGATTATTCCGATCTTTGGCCTTGGCTGCATCTACTTCGCTATGCTCGGACGAGCAGCTTTTTTCGGTTTCGTTACCGACGACTTTTTCCTGATGAATCTAAGCTACAAGGCGGCGATCGATCAGACCCTCACCGGGCCCCATTTTCGTCCTCTGTGGTTTCTCAGCTATCCCTTCCTCAACAGTATGTTCGGCCAAAGCGCCTTCGCCCACCATGCCGCCAATCTTCTTCTGCATGCAGCAAACTGCGCTTTGGCTTTTCTGTGGCTCAGAACTGGTTTGGGCTCAGTCAAGGCCGGCTTTGCAGTTCTGGTTTGGACGATGCTGCCCCAGACGGTCTTTCCGGCAGTCTGGATATCTCAGCGCAACGACGCGCTCATGGCATTCTTCCTGCTCCTCTGCCTGATCGCGCACCAGAGGGACCATCGGCTTTCAGCCTATCTGCTCTATATCCTCGCCTTTCTCAGCAAGGTTACATGCATGTTCTTCCCGCTCGTCTTTCTAACGACGAAGGGTCTGCGCCGAAATAGGCGCGATCTCATCGCGGGCCTGCTGCTGCTGCTGCTTTCGGTTGCGATTGCAGCATATTCGCTTCAACATATGGAGTCGCCGGAAAGGCTGGCCAACCTGGGACCTGCCATGCGCGGTCTCAATCATTTCAAGAACTTGGTGCTGGGTTGGTTTACGTTGGTCGTGCCTATTCCCTTCTTTGCCACTCCTGTGCTCGCTTGGGCATACTTGCTATGCGCAACCGGCGTCGGCTGGCTGCTCTTAAAATGTCGCAGTTCCTCGCCGACGACGCGGCAGCTGCTTATTTTCGCCGTGGTAATGTCCTTGCCGTTGGCGATGGCGGCGGAAGTCCGCATCACCTATGTGCAGAGCTTGTTTCTGACGGCCGCCATCTTTTCGGCGATCGATCCCGCTCTGATAAGCGCGCGCCGGCGGGCGAAAATCGTCTTGCTCATCACTGTCGTGGCCGGCCTGATCTACACCGTTCCTGCAGCCTATCTCACGACCGAGAAATTCCATTCGACGGAGTATTCGGTCAGCAAGCCATCTGCTGAGCCGTCGAAGATTTTGTACCTGTTCGATTTTTATGGCTGGTTCAGGGATTTTCAAAGCCGTCTGCTGCATGGTGGGTGAGAAGGCCCCGTGGTCGTGCCGCTGCTGAACGAAAGGACCAATGGTGGATGTCAAGAAGGGTGGGCGATGCTGCTCTGGATTGCACCGCGCCGCCACCCATCCACGCGCGCCGTTATTGCGGTCGAACATATCCATTCTTGCGCGCGCGAATGGCCGCCCTCTCCTCCGCTGGCGACAGTGGCGAGGCGATGTCGAAGCGGTAGCCGAATGGTTGAAAGGGCAAGGCCGTGCTCCTTGCTGCCGGAAGGCGAAGGGGAGTGCATAGGTATCGGCTTCGCCACGCGGATGCCAAGTTGGATCGGCGGGACGCGCGGAGAGTTGGGTTTTGAAGGCAGGCGCCTAGCGGGGGCTCACCCCGACTTTCCTCTGTGCCCCCCGTCCACCGCATCCTATCCGTTCCCAATCGCGGCGCTTTCCGATATCCCGCCCTCATGTCTGAAGCACGGCGGTCGATCGGTCCCGACCATATCCTCGCGCGCAATCCCGATCTGATGTGGTCGGAGATCGACGGCGAGATCGTGTTGCTCGCTGCCGACACGGGATCCTATTTCACCTTCGATCGCGTGGCGTCCGATATCTGGCGGCAGATGGCGGAGCCCCTTGCCGTCCGGACCATCGTCGATCGGCTGTGCCAGACCTATGATGCCCCACGCGCGGTGATCGAGGCCGACGCCATGCGCTTTCTCGATCATGCCGTTGCCCGCAATGTCGTCCTCATCGACGGCTGAACCCGAGGGTCGGGCTCGGCTGATTCCGGTGCGGGCCTTTCCGCTGGCCGACGGACTGGAGATCGTGGAAGTCGACGTTACGGCTATGCGCGAAGACTTCCTCTTCCAGCACGACCAGATCGAGGCAGCGCGCGCATTGGAGCGTCCTTTTTCCAGCAGGCGTGTGTCGCGGATGGAGATCGAAGGTGCGGCTGCGCCCGATGGTCTGATCTTCCACAGCGGGCGATGCGGCTCGACGCTTCTCGCTACTGCCCTGTCTGCGCTACAGGGATGCCGGGTCGTTTCCGAGCCGGGCGTCATCAACGACGTTCTGAGCGGCGAAGGGTTCTGGCGGACGCGGCCATCGACGCATCGCGAGGATGCTTTGCGCTATCTGATGCACAGGCTGCGCGAAGGAGCTTCCCCGCAACCCGGTCCGTTCGTCGTCAAGCTGTCGAGCTGGAATGCCCGATCGGTCGACCGGCTTCAGGGCCTCTGGCCCGCTGTCCCCAAAATCTACCTCTATCGCGAGCCACGCTCGGCCCTTGCATCTTTCGTCGCACGGCCGCCGATCTGGGGACGCCATGCAAAGGAGGAGGGCGTGCTGGCCCATGTCGCGGGGACGATGGCGGACGGCATGAAAGCGGTCATTGCCATGATCGCGGAGGGCGGGCCGGAGCATTGGCTGCTGATCAACTACGCTGAACTGGCTCCGTCGATGCCGGCCGTTTGTGCGCATTTCGACGTGCGTCCGGCGGCCGATCTCGCCGCTCGCTTTGCAGATTTCGCACAACGCGATGCGAAGGTGCCCGGCCGCATGAGGCCGGCCATCACACCGGATAAGGCTGTCGAGCCTGCGGTCGAGTGTCTCTTCGAGACGCTGTTGCGAGAACCCTATCAGCGGCTGGAGCAACTCCGCATGGCGCACGCCACCCATCTGTCGGCGGCATCATGAGCGCTATCTACGGAGCCTGGCACATCGATGGTCGTCCCGGCGCGCGGTCGGCCTGCGAAAGGATGCAGCGCGCGGCGGCCATGTTTGGTCCCGACCGGTCGGGGGTCTGGGAGGGCGGCGACGTCGCGCTGGGCAGCGCCTTGCTGCGGCTCCTGCCTGAAGACCGTTTCGATCGGCAGCCGCTTTCTGGCGCCGGCGGGGCGATAACCCTCGTTGCAGATGTCCGTCTGGACAATCGTACCGAATTGGGCGCGTCCTTGGGCCTCACCACGCCCGATCTGGCCCGTCGAAGCGATGCCGACATTCTTCTTGCCGCCTATGAGCGCTGGGGCGAGGCCGCAATCGACCGTCTTGTCGGCGACTTTGCCTTTGCGGTCTGGGATGCGCGCGATCGCTCGCTGCTGATCGTGCGGGACCATTGTGACGCCCGGCCGCTCCATTATCATCGCGGCAAGGGGTGGTTCGCCTTCGCGTCCATGCCCAGCCTGTTGCTGTCGCTGCCGGACATAGGGCGCGGGCTTGACGCGGTGCGGCTCGCGCGCTGGCAGTTGCTGCAGTCCGACGGGGGAGGCCGGAGTTTCTACGAACAAATTTCGAGCGTCGAGCCGGGGCATCTGGTGCGCGTGCATACCGATGGGCGGGTGGATGTGCGGCGCCATTGGCGACCGGAAGCCATTTCGCCTCTGCGCCTGTCCCGGCCGGAAGACTATGCCGAGGGACTGCGCTCGGTTCTGGACCAGGCCGTCGAAGCGCGTCTGCGCAGCGTGCGCGGCAATGCCCTTCTGCTCAGCGGCGGGCTCGACAGCGCCGCCGTCGCCACCAGCGCCGCGCCGATCCTCGCGGCGCGCGGGGAGCGGCTGACCGCCATCACCAATGTGCCGCGATCCGACGTGCCCCAGCAATATATGGCCGACGCCCGCCTCGACGAAGGGCCTCTGGCCAGGCTGGTCGCGGCGCGTCATCCGAATATCGACCATCATTTCGTCCATCTCGCCGATGCCGACCTGCTGGCCGAGGTCGAGCGGCTGATCAGCTATGCCGATCAGCCCGTCATGAATCCGCTCAACACGGCCTGGTTGTGTCTGGGCTATGCGCTGGCGGCGAGACGCGGCAATTCGACGATCCTCGTCGGGACCAAAGGCAATTTCGGGATCAGCTATACCGGCCAGCACGCCTTGTCGGAGATGGCGGAACGGGGGCGCTGGGGAAGGCTCCTCGCGGAAACGGGACGCCTCCGCCACAACGGCTATACGGACCGGGCGGAGTATCGCCTCTACACGGTCGTTCGGAGAGCGCTGACGACGCGGCTTCCCGCCGCTGTCAGGCGGCTTCGCAGGCATCCGATCTATTCCGATCTCTTTCCCATCGCGCCGGCCTTGCTCCACAACCTCGGATATGGCGGACCGGACGACCCGCGGCTCGCCGATGCGCTCTCCCCCCGCCTTCTGTCCTGGCACGACTGGTTCCGGCATGCGTGGGGTCGAACTGACGCCGCGCCGATGAACGCTGCCATTCGCGCAGCCTTCCGTATAGATCGGCGCGATCCGACCGCTGATCGGCGGGTGCTCGAATTTTGCCTCGCCACGCCTGCGGACATCTTTCTGCGCGAGGGTCATCCAAAATGGCTGTATCGAAAGGCTTTCGGAAGCCGTGTTCCGGAGCCGATCTGGGAGGACCAGCACAGGGGGCTGGCGGCATCCGACTGGAAGGCCGTGCAGTTGCAGGCGCAGCGCCCTCTGGTCGACGAGCTTGAGCGGCAATCGGCGACCCGGGCTTGTCACGAGGTGGTCGACGTCGACACGTTGCTCGGTCTGGCGCAGACGCTGGAGCAGGCCGATCCGGCCGATCGCGCGTCCTATTATCGATATAATCTGAAACTCATGCGCGGGCTTTCGACGGGCATGTTCACGCGCAAGGCCAGTGGCAGCAACGCCTGAGCTGGCGCTTATCGGACCGAAATCCGTCGGCCTCAATCGTCCAGGACGAACAGCAGCGACTTGCGTATCAGTCCCGACAGCGCGCGTTCGGTCGCTTCTGCTTCTGGTCCTTGCAGCAGGGCATCGACGCGACTGCCCCCGCTGTCGAGAAGCCTGATGAGCAGGGCGCGCTCGGCGGAGTCGAGCGCGATCTGGACCCCATCTGCCTCGATCCGGGCGTCACCTTCGGCGGGGAGGTCGGGGTAGCGGCGCAAGGATGGGGAGACCCAGCTTCGCGGCGCAAGCGGACCGAAAAAGCCGAGGTTGAGTGGTCGGAAGGGCGCCACGCGGCGGTCCCGATCCGCAAGCATGTCGCGCAGGTCCAGTTTATCGACCAGCTCATGGAGAGCTTGTTTGATCCCCGTCGACCGCCGGTCGGCCGCGTCGCCTGGCCCCTGCGGGGCAATATCCTCACGAAAGAGGATGTCCTGAATGCCGCGTTCGCGCAGCCAGGAGAGACTGTCGCAGGCCTTGAGGTTCTGGATGCCTATCGTCAGATGCAGCGATCGTTCGCCGACGACCGTCGCATGGTGGACCTCGCCACGCGGCAGGTAGAGCAGGTCACCCGGTTGGAGCTCCTCTTCCCACGAAGGCTGTTCGATCCTGGCGATCCCGCCCTTGAGGGGGCGGGCCTCCGCGCCCCCATAGCCTTTCCACGCCTTCCTGCCGTCGATCTGCAATATCAGGACGTCATGTTCGTCGGCATGGGGTGGCAGGGCCCCGCCGCGGGTGAAGCTGGCATAGGCATTGACCTGCATGTCTGCGCGCAATTCGCGCTCGAGCGCGGCGGTGAGGGCTGCGATCTTCGGACTCAGGTTGTGGAGTCCGATGAGTTGTATGCTCAGCCCCTGTTCGCACAGCAGGTGCAGGGCTTTGGCGAGCAGCACGCGCTCGCGATTATCCTTCCTCCGGCTGACGAGATCGATGGGAACTTCCCGTCCTGCCCGCATCAGTCTGACGCGCCCGGACATGAGGCTGTCCATGGAGATGCAGTGGTTCAGTTCCGACCATGGGAAGAACCGCGTGAGATCGTCGCGCGACGTGCGCAGCATCAGGGGCCGTTTTTCTGCAAATGCCGCGAGGAAGGAATCGACTTTCTCGGGCTGCAGCAGCGCCGATAATCCGGCGATCATCGCCTCATTGTCTGCCATGTTGGGTTGACCCTCTGTTATCGATCACAAAGGGCAAATTAGAGAGCATCGGCGGTCAGCACGGTTCTTCGGTATCCGTGTCGTCGATCGTGCTGGAGCCCGCCCGCATCCACCTCGGTCATATGTGGCCGAATCCAAGGGCGTTTGGTTACGACGGCCAAGGGCCCGACCGGGTGCCAGTCCTGCTAGCGAGCAGCTTAGCTCGCCGCGCAGCAACCTACTCCGCCTGAAGGCCGGGATCAGGATACCCGATTGGGGTCTTGATCGGCTACCGCATCGCCGCCCGCCAGCGTAGCTGCGACCGCATCGATCTCGATCATCTGCGGGGCAGCCCATGGCTGCTTGGGCGCATCGGGCTGGGCCACGTCGGCTTGTTTGTCGTGCTTCGTCATGAATGTCCCCTGTTCCTCCTAGCGTGATTAATGCGCTAGTTTTGCGGCTACTTGGCAAGGCAGTTGCTGGACGGATGATGATCGCTACGGCGCGGTCAGGCTCTCGAGTAGCCGGATGGAACCGCGCGGCGCCGCCTTGCCGCCCGGATCATAGGCCGGCGATAGGACGGCAAGGATCCGGGGCAGCGAGAAGCGCAGGAGGCGGCGGCGATAGGTCTGTTCCTCGGCGTTCAGCCGCGCACGGCTTGCCGCATCGAGCGCCGCCGTGTCGCAGGCGATCAGGTGGTCTGAAACCCGCTTGCCCCATTGACCGAGGTGTCGCGCCGCCAGAGCGAAACCCCGGACGCGGCTCAGATAGCCGCCACCCAATTGCCGGTGGACGTCGAAGCAGACCGAGCGATGCTCGAACTCCTCCGCCAGATGCCATTGCCACAGGCGAACGATGCGTGTGTCGGCGCCCTCCAGAAGATCGTCGACATGCCCGAAGAAGAACTCGGCCTGGATCAGGCCCAGCGACTCGAACCCCTCGCAATAGGCGGCGCAGTCGCGGAGCGAGCGTGTTTTGAGCATCGCCTCATATTCCGCCGTCAACTCCGCATCGAAAGCGCGAAGCTCGGGATAGCGCGCCACCATCACCTTGTTGAACAGCCGGTGGTAGCGATAATGATTGCCCTCCTGCGCCATGAAAATCTCGACGTCGCGCCGCGTGGCCGGGTCGGAGATTTCGCTCAGGGCGCGTGCCATCACCTTGTTCAGGAAGATCTCGACCGCCGGGATGATCAGCGATCCCGCGTTGACGATCTGGGCGAAGGCTCGGTCCGGCGCCCAGTGGGGCAGGGCGTCCTCGAAGATGATCCTCGGATTACGCGCCTGCATCGGTGCTCTCCATGCACGGCCGCATCGCATCCTCTCCTATGCTTTAGGCCGGCTTTCTGCCGATCCTGAGAGCAAGATGTACGCGCGTTCGGAGGAGCAAGGGAGAGGGATTCGCAGGATGGTCGCGCATAGCCCTGTGGCGAGCTGCCAGGTTCTGCGCATCTTTGGAATTCGTGGAAAAAGGAAATGGTGGAGCCGAGGGGGATCGAACCCCTGACCTCTGCAATGCCATTGCAGCGCTCTCCCAGCTGAGCTACGGCCCCGTGCCATTTTGGTCGCTCGCCGGTTGGGGCCGGCGGCGGAGCGCGCCCTTTAGGTCAGCTTCGAAGGCCTCGCAAGACCCTTTTCGCATCGTGCGCGCAATTTCGTAGCGATCGCCGCCGGGGTCGGCCCGTGCTGGGCCGCCCCGGCGCGCGGATCAGTTGTCGTCCTCGTCGTCGGCCGTGTTCAGGCCGATGTCGTCGTCGCCGCCCAGATCGACGTCGTCGTCCGGATTCTCCTCGGCGTCCTCGTCGATGTCCAGATCGTCGGACAGGTCGGTGTCGACCGCCTTGGGCTCCGGACCCTCCTTCTTGGGCGCGTCGAACGGCAGCGGCTGCTTCGACTTGAGGACAGGTTCAGGCTCCCAGGCCGCACCGCATTCGATGCAGGTGACGGGATTGTCCTTTTCCAGGTCGTAAAAGCGGGTGCCGCACTTCGGGCAGGTCCGCTTGGTGCCCCATTGAGGTTTCACCACGGTTCAGAAACTCCAGTCGAAATTGCGGAAACTTAGCGGCCACCCGAGTCAATGGAGGGCCGAAACGTGGCGCGCCTTGCCATAGCGCGGCGCCGCTGTCAAAAGCGCGCGCCTATGCACGGCCCCACCCCACGCCCCGCGCGCTTCTCGGCTCCCGGTCCGCTGAGCGGAACCACCGGCGTTCCCGGCGACAAGTCGATCTCCCACCGCTCGCTGATGCTGTCCGCGCTCGCGATCGGCGAAAGCCGCGTCGAAGGGCTGCTGGAGGGGGAGGATGTGCTTGCCACCGCGGCCGCCATGCGGGCGATGGGCGCCACGATCGAGCGCGGCGAGGATGATGTCTGGCGCATCCACGGCGTGGGGGTCGGCGGGCTGCTCCAGCCACTGGGCGCGCTCGACATGGGCAATTCGGGCACGTCGACGCGCCTGTTGATGGGGCTCGTCGCCAGCCATGCGATCACCGCCACCTTTACCGGCGACGCTTCGCTCTCGAAGCGCCCGATGGGCCGCGTGATCGAGCCGCTCGGCCTGATGGGCGCCGATATCAGCGCCAGTCCCGGCGGGCGCCTGCCGCTGATGGTGCGCGGTCTCTGTCCGGCGGTGCCGATCGACTACCGCCTTCCGGTCGCCTCGGCGCAGGTCAAGTCGGCGATCCTGCTCGCGGGTCTCAACACGCCGGGGATCACCCGCGTGGTGGAGCCGGTCGCAACGCGCGACCATAGCGAGCGTATGCTGCGCGGCTTCGGTGCCGAGCTGACGGTCGAAGAGGATGGCGCGGGCGCGCGCCTGATCTCGATCCGGGGCGAAGCGGATCTGCGGCCACAGCATATCGTCGTGCCCGGCGATCCCTCCTCGGCGGCGTTCCCGGTCGTTGCCGCGCTGCTGGTGCCGGGATCGGAGGTCACCGTCACCAATGTCGGGCTCAACCCCACCCGCGCGGCGCTGTTCGACGTCCTTCGGATGATGGGCGCCGACATCGTCTTCGCCAACCGTCGCGAGGTGGGCGGCGAACCCGTCGCCGACATCGTCGTCCGCCATTCGGTGCTGAACGGGATCGAGACCCCGGTCGAGACCGTTGCCTCGATGGTCGATGAATATCCAATCCTGTTCGTCGCGGCGGCGCTGGCGCAGGGCCGCACCGTCGCGCGCGGGCTGGAGGAGCTGCGCGTGAAGGAATCGGACCGCATCGCCGTGATGGCCGAAGGGCTGCGCGCGATCGGCGCCCGGGTCGAGGAACTCGAGGACGGGCTGATCATAGACGGCACCGGAGGCGATCCGCTGCCCGGCGGAGCGACGATCGCCGCGCGGCTCGACCATCGCATCGCGATGAGCTTCGCGGTTGCAGGCCTGGTCTCGTCGGCGCCGGTCACGATCGACGATATGAGCCCGGTCGCCACCAGCTTTCCCGGTTTTGCCGCGCTGATGACCGGCCTGGGCGCCGAGGTCGCATGATCATCGCGGTCGACGGCCCGGCGGCCTCGGGCAAGGGCACCATCGCCAAGGCGCTTGCCCGCCATTACGGGCTGCCGCATCTCGATACGGGTCTGCTCTATCGCGCGGTGGGCGTGTCGGTGATGCGCGCCGGGGGCGATCCGGCCGATGCGGCCGACGCCTTGCGCGGCTGCAATTTCGATGCGGCGCTGCTCGAAGATCCGGCGCTCAAGACCGAGTCGGCGGGGCGCGCGGCCTCGCTCGCTTCGGCGCATCCGCAGGTGCGCGAGGCGCTGCTCGACCGCCAGCGCGCCTTTGCCGGACAGGCCGGCGGCGCAGTGCTCGACGGGCGCGACATCGGCACGGTCATCGCGCCCGATGCGGATGCCAAGCTGTTCGTCACGGCCCGGCCGGAGGTGCGCGCACAGCGTCGCTTTCGCGAGATGGAGTCGATGGCGGCGGGCGTGGCCTATGACGCCGTCCTCGCCGACATCCTCGCGCGCGACGAACGCGACATGGGACGGTCGGCGGCGCCGCTGCGGCAGGCCGAGGATGCCGACTTGCTCGATACCAGCGATCTCGGTATAGATGCAGCCGTCCAACGGGCTGTCGAGCTCGTGGAAGCCCGGACGGCGCAGCGCTCCTAAAGACGCTCGCCAGCAGGCGCGACAGGGGGTCGGCAGGAAAGAACGCCGATCCTTTGCCGCGCCCTTATGCTTTTCGGGACTCCGCGAATCGGCTGCCCAGCGGATGCCATGGCGGCATGCGGCCGCTATGGCGGTTCTGGCCCAAAGACCTCCGGAGACAACCGGATGGCCGGAATAAACCGATACAGGAAGACATTTGTCCATGGCCACTACGGCAAACCCGAGCCGCGACGATTTCGCGGCGCTCCTTAACCAGACCCTCGGCGGCGAGAACGAAGGCTTCGAAGGCCGCGTCGTCAAGGGCACCGTCACCGCGATCGAAAACGACATGGCCGTCATCGACGTCGGTCTGAAGTCGGAAGGCCGCGTGGCGCTGCGCGAATTCGCGCCCGCGCCCGGCCAGAAGGCCGATCTCAAGGTCGGCGACGAAGTCGAAGTTTATGTCGACCGCGTCGAGAACGTCCATGGCGAAGCGATGCTCAGCCGCGACCGCGCCCGCCGCGAAGCCGCCTGGGACAAGCTCGAAGCCGAGTTCTCGCAGTCGAGCCGCGTCGAGGGCGTCATCTTCGGCCGCGTCAAGGGCGGCTTCACGGTCGACCTCAACGGAGCCGTGGCCTTCCTGCCGGGTTCGCAGGTCGACATCCGTCCGGTTCGCGACGTCACCCCGCTGATGGACATTCCGCAGCCCTTCCAGATCCTCAAGATGGATCGCCGCCGCGGCAACATCGTCGTGTCGCGCCGCGCCGTCCTCGAGGAAACCCGCGCCGAGCAGCGTTCGGGCCTGATCCAGTCGCTGGCCGAGGGCCAGGTGATCGAAGGCGTCGTCAAGAACATCACCGACTATGGTGCGTTCGTTGATCTCGGCGGCATCGACGGCCTGCTGCACGTCACCGACCTCAGCTACAAGCGCGTTGGCCATCCGAACGAGATGATCAACATCGGCGACGTCGTGAAGGTGCAGATCATCCGCATCAACAAGGACACGCAGCGCATCTCGCTCGGCATGAAGCAGCTCGAGAGCGATCCGTGGGAAGGCGCATCCGCCAAGTACCCGATCGGTGGCAAGTTCTCGGGCCGCGTGACGAACATCACCGAATATGGTGCCTTCGTCGAGCTCGAGCCGGGCATCGAAGGCCTGGTGCACGTCTCCGAGATGAGCTGGACCAAGAAGAACGTCCATCCGGGCAAGATCGTCTCGACCAGCCAGGAAGTCGAAGTCGTCATCCTCGAGGTCGACGCCGACAAGCGCCGCATCTCGCTCGGCCTCAAGCAGGCGATCACCAACCCGTGGGAGGCCTTCGCCGAAGCGCATCCGATCGGTTCGGTCGTCGAGGGCGAAGTCAAGAACGCCACCGAGTTCGGCCTGTTCGTTGGTCTCGACAACGATGTCGACGGCATGGTCCACATGTCGGACATCGCCTGGGGCGTGACCGGCGAGGAAGCTCTGTCGCTCCACCACAAGGGCGAGACCGTCAAGGCGATCGTGCTCGACATCGACTCCGAGAAGGAGCGCATCTCGCTCGGCATCAAGCAGCTCGAGCGTGGCGGCATCGGCGCCGCGACCTCGGACGGCTCGAAGCTCAACAAGAGCGCGGTCGTTACCGTCACCGTCCTTGCGATCACCGACGGTGGTCTCGAAGTGCAGGCGGGTGACGACGGCGCGGCCGGCTTCATCAAGCGTGGCGATCTTGGCCGCGACCGTGACGAGCAGCGTCCGGAGCGCTTCCAGGTCGGCCAGAAGTTCGATGCGATGGTGACCGGTTTCGACCGCTCCAAGAAGCCGACCTTCTCGGTCAAGGCGATGCAGATCGCCGAAGAGAAGCAGGCCGTTGCGCAGTACGGCTCGTCCGACTCGGGCGCGTCGCTCGGCGACATTCTCGGCGAAGCCCTCAAGGCTCGCCAGAACGGCTGATCGGTTCCGGTCCTCACGGACCGGACCATCGACAGGATCGGGGCGCGGAGGCATCGGCTTCCGCGCCCCTTTCCTTTTGGGCCGGGCGCATGCGCTTGACGGTGGCGTCGCCCCGAAGCAGGCAGGGCGCATGACCATCGCCATCCGTCCCGCCGTGCCCGCCGATGCCGAGCCGCTCGCCCGGCTGAAGCTCGTCACCTTCCGGCAAACCTTCCTCGACGAGGGTTTCGCTATTCCCTATCCTCCCGCCGACCTCGCGATCTTCGAGGCCGAGGCCTATTCGGCCCATGCGGTCCGCGCCGAGCTCGCCGACGGCGAGCGTCGGACCTGGGTCGCGGAGCGCGGCGCCGAATTGCTGGGCTATGCGCAGGTGGGGCCCTGCAAGCTCCCTCATGCCGAGGTCGCGCCGGGTGATGGTGAGCTCTATCAGCTCTATGTGCTGCGCGAGGCGCAGGGGCTTCGTCTCGGCGCCGGCCTGCTCGCGGCTGCGCTCGACCATCTCGCGACGGCCCGTCCCGGACCGATATGGCTCGGGGTCTGGTCAGGCAACGACAAGGCGCAGGCCGTCTACGCTGCGCGCGGTTTCGAGAAAGTGGGCGACTACCGCTTCAAGGTCGGCAGCTGGTACGACGAGGAGTATATCATGCGCCGCCGCTGAGGCGGGCAGATGTTGGGCGTCGTACCTTACTCGGCGGCGAGCTGCGCGGTTCCGCCCAGATAGGAGCCGATATCGACGATCTTCGAGGCCTCGACGAGCCGCGCGATCGAGCCCTCGACGAGCATCTCGATCCCCTCGTCGCTGGCGAAGCCGCCATAGACCAGGCAGCGGGCCTGGAGGACGCGCGAGAAGGCATCCCAGATCCGCGGATTGGGCGGGGTCGGATCGCTCCAGAAGCTGTCGAGCGGCCCCTGGAAGGTGATGCCGGGGATATTGTATACGGCTTGGCCCAGCGTGATCACGGGAATGCCCGACGCCAGAGCCAGCGTGCCGGTGGTGCTGTTGACCGTGACGACGCCCAGCGAATTTTCGACGATGTCGTCGATCCGACCGCCCTTGGTGAACAGCACGCGATGCTCGACGTTCAACCGCCGCGCCTCGCGCCGGATGAAGCGGCGCCAGCTGAACAGGCTGCTGTCGAGCGGATGCTCCTTGACGAGCAGATAGGTGTCGTCGGGTGCGGATCGGGCGAAGCTCTCGATCACATAGGATGCCCCGGCCTGCATTGTGCCGAACAGCGAATGGACGCGGATCTGGTGATCCGACGAAAGCTGCAGCGGCAGCGCGAAATAGCGTTTGCCTTCGAGCTGCGCGAGGACGTTTTCGGCGCGGCCCTCCTGAAGCTTGCGCAGCGCGAACTGCTTGAGCCAGCCGAGCGCTTCGGTCACCGCGGAGCGGTCGCGGTGCGACTTATAGTGCGGGAAGCGCCAGCGCCCCAGCGAGGTGCGGGCATAATAGCTCGTCGCCTCCTGTGCGCGGCGGCGGAAGCGCGATGGAACGGTCGGGCGCTTGGCGAGCGGTGGCAGCGTGCGCGCCGCCTTCAGATACCAGTTCGGGTCGCGCGGCAGCGAGGAATGACCATTGACGCCATCGAGCTCGAGCGTCGCCCAGTCGGGACGGATATAGCCCTCCTCGAAGACGTGCACGCGCACGCCGCGCAGCCGCGCCATGCCGCGCGCCGCATTATGGAGCGGGCGGCAGTCGCCGAACAGGATCAGGTCGGTGATCCGGTGATGGACGAGATAATCGTCGACGAAGCTCGGCCAGCGCTCGGCGGTGCCGCGATAGTCGATCGCGGGCCCCGACCAGGAGGCGACGTCGCCGGCATTCAGGTTGATCCGGTGTACGGCATGACCATGCTGGCGCAACGACGCGCCGAGCCGGTCGAAAAAGGGCCCGGGCGGACCCTGCAGGAACAGGAAGCGCTGCTTGGCGATGTCGTGCAGCTTCACGCGCGCCCTCCGGCTACCGAAAGGCCCCGGCGCAGACGGCCTTGCAGGCGGCGCAGGCGGGTAAGGAGGGTCTCGCGGGGTTCGGGCTCTGCTGCCAGGCGCTCCACAAGGATTTCCGGAGGGCAGGGGAGCTTCGTTACCGGGTCGAGATAGCGCGGGTAAAGAATCAAAGTTGCCGCCACAAGCTGCGCCTTCGTTACGTTGTGGCCCCGTCTCCGCTCAATGGGCGGCCCGAGGTCCCTCGTCAATCCCCATCCTGCATAGAAGGGCTGGCCGTGGGTCACAACGTCGCAGCCTCGGATCAGTGCCTCGAAACCGGCGAGAGACGTAAGGACATGGACCGCGTCGACCGCGTCGAGCATCGAGGCCATCGGCACGTCGCGGATCACCTGATCGACATGCTGCAGGGCGAGCTGGTCGGGAATCGCGCCACGCCGATGTCCGGCGTCGACATCGGGATGGGGCTTGAAGACCAGCCAGGCGTCGGGCTCCGCCGCCCGGGCGCGGCGGATCAAGTCGAGATTCCCCTGCACGCCGGCGCCGCCCAGGCGCACCGACAGATCGTCCTCGACCTGCCCGGTCACCAGAACGATGCGCCGATCCTTGACCGGACGCTCCCAGGGGTCGCCGCCGCTCGCATATTTGCTGATGCCTGCCTCGACGAGCGACCGCATCAACCGCTCGGCCCGCGCGATGAGCGCCGGGTCGGCGGGCGTGGCGATCATCTCTTCCAGGTCCGAGGGACGGTTGGGATCGAGATGCAGGCCGGCACGGTCGAGGATGATCGAGTGCGGAGGGTGGCAGTCGCTCCCGAGCCCTGCGGAGCGCAGGAAGCCGTCCTCGACCGGGTGCACCTCGATTCCATGCGCGGCGGCTTCGTCGTCGAGCCCCCGCGGCGCCTTCGAGGGCCAGACGGCTATTTCGCCGCCCCGCTTCGCGGCTGCGGCCACGGCATCCGCTGCGCTTGCCGCGAAGACGAGACTGTCGCCAGGCCAGAGCATCGCCTCGACCTCGCGCCGTTTCCATCGGGCGATTCCGGCGGCCGCAGCGAGGCCCCGATTGCGGTCGATCGCATGCCGCCAGAAGGCGAGCTGGTCGATCGCTGCCTCGATCGCCACCGGTCGCCCCAAATAGGGGTCGCGATACTCCACCCCATCGATCAGCCAACGCACGATGGCGCGTTCGGCCGGGTCCGGATCGCCATCCTCGGCTATGTCGGCGAACGGCCCCGGAGCGGTCCACGAAACGGGTGCCCCGGCGATCAGGGCGAGTAAGGCGCGCTCGTCGTCCCCTGGGAGTCGCAGGGTCTCGCCACGCGCGATCGGATTCCAGACATTGGCGTCGCCCGCAGCCCAGAATGGGCCACCGACGCGTTCCGCCACGATCCGCGCCCCGATGAGGCGCGCCCGCTCGCGCAGCTGCGGGGACAGCCCGTCGCGCAACGGCGAGAGCGGGCGGCACCGGCTCACCGCCGCGATGGCGGGCGAGGTCCCGGGGAAAGGAGGGGATCTGAGGATCGGCAGCGAGAGGCTCATCTCACCGGACCGAAAGAGGCGTGGTCACGCATTGCGGGAAAATACGCTCCCCGGGCTGGCACGCAAGCATCGACAGGCCCGGACATGCGGAGCAGGAAGTCGTTTCGTCCGTTAATCGGCAGCGCTGGTCGCGCCGCCCCACCTCGATAAGGGGCGACCTCAGAAAGGTACGTCGTCGTCGAGGTCGCCCACGTCGAACGGATCCGACTTGCGACCGCCACCGGCCGCTGCGCCACCGCCGCGACTGCCACCGCCGAAGCCACCGGCTCCGCCACCGCCGCCGCCAAAGGCTGCGCCGCCGCCATAGCCGTCATCATCGCCCCAGCCGCCGCCGGCCGCTGCGCCGCCGCTCGTGCCTCCACCCATGCCGCCACCCATGCCGCCGCCATCGGGGCGATCGAGCAGGACCATCACGGCGTTGAAGCCCTGAAGCACGACCTCGGTCGAATAGCGCTCCTGGCCCTGCTGATCGGTCCACTTGCGGGTCTGGAGCTGGCCCTCGAGATAGACCTTGCTGCCCTTGCGCAGATAGCGCTCGGCGACACCGGCGAGCGCTTCGTTGAAAATCGCCACCGAATGCCACTCGGTCTTGTCGCGGCGTTCGCCGGTGCTGCGATCCTTCCACTGCTCCGACGTGGCGATGCGCAGGTTCACCACTTTGCCACCATTGGCAAAAGAGCGGCTTTCCGGGTCGCGACCCAGATTGCCGACGAGGATCACCTTGTTAACGCTGCCTGCCACGCGGGCCTCCCTACAAACCTAAAGCTAGAGCGCTCCAGTAGGTAGCGCCTGCCGCGATGTAAGCCAGCCCGAACAAATAGGCCAGCATGAACCCGGTCCATTTCCAGCTGTTGGTCTCGCGCCGGACGACGGCGATCGTCGACACGCATTGCGGTGCGAACACGAACCAGGCGAGAAAGGCCAGCGCGGTGGGGAGAGACCAGCGGCCCTGCAGGCGCTCGACCAGCGATTTCTCCTGGACCGCTTCATCCTCGGCGTCGACGGCATAGACGGTGGCGAGCGCCGACACCGCGACTTCGCGCGCCGCCATCGCGGGGATCAGCGCCAGCGCCATGTCCCGGTTGAAGCCGACCGGGGCGAAGACCGGTTCGAGCGCGCCGGCGATCCGGCCGGCCACCGAATAGTCGATCGCAGGCTGCGCATAATCGGCCGGGGCCTTGGGGTAGGAGACGAGCAGCCACAGCACGGCGGTCGTGGCGGCGATGATCGTGCCGGCGCGGCGCAGGAAGATGATCGCGCGCTGCCAGAGGCCGAGCAGAACGTCGCGCAGGATCGGCATCTGGTAGCGCGGCATCTCCATCAGGAACCCTGGGGCCGGGCCCTTGGTGACGGTGCGACGAAGGATGAAAGCCGCCAGCATCGCGCCCGCGATACCCGCGACATAGAGGCAGAAGAGGACGAGTCCCTGAAGCCCGACGCCGGGGCCGACGGTTCGCTCCGGGATGAACGCCGCGATGATCACCGCATAGACCGGGAGGCGCGCCGAGCAGGTCATCAGGGGCGCGATCAGGATCGTCGTCAGCCGGTCCTTCGGGTCGTCGATGGTCCGCGTCGCCATGATGCCGGGGATGGCGCAGGCGAAGGAGGAGAGGAGGGGAATGAAGGCGCGGCCCGACAGGCCGACGCGCGCCATCAGCTGGTCCATGATGAAGGCCGCGCGAACCATGTAGCCCGACGCTTCGAGCAACAGGATGAAGAGGAACAGGATCAGGATCTGCGGCAGGAAGACGATCACCGCGCCGACGCCGGCGATCAGTCCTTCGACGATCAGCGAGCGGACGAAACCGTCCGCCATTCGATCGGTCACCAGCCCCTGGAGCGCCACGAAGCCGCCATCGATCGCATCGGCTGGCGCCGCAGACCAGGCGAAGACCGCCTGGAACATCACGAACAGGATGGTGGCGAGCAGGACGGGTCCGATGACCGGATGCAGCGCCACGGCATCGGCACGGTGCGTCCAGCGCAGCCGGAAATTCTCTTCGGTGGTCGCGGCGGCGGCAATCGCTCTTGCGCGCCGCTGCAGCACGACCAGCGCGTCATGATCGCCTGCCGGGGCGGCAACGGGGCGCGTGGCCTGCGTCGTGGTGAGCGAGCCGAGTGCTGCCTTGAGTTCCGCGATCCCCTTCCGGCGGACCGCGACGGTCGGAATCACCGGAACACCGAGCTCGGCCGAGAGGCGGTCCGCGTCGATACGCAGCCCGTCCCGCTCGGCCATATCGATCATGTTGAGCGCGACCACCGTCGGCAGGCCGAGGTCGATCAGCTGCAGGGCGAAGCGGAGATGGTTGTCGAGGTTGGTGGCATCGATCACCACCAGCAGCGCGGACGGCAGGCGCTCGCCCGGCTGCTTGCCCAGCAGCACGTCATGGGTGACGGCCTCGTCAGGGCTCGACGGCGTCAGGCTATATGTACCGGGCAGGTCGAGCAGCTCGAGCGGGCGTCCGTCGTCGAGCGCCATGCGTCCCGACTTTCGTTCGACGGTCACGCCGGGATAGTTGCCGACTTTCTGGCGGGCACCGGTCAGCGCATTGAACAGGGCGCTCTTTCCGGCATTCGGATTGCCGGCCAGCGCGATCAGCGGTGTGGGTGTCATCGGACGGTTCGCGCTCCGACGAGGATCGTCGACGCCTGGATGCTGCGTAAGGCGACGGTCATGCGTCCGATGCGGCAGGCGATCGGGTCGGCGCCGAAGGGGCCCTTATGGAGCTTCTCGACCACAACGCCCTCGTCCACGCCAAGCTCGCGCAGGCGACGGGCATCGCGCTCGTCCAGCTGGTCCCAGCGAACCCCGACGATCGTGCCACCGGTTCCGAGCGGCAGCCTGTCGAGGGTCATCGTCTCTGCATCCACATCCATGATGCGAGTGATTATCAATAAGGGGGCGACTTTGCCATCCCCTATCGGAAATTAAGCGGCCCTATCCCGCCTGGAGCCGATAGCGCAGGCGGCCGAGGAAGCGGACCGGGCTGAAATGGCGATCGGGCTCGGGCTTCAGCCTGGCCTTGAACTTCTCGAACCGCATGACGTCGTCGATCCGGCGATCGAGGAAAGCGCGCGTATCGGCGAAGTCCTCGCTGTCGTCATCCATCCAGGCGGTCAGCACCGATGTGTAGAGCGCGGCGAGCGTCGTCCGCTTGCTATACCAGGCGATATCGACGCTGGTGTCGCCGATTGCGCGCCACATCGAATCGGCCGCGCGCCAGGCCAGCTTGACTGCCCGTGCGGCATGGCCCGGCCGGGCAAGCTGCGTGATCGCGCGCCGAAGCGCATCGGGCTGCCGCGTCGCCTCGTCGAGCCGGACCAGCAGGGCGGTCCGGATCCGCTCGCGAATCTTCATCGTGCCGAGATCGAGCGACTGGAGCTGTTCGATCATCGCCGCGTCGATGGTCGCAAACCAGGCATCGATCATGTCGATCGCGCCGCCGGGAAAGCAGAGCGCGGCGCGGTCGGCTGGGACCTCGAGTTCGTCGGCGGCAGCGGTCAGCGCAGCTTTGCTCCAGCCGTCGAAGACGGCATGGGTGGGCAGGCGCTCGGCCAGGGCCAGCCGGAGCTCGTCTAGGGTCATGTCGGCGGGGGCTATCATGCGCTTTCCTTTACCGTTTGGGGCGCCCGCTGGCCAGTCCCACCGGCCCGGACGAGCACCAGGGCCGCGCAGATGGCGAGGCCGCCGGCAAGATCGAGAATGCCCAACATCTCACCATAGCGCACGCTGCCGATAAGGGCAGCGATGAAGGGCTGGATAAGCAGGCCGATCCCGATCACCAGCGGCGGGAGATGGCCGATCGCATAGACCATCAGCCCCTGTCCGACGACCTGGCTGCCGATCGCCAGCAGCAGCAGCGGCGTCCAGTCGCGGGGAAGGATCGGGCCACCGTCGATCCAGGCAAAGAGCAGGAGCGGCAGCACGCCGGCCACGGTGGAGATCAGCAGCACCGGCATCGGCTGCAGCATGCCCCGTGCCCTCGAGAGCGCGATGATGTAGCCGGTGTAGAAAATACCCGCGAGAATGCAGAGCAGGTCGCCCGTCAGATAACGGCTGTCCAGCTGGTAGGAGCGGCCAAGCAGCAGCGCGGTTCCGATCACCGCGAGCAGCAGCGCCAGTGCCTGCACCCGGTCGGGCAGCGATCTCGCGGCGATCAGCGCGACGGCGGGCAGCAGAAAGCTAGCGAGATTGCCGAACAGCGTCGCATTGGCGAGCTTGGTGTGGTGGATTCCGACGTGCCAGGCGCCGAGGTCGGCCGCGAAGAACAGGCCCCCGATCGCGATCGTCCCGATCATGCCCAAGGACAGGCGCGGTATCGGCTGGCGAGCCAGCCGCGTCATCGCGAAGAGCAGGGGGCAAGCGAGTGCGAGACGCCAGAAGGCCGATGCGATCGACGAGGTGTCGGCGAGGCGAACGAGCCAGGGGCCGAAGGCGAGCGCGATATTGGCGATCACCATCGCGGCATAGGCTCGGGCGACGGGGGCTGGGGCGTGCGATGCGCTGCTCATCGACCAGCCATCGCTTTCCGGAGCACGGAGGGCAAGACCCAATCACCGGCACGCCGATGCGGCGGCCGGCGATCGGTCTCGATCAGGTCAGGCGCCGAATTTCTCGCGCAATTCGAGCATACGCAGAGCGGCCTTCGCTGCCTCGCCACCCTTGTCCTTTTCCGACCGCTGCGCACGCGCCAGGGCCTGGGCTTCGTTCTCGACGGTGATGATGCCGTTGCCGATCGCGATACCATCCATCGACAGCGCCATCAGGCCGCGTGCGCTCTCGTTCGAAACCACCTCGAAATGATAGGTTTCTCCGCGGATCACGACGCCGATGGCGACGAAGCCGTCATAGCGGCCGCTTTCCGCCGCCATGGCGATCGCGCCGGGGATTTCGAGCGCGCCCGGGACGGTGATCGTTTCGTGGCGATGACCCGCCTCCTCGATCGCGGTGCGCGCGCCGTCGAGGAGCATGTCGTTCAGATGATCGTAGAAGCGTGCTTCGACGATGAGAATCTTGGCCATGGTGGTGCTCCTGTCAGGCGGCGGGAATGGGCCGCTCGCCTACGATCGACAGACCATAGCCGTCCAGCGCAATCAGCGTGTGGTGCGAATTGGTGAGGAGGACCATGTCCTGCACCCCGAGTTCGGTCAGGATCTGCGCGCCAACGCCATAGTCGCGCAGCTCGTCCATTGCCGAGCTGTCGCCGGTTTCGCGCGCCTCGACCGCACGGGTCATCCAGCCGCTCATCGGGCGGTTGAGGATGACGATGACGCCGGCGCCTTCCTCCGCGATCATCTGCATCGAGCGTTCGATCAGGTCGCTGCGCGGGCTCTTCTCGCCATAGATGTCGGCGAAGGGGTTGAGCAGGTGCATGCGCACCAGGGTTGGCTTGTCGGGATCGATATGGCCCATGACCAGCGCGGTCTGCTCGGTGCCGGTCGCCTTGTTGTAGAAGGTGGTCAGCTTCCATTCGCCGCCCCAGCGGCTCGTGAAGCGCGTCTCGGTCCGCTTCTCGACCAGATGGTCATGCTTGCGGCGATAGGCGATCAGGTCGCGGATCGTACCGATCTTGAGCTTGTGGGTGCGGGCGAACTCGACCAGCGAATCCATGCGCGCCATGGTGCCGTCGTCGTTCATGATCTCGCAGATCACGCCCGAGGGATTCAGGCCGGCGAGGCGGGCGACGTCGACCGCCGCCTCCGTATGGCCCGCGCGGATCAGCACGCCGCCGGGCTTGGCGACCAGCGGGAAGACATGGCCGGGCGTGACGATATGCTCGGGTCCCTTGGACGCGTCGATCGCGACGGCGACGGTGCGCGCGCGGTCGGCGGCGGAAATGCCGGTGGTGACGCCCTCGCGTGCCTCGATGGATACGGTGAAGGCGGTTTCGTGGCGGGTGCCGTTGTTGCGGCTCATCAGCGGCAGGCCAAGCTGGTCGACCCGCTCCTTGGTCATCGACAGGCAGATGAGCCCGCGGCCATATTTGGCCATGAAGTTGATCGCGTCGGGGGTCGCCATCTGGGCGGGGATGATCAGGTCGCCTTCATTTTCCCGGTCCTCGTCGTCGACCAGGATGAACATGCGGCCGTTGCGCGCCTCGTCGATGATTTCCTCGATCGGCGACAGGCCCGAATAGGACAGATAGCGTTCGAGCTTCTTGAGCGTGTCCGCCGTCGGGTTCCAGTCGGGGTCGTCGAGCGACCGCAAAGAGTTGGGGTGGAGGCCGGCGGCGCGGGCAAGGCCGGACCGGGAAACGCCGCGTTCGGACACGGCGTGGCGGATGCGATCGATAAGGTCGGTGCTCATACTTGGTCGATATCACATCGAGATGACACCGCAACGATTAAATCACATTGCAATGTGATTTAATCGTCAGGCCAGCGTCCGCAGATGCTCCATACGACGAAGATAGCGCGCCAGAACGTCGATCTCGAGGTTCACGCTGTCGCCGATGTCGAGCAGGCCGATCGTCGTCACCGCCGCCGTGTGCGGAATGATGTTCAGTCCGAACAGCGTGCTGCCGTCGGGTTGGTCGGTGATCGTGTTGACCGTCAGCGAGACGCCGTCGACCGTGATCGATCCCTTCTCCGCCAGATAGGGGGCCAGTTCCGCTGGCGCGCGTATCTCGAAGCGCTTCGAATCGCCTTCGGTACCGATCGATGCGACCGTGCCCACCCCGTCGACATGGCCGGTTACGATATGGCCGCCGAGTTCGTCGCCAAGTTTCAGCGAGCGTTCGAGGTTGAGCTTGCGGCCGGATTCCCAGCGCCCGGGTGCGGTGCGCGAGACGCTCTCTCCGCTGATGTCGACCGCGAACCAGTCCTGCCCGAGTTCGACCACCGTCATGCAAGCGCCCGAGCAGGCGATCGACGCGCCGATGTCGATCGAACCGGTGTCGTAGGAGCAGGCGATGCGCACATGGAGGTCGCCGCGCTGCTCGGTCGCGACGATGGTGCCGATGTCGGTGATGATTCCGGTGAACATGTCAGGAGCGTTCGTAGATGGTGAGGCGGTCGCTGCCAAGCATCCGCGTGTCCGTCATGCACCAGCGGCCATGTGCCGATGCGAGATCGGCGAGGCCGATATCCGCGATGGCGGGTCTTCCGCCGCCGATCACGATCGGCGCGGTGTAGATCAGCAACCGGTCGACGAGGTTGGAATGCAGGAAGGCGGCGGCGGTCGCGGCCCCGCCTTCGACGAACAGGTGGTCGACCCCGTCCAGCGCGGCGATCGCTTCCGGACGGTCGATGGCGGTCCAGTCGTCCGGGGCTGCGCCATGCGTCAGAAGCAGCCGCTTGGGACTCCGGTCAGCGAGTCCCGGCAGCCGCACGTCCAGGCGTGGCGCGTCGGCATCGAAGGTCCCACGGCCGACGAGAATCGCCTCGTGACGGCTGCGTTCGACATGGCAATGGGCACGGGCGGCGCTGCCGGTGATCCATTGGCTGCGGCCGTCGGCCAGCGCGATGCATCCGTCGAGCGAGGTTGCGAGCTTGAGCGTGACATGCGGGCGGGCCGATGCCTGGCGGGTGAGGAAGCCGGCCATGGATCGGCGTGCCTCATCGGCCGCGATCCCTGCGGTTACCTCTATGCCGGTGGCCTCGAGCCGGGCGATGCCGCGGCCATTGGTGCGCGGGTCGGGATCGGTCAGCGCGATCACGACGCGTCCGGGGGCGGCGGCCGCGAGCAGGTCGGCACAGGCCGGACCGCGCTCCGACATATGGGCGCAGGGCTCCAGCGTGACATAGGCGGTCGCCCCTGCGACGCTGCCTGCCATGGCCAGTGCCTGTGCCTCGGCATGGGGGCGGCCGCCGGCCTCGGTGATCCCGCGGCCGATGACGCGTCCGTCACGCACGATCACGCAGCCGACATTGGGATTGGGCGCGGTCCGTCCCCGGCTGCGTCCGGCGAGCGCGATCGCCGCCATCATCCATCGCCGGTCCTCGTCGCGGGACAGGATCAATAGTCGATGCCCAGCTTGTCGGCGACGCGCCGATATTCGTCCTGCTTCGCCTTGCGCTGGGCATCGCGGACCTTCTGGTCGGCGATGTTCTGCTTCTCGATCTCGGCATCGGTGCGTGTGGAAGGCCAGCTTTCGACGAAGATGACCTGCGCCTTGGGCTTGTCGGTCTTCGAATCGACGTAGAAGCCCCAGACGATGATCATCGGCATCAGGCCCGAGATCGCCGCGATCATCAGCTTGTGGCGGTTCTGCTGATTCAGGAAAGCCTTGAGATCGGCGAGAAAGGCGCGCGGGGTCGAAGGGCGGGGGAAAATGGCCATGGTGCCCAAGATAGGCGAGGACGCCCCGCCGCGCCAGTCCGGCGCCCGCAAGGGCAGGCGCCGGAGCCGGGATCGGCGGCTCAGCTCTCCAGCTTGAACCGCACTGTCATGGTGCGCCAGCTTTCCGTCGGGACTCCGTCGCGCGTCGCGGGGCGGAAGCGCCAGGCGCGCAGGGCATGGTCGCGCGTCGCCTCGAAGAAGCCGGCATGCGTCGCATTGACCAGTTCGACCTGCTTCACCCGGCCGTCGGTGCCGATCAGCACGCGCACCGTGGCGCTGCCCTCAATGTCGGCTCGGGCGAGAGCCGAGGGATAGCCCGGCTGGAACCGCGCGGCGACGCCGGGGTCGATCGTCGCAGCGACGAAGACCGGTGCGGCGGGCAAGCTGGACGGAAGCTGCTGGGGAAGGGTCGGCTCGACCTGGGGAAGCGGCTCGAGCTGGACGGGTCGGGCGATTGCCGACAGGTCGACCAGTGGCGCGACCTTCTGTGGCTGCGTTTCCTTCGGCGACGCCTTTGGCGGCGGCGGTACTTCACGCGTCGGTGGCGGCGGCGCCTCGATGCTCTCCACCACGGTCGGGAGATAGACGATCCGGGTGAAGCTCTCCGGCGGGGCCAGTATCAGGGCTGCGAGGACCGCGGCATGGCCGGCGATGACGAGGCCGAGGCCAAGGGGACGGGATTTGCGTTCGGTAAGATAACCTCCGTTGGTCATGGCTGACTCCTACTCCGAGCGTGGCCGGATGTGTCTCCGACTCACTGGCGTAACAGTACATCATCACGCGGTGCGGCGGTTGCGGAATCTGGTCCGGATCGGACCTTTTTGATGATGGGTCCGGAGCATAGGGATTCCCGCCTTTGCGGGAATGACGGCGGGAGGACTGGCCCATATGCATCGCGAGAGCGGTCAGAATGTGCCGGTCCAGTTCGACGCCGGCCGACTGTTGGCTGTCGGCCCAACACCCCCTCCCGTCATCCCCGCGAAGGCGGGGATCCATAACCTCCGAACAGCAAGAGGCTCGAGCGTCAGAGAATATGGATTCCCGTCTGCGCGGGAATGACGGGGTATGGATGGGGAGCCGATGCTCTCGCGAATCGCGAGGTCGGTCTGGACGTGCCGGTCCCGTTTGGCGCCGGTCGGCTTCGCCCGATCTCTGCCACCGGCCAGGACGCGGGCCACCGGCTGGCTGCCGGCTGCCGGCCCATTACCCCCTCCCGTCATCCCCGCGAATGCGGGGATCCATAACCTCCGAACCGCAGGAGGCTCGGGCTTCAGAGAATATGGATTCCCGCCTTCGCGGGAATGACGGGGTGTGGGAAGGGCGCGCGCTTATCGGGCCGATGTGCCGGACCTTGGCAAATTTTCCGACAAGATGGTATTTTGTTCGGAAACACCGGGCCAGGATCGGGATTTTCACGCCGATTTTCTTGGCTGCGAGGATTTGGCACGCCTCATGCAACGCTTCAGGCATCCGGCCGAGGGGGCCGCACAAAGGGAGCCAGACCATGTTCGACACCAACACCGAGATCAGCGACGCACGGCGTTTCCTGCTCGCGGCCGGCGGTGCGCTGCTCTTCAGCCTCGCCTGCCTGGCGACCGCTCTGGGGCCGGCGAATGCGAACTGCTTCTGCTCCGCGACGACTGTTTCGGCAGACCGCCCCGTCCTCCTCTGACCGACCTCAAGCCGCGAAGGAAATTGCCATGTCCGTCCGTACCGAACGCTTCCGCCTCAACAAGAGCCAGGGCAAGATCATGGGCGTGTGCGCCGGTCTTGCCGACTATAGCGGGATCGATCTTGCGCTGATCCGGATCGCAGCGGTGCTGCTGACGCTGTGCGGCGTGGGCTCGACGATCCTGCTCTATCTGCTGGTCGGACTGATCGCGCCGTCGAACCGCTTCTGACACGCATCGCGCCGGCGGGGCTCAGGCTCCGGCGGCGCGCAGCCGCGCGATCGCCCGATCGCGGCCGATCAGCGGCAGCAGAGCGTTCATGTCGGGCCCATGCTCGCGCCCGGTCAACGCCAGACGCAGCGGAAGGAACAGCGCCTTGCCCTTGCGCCCGGTGGCAGCGTTCAGCTGACCGGTCAGCACTTTCCAGACGCCGGCGTCCCACGCGACATTCTCCGCCATCTCGGCGGCCTGGAGCACGAAGGCGCGATCCTCTTCACCCAGCACGGTTTGCACCTCGCCCTCGACAACGCTCCACCAGTCCGCGGCGTCCGAAAGCCGTGTCAGATTGGGCCGGATCGCTTCCCAGGCCCCCGCATCCATGCCGGCCGGCAGGCGATCCGCCACCTGCTCATGGTCGAGCAGGTGCAGGATTCGGGCGTTGAGCGCCTTCAACTCATCGAGATCGAAGCGTGCCGGCGCCCGGCCGAAACGGGCGAAGTCGAAGTCCGCGAACAGAGCCTGCGGCGAGGCGACAGGCTCGACCGGCAGGCTGGTGCCGATCCGGGCGAGCAGTGCGATCAGGGCGATCGGCTCGATCCCTTCCTCGCGAAACGCATCGCAGCCGAGTGAGCCCAGCCGCTTGGACAGCTTGCCCTCGCTGCCCACCAGCAGCGCTTCATGCGCGAAGGCAGGCGGCGTCGCACCGAGCGCCGCAAACATCTGCAGTTGCAGCCCGGTATTGGTGACATGATCCTCGCCGCGCACGACATGGGTGATGCCCATGTCGATGTCGTCGATCGCGCTGGGCAGCATATAGAGCCAGCTGCCGTCGGCGCGGCGGATCACCGGATCCGACAGGCGGCTGGGGTCCAGATGCTGCGGTCCCCGGATCAGGTCGTCCCACCGGATCGGTTCGTCATGATCGAGCAGGAAGCGCCAATGGGGGCGATGGCCCTCGGCCTCCAGGGCGGCCCTCTGCGCGTCGTCCAGCTGGAGCGCGGCGCGGTCGTAGATCGGCGGCAAGCCGCGCCCGGCGAGAATCTTGCGCTTGAGCTCGAGCTCTTCCGCTGTCTCATAGCAGGGATAGACCCGTCCCTGCGCGCGAAGCTCCTCGAAGCGGCGTTCATAAAGCGCGAACCGGTCCGACTGCCGCGCCTCATTGTCCGGGGACAGGCCCAGCCAGGCGAGGTCTTCGCGGATCGCGACGGCGTTCTCGTCGGTCGACCGTTCGGCGTCGGTATCGTCGAGCCGCAGCAGGAAGCGACCCCCGTTGGCGCGCGCCCACATCCAGTTGTGGAGCGCGGTGCGGATGTTGCCGACATGCAGCCGGCCGGTGGGGGAGGGAGCGAAGCGGGTGACGACCATGGGCGGCTCTTAGGCGGATATCATCGCTTCAGCCACCCTCTTCCCCCACGGGCACCTTGCGACTAAGAGCCCCCGAGTCTTCCGCCACAGCGCCCGAACGGGGATAGATATATGAAGCTTCTGACCGGCAATTCGAACCAGCCGCTCGCCAAGGCGATCGCCTCCTATCTCGAACTGCCGTTGACGGAGGCGAGCGTCCGCCGCTTCGCCGACGAAGAGGTTTTCGTCGAGATCCATGAGAATGTGCGCGGCGAAGATGTGTTCGTGATCCAGTCGACCGGCTATCCGGCGAACGACAATCTGATGGAATTGCTGATCTGCATCGACGCGCTGAAGCGCGCGTCGGCCAAGCGGATCACGGCCGTCATTCCCTATTTCGGCTATGCCCGCCAAGATCGTAAACCCGGCCCGCGCACGCCGATTTCGGCCAAGCTGGTGGCCAACCTGCTTGAGACCGCCGGCGCCAACCGCGTCCTGTCGGTCGACCTTCATGCCGGGCAGATCCAGGGTTTCTTCGATATCCCGACCGACAATCTCTATGCCGCGCCGGTCATGTCGGCCGACATCCACGCCCGCTTCGCCGGCCGCAACCTGATGGTCGTATCGCCCGACGTCGGCGGCGTGGTCCGAGCGCGCGCGCTGTCCAAACGGCTCGACAACGCCCCGCTGGCGATCGTCGACAAGCGCCGCGAGCGGCCCGGCGAATCGGAAGTGATGAATATAATCGGCGACGTGTCGGGACGCTTCTGCATCCTCGTCGACGACATCGTCGATTCGGCCGGAACGCTCTGCAACGCCGCCGCCGCGCTGCGCAAGGCGGGGGCCGAGGACGTCGTCGCCTATGTCAGCCATGGCGTGCTGTCGGGCGGCGCCGTCGCCCGCGTCGAGAAGTCGGAGCTGCTCGAACTGGTCATCACCGATTCGATCGGGGCGACCCCGGCGGTGGCGGAGGCGACCAAGATCCGCCACCTCACCATCGCGCCGCTGCTCGGCGAGGCGATCAAGCGCATCGCCGATGAGAGCTCGGTTTCCAGCCTGTTCGACTGATCAGTCGGCGCTTTCGACGTTGCCACCGATAGCGCCGATTCGGATCATTACGTAGCTCGTCCCACCACGCGCTTTTGCATAGACTGATCACTCGTTCGCCATTCCGTAGCGGATGAGGGGGGTGTCTATGCGGGAGCGATCCTGCCTGTCTTCATCAGGGCGTCCGCGCGGGGCGGGACGCCTGATAGCGGTTCTGCTTGCGGCGGCGATGATCCCGACCGCGGTCTATGCGGAGACCGATCTCCTGCCGATGCTGAGGCAGGCCAGCGAACGCGCCGCGGCCGACGACTGCCCTGGCGCGCTGAAGCTTTTCGACAAGGCCGTTCGTGATCCGGGTTTTCCGGCGCTGGAGCCCTCCGTGCGATTGTCCACCGCACAATTGGGCGCGAGTTGTGCCAGGACGATTTCGGACGACGAGGCGCTGCGGCGCTATGTGCTGGTTGGCAGCCCGCTCGATACCGCGATTGGTTCCCTGTGGGGGCTGCGGCTCTGGCTGGATCTGAAGCGCAGCGATGTGGCCGAAGCGGTCGCGACCCTGGAGGGTATGGCCGCCACAAATCCGGCGGCGCTGGATGCGATGCCGACGGACTCGATAGACGAAATCCACAGACTGGCGACGCTGTCCGGCAAGGTCGATCTGCTCGATCGACTGCTCGTCATTCTTACGGCGCCGACCTATCACCCCAATGATCCGATCTGGAGCGCAGACTATTATCTGTTCCAGCGGGCCGAGAGGCTGGCGGAGGCGGGGCAGCAAAGTGCGGCAGGAGACCTGCTGCAGCGGATCTCGGAGGGCGATCTGCTGATGCGCGCGGCCATTCATCCTCGCCTGCGGGCGCTGCTTCCGGCCGACACCGATTTCCGCGCGGCGCGGGAGCGCGAACTGGAGCGGTCGCGCGAAATCGCTGCAAGTCATATGCATTCGCTCGGTGCGGTCATCGCCATCGCGCGCAATCTGCGGGAGCTCGGCCGCTTCGAGGAGGCGGTCGTCACGCTGGAGGCCTTCACGCCAGAGGGAACGCTGGCAGACTCCTATCACGATCGTGCGGAGCAACTCCCCTGGTTCTGGGACGAAATGGCCCGTAATCTTCGGGGGTTGGGGCGAGCCGAACAGGCAGTTGTCGCGCTGACCCGTGGCGCGCAGCTTCCGGAAAATGGCGGCCCCAATGTGAGCCAGAGGATCAACCTTATCTTCCTCCATGTCCGCTACGGCCAGCCGGCCGCAGCCCTTGCGATGGCGGACGGGTTGGGACGAGGGGGAGAAGGTCTCAGTCCGTTCGGCGCCATGGAATTGCGGGCCGGCCAAGGCTGCGCCAGAGCGCTGTCCGGAGATGGCGCTGGACTGGCCGACGACATCGGTTACGCCAGGGCTCATTCCACCGAGCATTCGCTCGCTCTCCTGCATCTGCTTGCCTGTGCCGGGAATCTGGACGCAGCCGCTGCGGCCCTCGTGACCGCGCTCGACAATCCCGAGACACGCGCAGCTATGTTGCTGTTGCTGAGCGACTATGACCCCCTTCCGGTATCGATGCCGTTGCTGCCGCTCGAGAAGGCGCTGCCTGCGCTGAAACAACGACCGGACATTCAGGCGGCCATCCAGCGCGCGGGCGGAACGCGGCGCTTTCCCCTGCAGGCGGACGAGCTATGAGCCGAGTGCACCTGACCTTTGTCGCTGTTGCCGTCGCGGCAAGCAGCTTGTGGGATCTCCCTGCGCAGGCGGCGCCCACCAGCGCCGACCTGTCCTATGCTCCGGCGGCAAGCTGGGTCACGCCGCCGCCGCCGCCGACCACCGGTCGCGCGCCTGCGGATGCCGCCTACCGGGTGGTGTATCAGGATGGGCAAGTGCGGATCACCGACCAGGGCGAGGAGACGTACAGCGCCTATCGGGTAAAGATACTGAAGTCCGATGGGCTGAGTTTCGGCAAGATGTCCCTCGAGTGGAACCCCGCGAGCGGGAGCGCCACCGTCCACACGGCCCGTCTGATCCGTAACGGACAGATCGTCGATCTTCTCAAGACGAACCGCTTTCAGGTCCTCCAGCGGGAGGATGGCCTCGAAGAATCGATGCTCGACGGCATGTTGACGGCGGTGTTGCAGGCACCGGGGCTTCGCATCGGTGATGAGGTCGAGTTCGCCTATACGACGACCGATCGCGACCCTACGCTGGGCGAACATGGTTTCGGCTTCGGTTCGATGATGGACGAAGCCATGCCCGGCGCCTTCCGTTTCGCCCTGCGCTGGTCCAACGGTCGGCCGATGCGCTGGCAGGCGTCGCGCGATCTGCCACAGGCGGTGCCGGTGAAGACGGCGACCGAGACGATGATCAGCTATGAGCTGCGCGATCCGTCCGGGGTGATCCTCAACGACGGCGCGCCGGGTCGCTACAATATTCGTCGGACGATCGGCTATAGCGAGTTCAGGGACTGGCGCGACGTGTCGCGGCGCATGGCGCCGCTCTATGAGGCGATATCGGTCATTCCCGCGGGATCGCCGCTCCAGGCCGAGGTCGCCCGCATCGCGACGGCGACCCGGGATCCGGGCGAACGCGCGCAGGCGGCGTTGCGCCTGGTGCAGGACGAGATTCGCTATGTCTATGTCGGGCTAGACGGCGGCAATTTCCGGCCCGCCCCGGTCGCCGAGACCTGGGAGCGCCGCTTCGGCGACTGCAAGGCAAAGACGGTCCTGCTGATTGCCCTGCTGCGTGCTTTGGAGATCGAGGCCGAGCCGGTCCTTGTCAGCATAGATGACGATGATGGCCTCGATCAGTTTCTGCCGAGCCCGGCCCTGTTCGACCATGTGCTGGTGCGGGCGCGTATCGGTGGCGCCGCCTATTTCCTTGATGGGACGCGGTGGGGCGACCGTCATCTCGATCAGCTTCCCCAGCCCGAGTTTCACTGGGCTTTGCCGGTGCGCGCTGTCGGCGCCGATCTGGAACCGGTTACCTCCAAAGCGCCCGACTGGCCCGAGCCGCTCGAACTGGTCGAAATCGACGCCTCGGCCGGGCCGGGCGGGCTGGCCCGGCTGAAGGCGCGAACGCATTACCGGGGAGAGGCCGCGCTCGACATGCTCTCGCGTCTCTCCGGGGGCGACGAAGCAGCCAATGACCGGTCGCTGAAGAGCTCGTGGCAGGATGCCTTCGCCTGGCTTGCTACGTCGTCGGTGTCGTGGAGCTATGACGAGCGAGGCAATATTCTCACCATGCGCGTGGAAGGGCAGGGGCACCCGACATGGGAGCAGGTCTCGGGCGCCGAACCCATGCTGGAAATCCCCTGGGTCGGCTTCCAGGCGCCGAAGGCCCGGCGCCGGCCGCACCCGCAGGATCGGAGCCTTCCCTGGACGACCGAAGGCCCCTTTTTCTCCTGCAGCGTGACGAGCATCAGGCTGCCGCCCGAGGAGCCGGCCTGGCACTGGGCCAGCAGCGCGCTGCCGATGCGAACCCAGCTGGGAGAGAATCTCTACTGGCGGCGGACCGACGTTCGCGACGGGGTCATGACGGTGGTCGCCAGCCATCGCGTCGAGCAGGAAGAGGTCACGGCCGAGCAAGTCGCTACGATGAACGCTTATCTGTCGGGCTTTGACGACAATGTGCCCTTCGCTTTCAAGGCCGCAGGTCGACGAACGCGCGAAGCCGATAATGGGCCGCCACTGCCGACGGCGGGCGACGCGCGCTGGGACCAGGACCAGTCGGCCTGCATGCCGCCGCGACGTTCGGCAGATTAGGTTCGACGCCTAGCTGTAGGGCCCGTCGACCAAGCGCTGCGATATCCACCAGATATTGCCGTGCCGATCGCGAACCCCGCCCTGCCGGTCGCCATAGGGCATGTTGGCGACCTCCATTTCCAGCCGGCCGCCGGCCGCCACTGCGCGCGCGACGCTGGCGTCTGCATTGTCGACATAGAGATAATAGGAGGCCGGCATGGCGGGCCAGTCGGCGCTGGCCTCGCTGAGCATGATGCAGGCGCTGCCGATCCGGACCTGCGCATTGGCGATGCACCCGTCGGGCCTGTGGACCACATCGACCACCTCGCCGCCCAGGCCATCGGTCAGAAAAGCGAGCAGGGCGTCGGCATCCTCGGCGAACATATAGGGCGTTACGGTGGCGAAGCCTGGTGGCGTGGTCATGGCCCTTCTCCATTCCGTTCGTCAGAGAGGCGGGTGCGCTGCCCTTTGCCTCAGCCGAAGTCGCTGCTGTCGATCGTCGCTGCGCTGACCCCGCTGATGGCGAAGGAGGCGGTAATGATGTCGCTGGCGCCCGAGCCATTGTAGAACAAATAGGTGTCTGCACCGACCTGTAGCGCGGCGACCTCTGCAGTCGCTGCAGTGCCGTTCAGAAGGGCCTGTGCCGCCACCCGGGCCGCCGCGAAGGTTGCATAGGACTCCGTCGCGTGCAGCACGTCCCCGCTCGACGGGGTGAAGCCCAGCCTGAGCGTGTCGATGCCGTCCGAAAAGTCGAGGATCGTTGTGAACAGGCCTGATGCATCGATGCCCGCTGCGTCCGATGCCGAAAGATCGAAACGATCGGCGCCCTGACCTCCGGTCATTATGTCGACCCCGGCCCCGGCGACCAGCGTGTCATTGCCGAGATCCCCGGACATGATGTCGTTGCCGGCCCCGCCGGTCAGCAGGTCATTACCCTGTCCCCCGCGAAGAATATCATTGCCTTCGCCGCCCAGGATCGTGTCGTCGCCCTTGTTGCCGTTGATCTCGTCAGGTCCGCTGCCGCCGTCGATCAGGTCGTTCCCCGCCCCGCCGCGCAGGCGATCGCTGCCATTGCCGCCAAAGATCGTGTCGGCACCGCCATTTCCGTTCACATAATCCGAACCATCGCCCGCATCGAGCCAGTCGCCCTGGTCTGTTTCGCTGCCATCCCGTGCAAAGCCCCAGATATGATCATTGCCGTTGCCGGCCATGATGGTGTCGCTTCCGGAGTCTTCCAGCGTGTCGATGTCGCCTTCGATCCAGTCATGACCATCGCCACCCTGAAGAAGGTCGTCGCCGCGCTCACCCGACAGTTCGTCGTTACCAGCATCGCCAGACAGGCTGTCATTCCCGGCGCCGCCAGTGAGAATGTCATCGCCGCCAGCGCCATGGACCTCGATGCCAAAATCGCTCAGGCTGCCGCCCGCGCTGATGTAATTATCATCTTCGTTGCCGCGAACGACGGTGCTGATCCCGGCTCCGCGAAAGTAAACAGCGCCGATACCGGAGAAGCGCAGGGTTGTGGCTCCCAGGGTCCCGAGCCCATTCGCGAGATCGATCATAACAGCGCGGCCGGCTATGGCGGCGGCCTCCAATATTAGGCCGTTGGATCCATCGGTGCTGCCGGTAATGCGAATATCGTCAGCATTGCCCGACAGCTTCGCTATCGTGAAGCTGTCGGAGCCTCCGCCGCCCGTCACGCTGTCGCTACCGCCGTTTAGTGTGATCGATTCCGAAGCCGCGCTTCCGATGATCGTATCATCGCCCGAGCCCGTGGATATACGCCCCTGGCTGGTGCTATGTACCAGGAGCGGTTTGGTCCAGTTCGGCAGAGCCAATGTTGAAAATTGCGGTCCAAGGACGAAGCTCTCGATGCCGACCCCACGCTCCACGATGGTGTGGTAGGAAAATAGCCCGTCGAAATACTTGATAGCGAAAATGCCCGCCGCGGAATCCAGCTCCGTGATGATCGTCGCCTGCGTCGAACCGCTCAGGTCGAGCGTGTCGTTGCCTAGCCCACCGTCGATCGTCGAGCGAACTTCGACCGACTCGACGCGCACAATGCGGATGAGATCGTCGCCATCGTCGCCGAAAATCTCGTTAACGCCGCCCTGCCCATCGATCGTGTCGTTACCACCGCCGCCGCGGATTAAGTCGGCGCCGCCCACCCCTAGACCATCGGAATCGTCGCCCAGCAGGAAATCGGGGCCTGCTGTTCCGTTGATCGTCGCCATGCCAGGGTCTCCAGTAAGCAGGTTTTCTACGCTCCCCAGCCTACGCAGGGTGGCTCCCTGCTTCTACGCCGTAAAGATCCGAAATGGCGTGATTCCGATCGGAATGGGCCACCGCGATGCGCAGGAGGCATCGCGCCTTTGAAGCCCGGCAGACGGCTCTCCTGCGTGCAAAGCGCTTCCGTCCTGCCCGCTCCGGGTTTAGGTCGCTGTCATGACCGAAGACGATATCCGCCTTGCCGAGCGGCTGGCCGAGGCGGCCGGTGCCGCCATTCGCCCCTTCTTCCGCGCACGGTTCGACCGTGAGACCAAGGCCGATGCGTCGCCCGTGACCGAGGCCGATCGCGCGTCGGAGGCGGCGATGCGGGCGATTCTGGCGGTCGAGCGGCCGCAGGACGGGATTATCGGGGAGGAATATGGGCGCGAGCGCGAGGATGCCGAGCGGGTCTGGGTGCTCGACCCTATTGACGGCACGCGCGCCTTCGTTGCCGGACGCCCGCTGTTCGGGACGCTGATCGCGCTGGTGGAGGCAAACCGGCCGGTTCTGGGCGTGATCGACCAGCCGATCATCGGTGACCGCTGGGTCGGCGCGGCGGGCAAGCCGACCCTGTTCAACGGCGCCGTCGCCACCACCCGAAGCTGCGCGCGGCTCGACGCGGCGCATATCGGCACCACCTCACCGGCGGCCTTCCCCGCGGGTGACCTCGATCGCTTTCTGCGAGCGAGTGCTGCGGCGGGGGACACGCTCTGGGGCGGCGACTGCCATAACTACGGGCTGGTCGCGTCGGGCCATCTCGATGCAGTGATCGAATCGGGGCTCAAGCTCTATGATTTCGCCGCGCTGATTCCCGTCGTCGAAGGCGCGGGCGGGCGGATGACCGACTGGCAGGGCCGGCCCCTCGACGCCGACAGCCCCGGCGAGGTCATCGCCGCCGGTGACGCACGCCTGATCGAGGCGATAGCCGCGCATCTGAACTGAGGCGCGCGTAACGGCGTCAATCTATCAGCGACTTGGCCAGCGATTTGGGCTGTTTCCGGTCGCCGGCCTGTTTCGCATTGTCGCGCTCATTGCCGATGTCCTTGCGCGCCTTGCCCTTGGCGGTGCGCATCGCGCTGGCGCGCGCGCCGTCGAGGATCGGGCCGCAGGCGGCGGCCTTGGCGTCGCCCGGGTCGACGAAGGCCAACAGCGCCGCAAAGGGCGTGGCAACCGCGCCCAGCGCAATAGCCGTGCCGCCACGTGCCAGAAGCTCGGGGCTGATCACGTCGATGCCGGGCTGGGCGAAATAGCCCTTGATGCCGACCGGAGACTGTCCGGAGAACAGGCTGAACTTCTTGCTGTCCGCGCGGAAGTTCATGTCCAGCGACTCGTCCTTGAAGCTGAAGCCGCCCTTGGCGACCATCACATTCTTGCTCGTGTCGATGAGCACGGGATCGGCGGCCGCCACGCCGTTGCGGACGGTGAAGGCGATCAGGCCGCAGTTGATCTCCACCGGCTTCTTGAGTTTGTCCTCGAACATCTTCTGGACGAAGGTGCCGATGTCGAACTCGGACAGCTGGACATATTGGGTCCAGAAGGTGCCCTTCGGCAGAATGAAGGCGATACGGCCATTCGACGTCCCCAGCGAATCGCGCAGCGTGTCGCCGGTGCCGCGCAGCTTGATCCGTGCCTTGACGGTGCCGGTGGTGCCATTGTCGGATACCCCGAAGCCGGCGAGCAGCTTGCCCATCGGTGTCGGCGAGAGGCGAATGTCGTAATCGGTCACGACGGCGGGATTGCGCGCGTCGATGACGATGTCGGAGCCAAGATGGCCGCCGGCGATGTCGAAGCTGAAGGGCGACAGCCTGAGCAGGCTCTTGTCGAGATCGAAGACCAGGCTGACATTGCTGATCGGGAATTTCGGGTTCCGGAAATCCTTCACCTTGTAGAGGATATGGGCGTCGAAGCCCCGGATGGATTCGATCCGCAGCGGCGCATCCGGCAGAAGGTGCGGAGTGGAACCTGCCTGCTTGACCGCCGCCTGTACCCCCTTCGTCGCCAGCGCCTGCGGATCATAGCCGATGAACGGGCCGACATCGATGATGTCGACCAGATTGGACTCCAGCGCCGCATCGATGAACACGCGATCCTTGGGCAGGCTGATCGTCATGCGGCCATGCAGGTCGCTCGCGCCGTAGCGCCCGTTGAGCCGGGTAAAGCGCCACTCGCCACCGACTTTGGTCAGCTTCGACGTGAAGGCATAGGCGCGGGTGTCGGGCGCCGCGACGCCCAGGAGATCGAACAGCAGCCGGATATTGGGACCGCGCACCTTCAGGTTCAGGTCGGATCCTTCTATCTGGGTCGCGGCGGGAAGCCGGCCGTCGACATCCATGCGGGTCTGGCCCTGCCGGGCGTGCATCTCGAAAAGCGTCGGGCCGAAGCGGACGGTCGCATTGGGCGACAGGATCGAGCCATCGACGGTGAAGGGACGGTTTCTGAGCGTGCCGGTGCCGGTGAAGGGCACGCGGCCATCGATGCGCTCGCCGCCCGCCGCGATGTCGCCAACCTTGATGTCGGTCTTCAGATAGAGTTGCGGATCGACGAATCGAACTTCGGTGTTCGTGACTTTCGCCCGCCCGATGACCGGCCATTGGAACGGCTCGCCCTTCTTGTCCGGATCGCCGAAGGTCCATGTGTTCCGGCGTTGGCCGTCCCACTCGGCATCCACTTTGCCGCCATCGAGTATGAGCCATTCCGCCCGGCGCTTGCCGAAGATCAGCGCGATGGTCTCGATCCGTGCGGAAATGTGGCGCGCCTCGAAGAAATTGGGCCGCGCTGCCCAGGCCGGATTGGACAGGGTGAGCCCTTCGGCGAGAAAGCGCGTGTCGATGATGTCGAAATAGAGCTGGAAGTCGCCCGCGACCTTCACCGTCCGACCACTGGCGCTGCTGGCGAGCGATTCGAACGGGCGCTTCAGGAAGCGGCCCTTGGTGATGTAGAGGACCAGCCAGGCGAGTACGATCAGGAGGAGGATCGCGCCAAGCACGCGGGCGGCCGTCCGCGCGATGCGAAGCCTGCTCCGATGCCGTTCGGCAGGCGTCCGGCGTTCGGTGCGCGGGGCTGGCGCGGGGTCTGCCTCGGGGCTGGGATCGGAAACCATGACCAGCTAGAACCGTCGATCGGAAGCCGTGGTTCCCTGGCCGGTACGAGCCCTCCAAGCCGGAGCGCTATCCGGCTTGCATTCCGTGCCTGCGCTGATTATAGGCCCGCGCTTCCGCGATTTGATGGACGGCCCGGCTGTATGGGCTGCCGTGGCTGTCCCCAAACGTCGCACATCAGGAGACGAAAATGCCCAAACTCAAGACCAAGAGCGGCGTCAAAAAGCGCTTCAAGCTCACGGCCACCGGCAAGGTGAAGCACGGCGTCGCCGGCAAGCGTCACCGGCTGATCAGCCACAATTCCAAATATATCCGCACCAATCGCGGCACCACTGTTCTCGCCGACGCCGATACGGTGCGGGTGAAGCTGTGGGCCCCGTACGGCCTGAACTGAGGGAGGACCGCTAAATGGCACGCGTCAAGCGCGGTACGACCACCCACGCCAAGCATAAGCGCATTCTTGGCGCGGCGAAGGGTTATTATGGCCGCCGTAAGAACACCATCCGCATCGCTCGCCAGGCCGTCGAAAAGGCCGGGCAATATGCCTATCGCGACCGCAAGGTTAAGAAGCGCTCGTTCCGCGCGCTGTGGATCCAGCGTATCAACGCTGCGGTCCGCGCCGAGGGCCTGACCTATGGCGTCTTCATGCATGGGCTGAAGCTGGCCGGCGTCGAACTGGACCGGAAGGTCCTGGCCGACCTCGCGATGCACGAGGGCGAGGCTTTCAAGGGCATCATCGCCCAGGCGAAGGCCGCTCTCCCCGAAGACGCCCGCGTCGCGGCGTAAGTCTTCGGACATGAACCAGAAGGGGCGCGGTGGCGAAGGTCACCGCGCCCTTTTTGTTTTGGGTCGAGCGCGTCGTCTTCCGTCAACACCCGTCATTTCCGCGAAGGCGGGAATCCCTATGCGTTGACGTCCGAGCCTCTTGCGGTTCGGAGGTTATGGATCCCCGCCTACGCGGGGATGACGGGAGGGGGCGATGGACAAGCTGCCGGGGGCTGCATTCTGGGCGGTGGCAGGCATGGGTCGAAGCTGGACGGCATCGAACCGGACCGAGGGCTGACCGACCCGGCAATGCACGGGGGCGTCGGATTCTTTCCCCATTTCGTCATTCCCGCGCAGGCGGGAATCTATATGCTGTGAAGCCTGAGCCTCTTGCGGTGCCGGCGTGTGGATCCCCGCCTGCGCGCGGATGACGGGAGAGGAGGCGGATGGAGAAGCAGCCGGCCGTCTACATTCTCGCCAGTGCAAGACATGGCACGCTCTACATCGGAGTGACCTCCGATCTGCTTGGGCGGGTGCATCAGCACCGGGAAAGCTTGATCAAAGGCTTCTCCAGCCGCTACGGGGTCTCGCGCCTCGTACATTATGAGTGCTTCGACGACATGATCTCCGCGATCACGCGGGAGAAGCAGCTCAAGAAATGGCGGCGGGACTGGAAGCTCAATCTGATCGAGGCGTCCAATCCTGGTTGGGATGATCTGGCAGAAGGCCTTGGCCTCGGTCCTGCCATCCCGAAGCGTTAGAGAATATGGATTCCCGCCTCCGCGGGAATGACAAGGGTGGGTCAGTGACAAACGAACAGGATCAGTCGCTTTCGGAGATCGCATCGGCGGCGACGCTGGCCGATCTGGAGGCGATTCGCGTGCGGACGCTGGGCAAGTCGGGGACGATCACCGCGCTGCTCAAGACGCTCGGCGGGATGACTCCCGAACAGCGTCAGGCCGAAGGGCCGCGCATCCATGCGTTGCGTGAGGCCGTCACCGCTGCGATCGCCGACCGCAAGGCTGCGCTTGAAAGCGCCGCACTCGAGGCGCGGCTCGCCACCGAAAAACTCGACATGAGCCTGCCGGTGTCCGCAGGATCGCAGGGCTCGGTCCACCCGGTCGCGCAGGTCATGGACGAACTCGCCGAGATCTTCGCCGACCTCGGATTTGCCGTGGCGACCGGCCCCGAGATCGAGGACGACTGGCACAATTTCACCGCGCTCAACATCCCCGAGACCCATCCGGCGCGGGCGATGCACGACACCTTCTACTTCCCTGACGGCGAGGACGGGCGGAAGATGCTGCTGCGCACGCACACCTCGCCGGTCCAGATCCGGACGATGATGACGCAGGAACCGCCGATCCGCATCATCGCGCCCGGCCGCACCTATCGTTCCGATTCCGATGCGACCCACACGCCGATGTTCCATCAGGTTGAAGGTCTGGTGATCGATCGCGGCATCCACATGGGCCATCTGAAGTGGACGCTGGAGACCTTCGTGAAGGCCTTCTTCGAGCGCGACGATATCGTGCTGCGCCTGCGGCCGAGCTTCTTCCCCTTCACCGAACCGTCGGCCGAGGTCGATGTCGGCTTCACCTGGGAAAAGGGCCGCCGCGTGATCGGTGGCGATCCGTCCGCGGCCAATGGCGGCTGGATGGAGATTCTCGGCTCCGGCATGGTCCACCCGCGCGTGATCGCGGCGTGCGGCCTCGATCCGGACGAGTGGCAGGGCTTTGCCTTTGGCTGCGGCATCGACCGGCTGGCGATGCTCAAATATGGGATGGACGATTTGCGCGCCTTCTTCGACGGCGACCTGCGCTGGCTCAAACATTATGGCTTTGCGGCCCTCGACGTACCCACGCTGTCGGGAGGAGTGGGCGCATGAAGTTCACCCTGAGCTGGCTCAAGGAGCACCTCGAGACCGAAGCGAGCCTGTCGGCGATCGTCGACGGTCTGACCAAGGTCGGCCTCGAGGTCGAGGGTGTCGAGGACCCGACCGAGAAGCTGGGTGCGTTTCGCATCGCACGCGTGCTGAGCGCCGCGCCGCACCCGCAGGCTGACAAGCTGCAGATCCTGTCGGTCGATGTCGGACAGGACGCGCCGCTGCAGGTCGTCTGCGGCGCGCCGAACGCGCGCGCAGGTCTGGTCGGCGTGCTCGGGCAACCGGGCGACTATGTGCCCGGCCTGGACGTGACGTTGAAGATCGCGGCGATCCGCGGGGTCGAATCGCGCGGCATGATGTGCTCGATGCGCGAGCTGGAACTTGGCGAGTCGCATGACGGCATCATCGAACTGCCAGCCGATGCACCGGTTGGCGCGGTCTATGTCGACTGGGCCGGCCTCGCCGATCCGGTGATCGACATCGCGATCACGCCGAACCGGCAGGACTGCATGGGCGTGCGCGGCGTCGCCCGCGATCTGGCCGCAGCCGGCCTCGGCACGCTCAAGCCGCTCAACATACCGAGCATCGCCGGGCAGGGCGAATGCCCGATCGAGATCCGCACCGACGACCCAGAGGGCTGTCCGGCCTTCTTCGGTCGCGTGGTGCGCGGCGTCGTCAACGGCGACAGTCCCGAATGGATGGCCAAGCGGCTGAAGGCGGTCGGACAGCGGCCGATCTCGGCGCTGGTGGACATCACCAACTATGTGATGCTCGACCATGGCCGCCCGCTGCATGTCTATGACCTCGCGAAGCTGCAAGGCCCGCTGGTGGCGCGCAAGGCGAAGCCCGGCGAACAGGTGCTGGCCCTGAACGAGAAGAGCTACACGCTCGACGAGACGATGACGGTCATCGCCGACGCCAACGGTGCTGACGACATTGCCGGGATCATGGGCGGGGAGAAGACCGGGGTCACCGGCGCGACCACCGACGTGCTGATCGAATGCGCCTATTTCACGCCGGAGGCGGTCGCTCGCACCGGCCAGAAGCTGGGCATCACCTCGGACGCGCGCACCCGGTTCGAACGCGGCGTCGATCCGCAGTTCCTCGCCAATGGCCTTGCGATCGCCACCAAGCTGGTGGTCGAGCTGTGCGGTGGGACGCCGACGCAGGTCGTCGAGGCGGGCACGCCGCCATCGGGGACCAAGGCGCTGCGCTATGATCCGACGCTCACCGAGAAGCTCGCCGGCCTGCATGTCGAGGTCGATCGCCAGCGTTCCATCCTCACCTCGCTGGGCTTCGGGATCGACGCGGTCTGGAATGTGTCGGTACCGAGCTGGCGCCGCGACGTCGATGGCCCGGCCGACCTGGTCGAGGAAGTCGTCCGGATCGTCGGCATCGACAACATTCCATCGACGCCGCTGCCGCGTGCCGAGGGTGTGGCCCGTCCGACGGCGACCCTGCTCCAGAAGGTCGAGCGCCGTGCGCGCCGCACCGCTGCGGCGCGTGGCCTGAACGAGGCCGTCACCTGGAGCTTCATCAGCGAGGCCGAGGCAGCGCCCTTCGGTGGCGGCGCCTGGACGCTCGCGAACCCGATCAGCGAGGATCTCAAGGTCATGCGGCCGTCGCTGCTGCCGGGGCTGATCGCCGCCGCGCGCCGCAACGCCGATCGGGGTGCGGGAAGCATCCGCCTGTTCGAGATCGGCCGCCGCTATCTGGCGGGTAGCGAGGGTCTGACTCTCGGCTTCCTGCTTGCTGGTGACCGCGCGGCACGCGACTGGCGTACGGGCAAGGCCCAGCCTTTCGACGCCTTCGACGCCAAGGCGGAGGCCGTCGCGTTGCTCGGCGCGATCGGTGCTCCGGTCGACCGGGTCCAGCTGTACGAAGCGCAGGCGAGCGGCATCTATCACCCGGGCCGCTCTGGCTCGCTGCGTCTCGGCCCCAAGACCGTGCTGGCCGAGTTTGGCGAACTTCATCCTGCGATCGCCAAGGCGTTCGACATCGATGGCGTCGTCGTGGCGGGGGAGATCTTTCTCGACGCAGTGCCCGCAAAGCGCGGCGGAAGCGATCATATGCGCGACGCCTATGCACCGCCGCCGCTCCAGCCGGTAAGGCGCGACTTCGCCTTCCTCATGGCGGCGGACAAAGCCGGCGACGATCTGCTGCGTGCGGTGCGTGGCGCCGACAAGGCGGCGATCGTCGATGCGCGGCTGTTCGACGTCTTCCAAGGCCAGGGCGTTGCCGAAGGCGAGAAGTCGGTGGCGATCGAAGTGGTGCTGCAGCCGTCGGACAAGAGCTTCACCGATGCCGATCTGCAGGGAATCTCCGAGCGCATCGTCGCTGCCGCCGCCAAACAGGGGGCGCGGCTGCGCGGATAGAAATGGGCGCATTTCACGATATGTAGCCGCTTTGTAGCGGTGATGTGTCGCGTCCGACATCGTTCGGAAATTGCCTGAAACCTCCTCTGCCTAAGCGGTGTCCCACCGCCCCAGCAGAGGATTTTTCATGCCCGATCGTTTGCCCCGCCGTCCCGTCGCCATCCACGACCGCAGGCGATCGGCGGGATTGGGGCTCGCCGCGCTTGCAGCGGGTTTGAGCGCTGCCTCGGCGCAGGCCGATCCGCTAAGCGTTTCGTCCGCGCGGACGACGGCGGTCACCACCGCGAGTGCCGCGAACGACAGCGCGGGCGACATCAGCGTCACTAGCGCCGGGTCGATCATCGTAGAGGACGAGGGGCCGGCGGTCCTCGTCAACAGCGACAACAGCGTCACGAACGAGGGGACTATCGGTTCCAGCGCCTCGACGGGAGCCACTGCGCTTCTGGTCGACGCTTCCGGCGGACGGTCCGCGACGATTACCAATGACGGGACCATCAGTGTCACGGGGTCCGAGGGCAGCGACAATTATGGCATCCGCATCGTGGGCGACCTGTTCACCGGATCGCTGCTCGGCTCGACCGATGGCAGCGTCACGGTCGGCGGCACGAATTCGCACGCCGTTTCGATCGAGGCGCCTCTGGTGGGAGACATCGGCCTCAGCAACCTGATCGTCACCGGCGCCGACTCGGTCGCATTGGGAATCTATGCCCCCGTAACAGGCGACATCACGCTGGATGGCAGCAGCTATGCTTCGGCGGCCAACGCCACGGGCGTGCTCATCGCGGCCCCGCTGGACGGCACGCTGACGGTGCAGGGGACCGTCAGTGCAGGCCAGTCGTCGGGTACCGGGACGGACAGCGACGGCAACACCGTGAGCATCTACGCGGCTTCCGGCACGGTCGTGCAGATCTCGGCAGATGTGACGGGCGGCTTCGTCAACGACCGCTATTATGAAAGCTCGGCAGGCGAGCGTGTAGGCGACACGGCTGTGTCGAGCTCGGACACGCTGATCGCCGGTGCGCTCGTTGGAACGAACGGAAGCACCGCCCTGCTGGTGACCCCGGTCGAGGGCAGTACCACCGACATTCTGATCTCTGCGGTCGGGGAGAATGGTACCGATGATGGCTATGGTATCGTGAACCGTTCGGCGATCAGTGGGGCCGGAACCGAATATGGCTATTCGGTGACGAGCGTCCGTATCGCCGGGACCGATGACGCGGCAGTCTCCGTCGAGGGTGGGCTGATCAACCAGAGCAACGGGACGATCACCGCATCGGTGCGCGCGGCAACCGCCATCGCCCTCGAAGTGGGCTCGGCAGCGACGGTGCCGGAAATCGTCAATCAGGGATCGATCACGGCCACCGATTCGACCGTGGAAAGCGATGTGACATCGGTCGCGCAGGCCATCGTCCTGCGTGCGGGCTCTACGGTGAACCGGCTCGTAAACAGTGGCGCCATCGGTGCAATCACCAGCAGCGCTGACAGCGGGAGCGCGACGGCAATTCTGGACGAAGGCGGCACGATCGGATCGATCGTCAACAGCGGAACGATTTCGGCGAGTGGTGCGGAGGCTGTCGCGATCGATCTGAGCGCCGGAACGCAGGCGGTGACCGTCTCCAACAGCGGAAACATCATCGGCGACATACGCTTCGGATCGGGCGATTCGACCTATAGCGCCAGTTCGGGAAAGCTGACGGGGGCCATCGCCTTCGGCAGCGGCGACAACCTGTTGTCGCTGTCGGGCACGACCAGCTTCACCAACAGCCTCACCATCGGCACCGGTGGGACATTGGCGGTGACCCTGAGCGACAGCGCGACGCTCGACCTCGGGACGTCAGCCCCGCTGCTGTCGTCCCTGTCGGCCTCCGGCAGTTCGCAGCTCGTCATTCCGATCGCCACTGGCAGTCTGGGCGTGAACGTGACCGGAACGGCCAGCTTCCTGGGAGACAGTCGGATCAGCCTCTACATTACCGATCAGCCCGGTTCCGCACCGATTCAGGTGCTGACGGCGGGCGGGGGAATTGCCACCGACCATCTCTCGACCCTGATCAGCCAGGATTCGCTGCCTTATCTCTACACGCTCAGCGACTATGGGATCAGCAACGGGACTTTGAGCATCACGCTTCACCAGCGCACCGGAAGCGAGGCCGGTTTCGCGCCCGGTGTTGCCGCCCTGTTCGACCAGTCGATGGTCGCGTTCGGCAACGGTACCACCTTCCGGACCATCGCCAACCTGCCCGACCAGGCATCGGTGCGGGCGGCCTATCGCCAGATCATTCCCGCCGGCTATGGGTCGATGCCGATCCGGCTGGCGCAGGCCGTCACGGCCGGCGCCAGCGGTGCGGTACGGGGGCGGCTCGATACGCTGGCGGCCATGGAACCGTGGCGCGAATCCGACGCGATCGGCTTCACGCCCTGGATTCAGCAAAGCGCGAACCTGCTGCGGCAGCGGGATAAACTCGACGATCCCGGCTTCGAGAGCGATCGCTATACATTATCCTTCGGTGCGGATTATGCGCTTACCCGCTCGCTCACTGTCGGATTGGCATCCACCTTCGCCTGGGACGACGTCCGGATCGACGGCATGACAGCAGTGTCGAACAAGCCGTTCAGCGTGAACTCGAAGCTGGTCGACGTCTATGCCGGTTGGCACGGCGGGCCCTTTTTCGCCCAGCTTTCGGCCGGCTATGGCTGGACCAGCTATGATTTTCAGCGCGAGATTACCATCGGCGACATATTGGCGACCCAATCTTCGCGCTGGTCAGGAAAGATCCTGTCGAGCGATGCCGTGGTCGGCGCACGCTTTTCTCTCGGTCGCTTCTCCATCGAGCCATCGAACAGCCTTTCCTATACGCGGCTTCGTCAGGGCGGCTACACGATGAGCGGTGGCGGCGACCTCGACCTTTCGGTCCGTGGGCGCACCGATAAGGCGCTGCTGGAAAACGTCCGACTGGCTGTCGGCTATGACGTGCCGCTGGGCGAGGAGCAGGCGATTGGTTTCAATCTGCGCGGAGGATATTCGCTGCAACTCGACCGATCCGTATCGGCGCTGTCGGCACAGTTTCTGGCGGGGGGCAGTGCCTTCGACATGACCAGTGCCCGGCTCGGGGGAAGCTCGGTGCAGGCGGGGGCAGGCTTGAGCTTCCGGACACCCGGATTTCTCGTGTCGCTAGCCGGCGATCGGCGCGAAGAGAGCGGCTACAGCGATACGGCTTTCACGCTGGCGGCGCGGCTGGCCTTCTGATCGTGGTCAGAGTGGCTGTTTCACTGACGCGGCGCGCGCGGAATAGCTGTGCCAGGTGAAGATGGCCGCCGCGCCACGGTGCGGACGCCAGGCCTCGGCCAGTCGCCGGGTCTCGCGTTCCGACGGGCGCTCCGGCAGGCCGAGCAGGCGGCCGGTCTCTATCTGTACGGCGAGGTCGCCGGCGGGCCAGATATCGGGGCGCCCCTCGGCGAACAAAAGGTAGATTTCCGCCGACCAGCGCCCAATGCCCTTGATCGCTGTCATCTGGGCAATCGCTTCCTCGTCCTCCTCGGGGAGCCGCGTGAAGTCGATCCGGCCGTCGGCCACATGCTCGGCAAGGCTGCGTGCATAGGCAACCTTCTGACGCGACAGACCGGCGAGGCGCAGCATCTCGTCCGACGCCGCTGCGACGCGCTCCGGAGCGAGACCTCCACCGACAACGGTTTCAAGCTTCGACCAGATCGCGTTGGCGGCCGCGACGCTGACCTGTTGCCCGACGATCGTGCGCAACAGCGTCTGATAGCCGCGCTCGCGGATGCGCGGTTCGGGATAGCCTATCGCGGCGATCATCCGGGCAAAGGCGGGCTCCAGCGCCGCCAGTGCATCCAGGCCTTGTTGCAATTGCACCGCGGAAAGGCTCATTTCGGTTCCTGCTCTTGATTTCGCTAGGGTTGCGCGACATAGCCGCGCCAAATCCGCAGTCATATTGTCGGGGGAGTGCTAATGCCCAAGTTGGTTGTCGTCACGCGCGAGGGTGAAGAGTCGGTGCTCGATGCCGAGGCCGGCCTGTCGGTCATGGAAGTCATCCGCGACGCGGGAATCGACGAGCTTCTGGCGCTCTGCGGCGGTTGCTGCTCCTGCGCCACCTGTCATGTCTATGTCGATCCGGCATTTGTCGGCGTCCTTCCCGAGATGAGCGATGACGAGAACGACCTGCTCGACAGCAGCGATCATCGCGACGAGCGTTCGCGCCTGTCGTGCCAGATCGCGATGAGCGACGAGCTCGACGGCCTGACGGTCACCATCGCACCCGAGGATTGATCTGTTGGGGACCGGGCGTCGCCCGGTCCTCCCGTTTCTTGCTGCGTTGAGCACCGGCGCCGCGCTTTACGGCGGCCCGCCTCAGCCTCGCGTGGCGATCGCGTAGAGCGCGATCGCGGCCGCGTTGGAGATGTTCAGACTCTCGACGCGCGGACTGATCGGCAGCTTCGCCAGCTCGTCGCAATGCGCCTCGGTGTTCTGGCGCATGCCTTCGCCCTCTGCTCCCAGCACGACCGCGATGCGGGCATTGCCCATCACGTCGCCCAGCGTCGCCTTGGCATGGCCGGTCAGGCCGACCCGCCAGAATCCGGCTTCGGCAATTTCTTCGAGCGCGCGCGCGAGGTTGACGACGCGGACCCAGGGCACCAGCTCCAGCGCCCCTGACGCCGCGCGCGCCAGCGCGCCCGATTCGGGCGGGGCGTGACGATCCTGGGTAATGATGCCGAGCGCATCGAATGCCGCGGCGGAGCGAAGCACCGCGCCGACATTGTGCGGATCGGTGACCTGATCGAGGACGATCAGCGGCCGGCGGTCGTCGCGCCCCTCGTCGAGCAGATCGCCGAGCCAGATTTCGGGCAGCGGATCGACCTCGATCACCAGCCCCTGATGCGGCGCGTCATGCGGCACCAGTCGGCCGAGATCGGCGACGTCGGCAAAGGTGACGGGTAGCGACGACGGCAGGTCGAGCGCGGCGACGGCCTCGCGCGTACCCCACAGCCTTTTCACCGTCCGTTGCGGATTGGCGAGTGCCGCTGTGACGGCATGACGACCCCAGAAGCGGGGACGGTTCGACGGGGACTGGGATGGGCGGTGGCCTCTGCGCATGGCATTGCCTTAGCGATCAGGCAGCGGTTCATGCAAGCATGCCGAAAGGCGAGATTTTTGCGCAGCGGGCGTTGACAGCGTCGCTGCGAGACGCCATGGAGCCGCCTCGCTTCAGGCGCCTCCGGAGGGGTGGCCGAGTGGTTAAAGGCAGCAGACTGTAAATCTGCCCGTGCAAGCGTACGCTGGTTCGAATCCAGCCCCCTCCACCATCTTCCCTCGAAACCTTTTTCTGAGCCGGTCCTAAGAGCCTGGTCTGTGCCTCTCGGCATGTTCGATCGCGCCCATGGATTGACCTTGCGCGGCGCGCGCGTGCAAGGAGCCGCCATGCGTATAGCCTTCACCTGCGAACCCGATGCCTATCTGACCGAAGGGCGGACGATGATGGGGCGCCGCGCCGCTGGCGCAGCCTTTCTCCGCGCCGCGGTCGAAGCCATGCCGCCCGAACAGCCCTTCATTCTCTACGGTGGCAAGCGCGCGGGTGCGGCCGAGATCGCCAAAGCGATCGATGCGGTGACGCCCGGCCGTCAGATCCAGTGGATCGCGGGCAACCGGACGGACCAGCTTGCACAGGTCGGAACGCTGTTCCGGCTGGACCCCGGCCTGGGCACGGACGCGCGTCTGCGGTTGCGCGACAACCCGCTTGCTTACAGCCTGTGCGGGATAACCCACACCCTTTCCTCGCTGCGCGCGCAGGAGATCATGACGGGCTATGTCACCGAGCCACTGATGGAGTGGGACGCGCTGATCTGCACGTCCACTGCGGCGCTCGACGTCGTCCGCACGTCGATCGAGGCGGCGATCGATTATCATCGCTGGCGCATGGGTGCCGATGTCCGCCCGGATCTGCCGATGTTCCCGGTGATTCCGCTGGGCGTCCACGCGGACATGTTTGCGCCGTCCACGTCGCGACGGGCTGCGGCGCGATCGCGGCTGGGCCTGTCGGACGACGAGGTGGTGGTGCTTTACGCCGGGCGTCTGTCCTTCGCGACGAAGGCGCATCCCTATCCCATGTATCGCGCCGTTGAGGCCGCGATCCGGCGAACCGGCAAGCGCCTCGTGCTTGTCCAGGCGGGGCAGTCCGCCACCACGTCGGCCGATGAAGCGGTCCGCGCGGCTGCCGGAAAATATGCGCCTTCCGCGCGGCATATCTTCGTCGATGGCGCAGACGACGACCAATATTTCGGTGCATTTCAGGCGGCCGACATTTTCATGTCGCTGGCCGATAATGTGCAGGAAACGTTCGGGATCACTCCGCTCGAGGCGATGGCGGCCGCGCTCCCCGTGATCGTCAGCGACTGGAACGGCTACAAGGATACAGTGCGTCAGGGCGTGGATGGTTTCCGGATTACCAGCTGGGCGCCGGGCCCCGGTGCCGGGGCCGAACTCGCCCAGCGCTTCGAGGTGGACAAGGCCTATGAGCATTTCTGCGGCCGTGTCGCGGCAGCCATATCCTTTGACCATCAGGAATTGGCCGACCGGCTGGAAACGCTGGTGAACGATCCGGACCTCCGCCGCCGGATGGGCGACGCTGGGCGAAGCCGCGCGGAACAGGACTATGACTGGGCCGGGATCTATCGCCGTTACGTCGAATTGTGGGGCGAACAGACTCAGCGACGCAGCAAGGGCATCTTGTCGGCCAAGATTCCGTCACGACCGGCGATGCACCCGGGCAGTCTGGACGGATATCACCTGTTCCAGACCTATCCGACGCATCTGATGAGGCCGGACACGATCGTTTCGCTGGTGCCGGATATGTCCGGGGACATGCGCTCGAAGGTGCTGGGCGAGATTTTGTTCGCGCATATAGAGCTGCCGGGCGACCAGGCGCGCAAAATGCTGGAAATCCTGGCGGCGCGGTCGCTGTCGCTTGCCGAACTCGGCAAGGCGATGAAGCTGGATGGGCATGCCGTGGCGCTGGTAGCGGGCAAGCTCGCGAAAATGGATCTCGTCCGGCTTACTCCTAGTAAAGCCGGGACGAATTAGGCGGATGGGTCGGCAGGACGATGTCGGTCGCCCTGCCGTGCCCCGCTTATTTCAGCGACAGGATATAGTCGGCGATCTGGGCGGCCATCGTCGGATTCTTGAGTCCGCCGAACGGCATGCGCGTTCCTGGCACCACCTTCTGCGGCTGCTGGATGAAAGCGATCAGATTGTCGCGCGTCCACACGACCTTCGACGCTTTCATTGCCGGCGAGAAGGCGAAGCCCGGGACGTCACCGGCCTTCGTGCCGCCGATGCCCCAGAGATTCGGGCCGATGCCGTTCGGCGCGCCCTTGTCGACCTTGTGGCAGGCGCCGCAGACGCCGAACGCGGGCGGTTTCGGCAGTGGCGCGGCGCTGGCGGCGGTCGCAATGGTCAGAGTGGCGATCGAGGCAATGACCGAGCGAAGAAGCATCTGTGACCCTTTCGATACGCCGGACCTCTGCTGACGGTTCTCGGCGAGCGTCGATGATCTATTGCGGTGCAGGGTCTGTCGCAAGGCTGAACGGAGGTGCATTCGCGCCCGTGCCCTTAACTTCGATTGATTCGCCGCCGTTTTTATACATAGATGCTCTCGTGGCGGACCTCGTTGGGGGAGGATTCGCCGAAGCCGACGGCGGTTGCTGCCAAAACAACATTTGCCGGCGTGGCCATGATGTCGAAGGGGGTCGCTTTGTGATCAGGTCGGAATTGGTTCAGATGTTGGCGCAGGAGAATCCGGATCTTTCGCCCAAGGAGGTCGAGAAGATCGTTTCCACGCTGTTCGATGCCATCAGCAAGCGGCTGGCCGAGGGCGGCCGGGTGGAACTGCGCGGGTTCGGTGCCTTTTCGACGCGCTCGCGAAGCGAGCGGGTGGGACGCAACCCGCGTACCGGCGACACGGTGCCCGTGTCGGCCAAGCGGGTTCCCTATTTCAAGCCCGGCAAAGAGATGCGCGAGCGGCTCAACGTCTGATCGCGATACGAAACGCTCTTGGCGCCTCGGCGCCCGCTGGCTATTCAGCGCGCTCCATGCTGCGGGCGTGGCGAAACTGGTAGACGCAACGGACTTGAAGTCACATCGAGTGCCCGCAGGGAAACCCGCGGTGCAGAACTGCTCAAATTCGGGGAACCCTTCTTCCTGGCGATCCCGAGCCAAGCCGGCGCGCTGCGCCGGAAGGTGTAGAGACTAGACGGGCAGCGCCTACATCCGCGCGCGGGCATCTGCGTGCGGACAGGGCGAAGGTATAGTCCAGACCACGAACGCTCTCCGGGGCGGCGGCGAAAGCCGAAGTGGTATGAAAATCCGTAAGGTCGCGAGACCTGTGGGGGTTCGATTCCCCCCGCCCGCACCACATCCCCCGCAGGTATTTACCGGTACTTGGGCTGGCGGCCGTCTAGCAGCGACCCGCGCCAGGGAGCCGGCCAAATGTTAGCTTGTGCAAAGTGCGAGGCTTTTTCGGCTTTTTATATTTCGTCCGGCAGGATTTTGAGGCACTTGTCATAGGATTGCCGGGGGTTCGGATCCGCGGGGGGCAGCGGACCAGGGAGCGACGAAAGACTATGACGTGCAGGATAGGCGCAGCGTGAAGGGGTCAGGCCGCACGATCGCCTTCGTCGTTGGGCTGGCCGCCCTGCCGGTCGCCTCGGCAGCGCCGGCGCAGACCGCTGATGCCGTCTCCGCCCTGACCGGTTCGGCTGCGGTATCGGCGCCTTCGCCAGGGGCTCTGAAGCCTTATCGGATCAATCCGGGCGACGAGATCGAAATCTACGTGTGGGGCGATGAACGTCTCCAGCGCGTGCTGAAGGTCCTGCCGGATGGCAGCGTTTCCTTTCCGCTGGTGGGACGGATCGACGCGCTCAACAAGCTGCCCACGGACCTCGAGGGCGTGATCGCCGCCGGCCTGTCGGACCAATATCGCAACAGCGTCCCGCGTGTGACGGTCTCGGTCAAGAATCCGAGCGGGTTGAGCTTTTCGGTTGCCGGGAAGGTACGGCAGCCGGGGGCGTTCCAGCCGGGCCATTATGTCAACGTGCTCGAGGCGATCAGCGTGGCCGGGGGGCCGACCGAATTCGCCGATCTGAGCAAGGTGAAAATCTACAGGAAGCAGGGGGCACAGATCCAGGTGATCGACGTCAGACTCGACACGGCGATGAAGGGTTCTCCGTCGCAGACCGACTTGCGCGGCGCGATCATCGAATTGCAGAGCGGCGATACGGTGGTCGTTCCATGAGCCGCTGGGGGGGCAGGGTCGCGCTGTTGGGGGCGATACTGGTAACGGGAGCAGCGACGCCGGTGCTCGCCAAGACGAGCTTCTCGATCGAGACCGATTATCGCCTCGGCTATGATGCCAATCCCTTCCTGTCCGCCGGCAGCGATGTCTCGGCGACCTATATCGAGACGTCGGTGGCGCCCCGGCTGACGATCCAGACCGCCAAGGGGCAGACCTCTGCCACCGGGCATTTCGACCGGACCGGCTATCTGAGCAATTATGGCAAGAACGACGCTTACGGCGCCGAACTTACCACGCAGCAGCGGGTCACGACCAAGCTGACGGTGTTCGGTGCGCTGCGCTACGACAGCGAGGTGATCGGCCAGGGGCGGGACGACGTGACCGGCGACCCGATCGACGCGCCCGACGTGAACCTGATCGGCCTTCGCCGCCGGTCCAACACCTATGCGGCCAGCGGCGGCTGGCAATATCAGGCCACCCCCAAGGACCAGATCAGCGCCGATGGCGGCTTTACCGCCACCCGCTTCGCCAACGGTCCGGGAGGCGCCGATTCCAACAACTATGGCGGCCGCGTCGGTTGGAAGCACGCGATCAACGCGAAGACCAAGGTCGGCGTCAGCGGTTCGATCTACCGCATCGATTACGACACGGCGGGGCTGAACACGCTGATCATGCAGCCGCAGCTGACCTTCTCGACGGTACTCAGCCCGACCTGGACGGTCGATGCGTCATTGGGCATGTCGTTCAGCAAGCTCAATCTTCCCGGCATCGCTCCATCGATCAATACGAGCGGGCTCGCGGGCTCGCTTCAGCTGTGCCACACCGGCCGCCGTACCAATCTCTGCCTGGTCGCCGACCGGTCTGTCAGCGCGTCGGGTGCGGGCAGCACCGTCGAGCGCACGCAGGTCGGGGTCAATTATCGGCACACGCTGAACGAGCGGCTCACCTTCCTGTGGAACGGCAGCTATTCGCGCAGCGAGGGCCAGGCGGGGCTGCTCGACACACGGCAGTTCGTTTCCGGCCGCGGTGGGCTCGAATGGCAGTTCAAGCGCGGTCTCAGGATCGGTGCCGAGGGCTATTATCGCGACATTTTCGGCCAGGGCTTCCCGGTGAAGGCCGATATCGGCGGCGATATCTATGCGACGATCCAGCTGGCGAAGCGCTGAAATGGATGAAAATGCCGATCCGGCGACGTTGAATGAGGTCGAACTGTCGGACGGGCTACTCGCCTATCTGCCGCAGATCCTCGCCCAGCGCCGCTGGCTCGTCGTCATCCCGTTCTTCGTCAGCACGGCGACGGGCATCGGCCTGGCCTATGGCCTGCCCGCTGCCTATCAATCCTCGGCCACAGTCGTGGTCGAGTCCAAGGAGCTGCCCGAAGCGATCGCCGCAACGGCGGTGAACGACCTGATCGACCAGCGCATCGCCCGCATCAAGCAGCAGATATTGAGCCGCCCGGGCCTGATCGAGATCATCCAGCAAAACGACCTCTACCAGGCCGAAAGGCGGAAGCGCTCGCTGTCGACGATCATCGACATGATGCGCAAGGCGACGGCCATTACCCCGGTGACGGCAGACATCGACAAGCTCGCCGAGCGTCGCGGTACATCCAGCACGATCGCCTTTGCCGTAACCTTCACCTATTCGGACCCAGCCAAGGCACAGGCCGTCACGCAGCAGTTCACCGAAAAGCTGCTCAAGCTCGACAGCACGCAGCTCGCGGCGCAGGCGGATGCGACGGTCGGCTTCCTGCGCGACCAGGCCGGGCAGATACAGGGACAGATCGCCGAGCTGGAAGGGCGGATGGCCGACATCAAGGGACGTAACGGTCTCGCCCTGTCGCGGATCGGGGGCTTTATCCCGTCGACGGCCAATTATGACGTCCAGATCGCGCAACTGCAGCGCGAGAACACCGAGCTTCAGGGACGGCTCAACAGCGGGAGCACCAATGCGGACGAGCGCGTCTCCCAGGCCGAGGCCGCGCTCGCTGCCGCCCAGGCGCTGTTTTCGGACAACCATCCCGACGTCATCGCCGCAAAGCAGAAGCTGACCGAGGCGCGGGCCGCCGCCCGGGCCAATATGGGGCCGCGCAATAATCCGGCGATAAGCGCGCAGATTGCAGCGAACAACCGGACGATCGCCTCGCTGAACACGGCCAAGTCCGCGGACATGTCGCGCGCTAATGCGGCGGTCGTCGCGCAGAGCGGAGCCCCGCTGATCGAGGAGAGCATTCGCCAGCTCGAGGCCAAGGCCGATGGACTGCGCGCCAATTACGAGCGGATATCGGGCAATCTCCTGGCTGCCGAGGCTGCCCAGAAGATGGCCGAAGAACAGCGCGGGGAGCGGCTCGTTCTCGTCGATCCCCCGACGATGCCGGATGAGCCCAACTCGCCCAACCGCGGCCTGCTGATCGTCGGGGGGCTGTCGGTGGGAATTGCCATGGGCCTCGGCCTCGCGCTGCTCGTGGAATTGATGCGCCGCCCCATTCGCGGCGCGGCCACGCTGCAGCAGATGCTCGGCGTCGGACCCCTTGTGGTGATTCCGACCCTCAAGCCTAAGGGCAAGGGGGGACGGGGCCGGAAGAAGGCGAAGGCGGGCAGGGGGATTCTCCGCCGACGCGACAAGGCAAAGGCGGTATGAACGTCCCGACGACCCCAGGCATCGACGAGGCCCTCCCCGCGGTAACCCCCGAGGAGCCGCTCCGCAGCTTCGAGCAACTGCGCGAGGGCGGAATCTATGGCTTCGACAGCCGCGATATTCGTTCGCGGCCCTTCACGCTGCTGCGCGCGCAGGTGCTGCGCATTGCGCGCTCGCGCGGCTGGCGGATCATCGGCATCACCTCGCCGACGCCCAAGGTCGGAAAGAGCTTCGTCGCCTCCAACCTCGCGGCGGCGCTGGCCCGCTCGCCCGACCTGCACACCTATTTGTTCGATTTCGACCTGCGGCGATCGACGATCGCCAAGAATTTCCGCCTGACCGGGCAGCATGGGGTTTCCCATTTCCTGGACGGAACGATCAACGATCTGCGGCAGGTGGCACGGACGATACCGAACGAACAGCTGACGATCTTTCCGAGCTATCCCAATGCGGGTGCGTCCGACGAGCTGGTGGCCTCGACGCGGATGGATTCGCTGATAGCCGCGATGCGACAGCTGCCCGACAACAGCCTGTGCTTGTGCGATCTGCCGCCGGTTTTCGCGAATGACGATGCGGTGGTGATCAGTCAGAAGATCGATGCCTTCCTGATGATCGTCGAGGACGGCGTGACGACGCGAAAGCAGATCCGCGACAGTTTTCGCCTGCTCGCGCCGGCGCCCTGCATCGGCACGGTGCTCAACCGCTACAGCGCAGGGCTCACCGCCGACGACTATGGCTATGGCTATGGCCAGGAAAAGCGGTACGGCAGCTATTATAACGACTGAGGCGCTGGGGAGCGCCGTTCCGGTCAGGTTGAGGGGGGACAGCGCGTGAAGCTTCGATCGGCAATGGCGAGGACGGGCGCGCTCGTGGCCCTTGCGGGGGCCGCGGTCATGGTCGGCGCGCAGGCGGGGCCGGCACCGTTTCTGGATGCTGGCTATCTCACGCTGGTCGATGTCGTCCCGCCGGCACCGATCCCTCAGGAGCCTCGGGGACAGGCCGACCGCGATGTGCACAAGGCCACCCGCGCGCTGGAGAATAGCGAGCGCTGGAGCATGGCGGTGGCCGATCAGGCCGGCGATGCCGCCAGCATGATGCGTGCCTTCGGCTGTGCCGCCCGGCTTTCGATCACGCCGCAGACGGCGCCGCGTACGGCGGCGCTGATCGAACGCGCTTCGCGGGACGTGGTGCGCGAGGCCAACGAACTGCGCGCCTATTACAAGCGCCGCCGCCTCTTGCTGACCGAATCGGGCGCCACCTGCGTCGTTCCGGACGATTCGCTGCGGATGAGCTACGACTATCCCTCGGCCGATGCCGCACGGGGGTGGAGCTGGGCCTTGATCCTGGCCGAAATCCTGCACGAGCGAGCCGCGCCTATCCTCGCGCGGGGGCGAGCTTATGGTGAGAGCGGCGTCGTCTGCGGTACTCACAGCATGAGCGCGGTGGAGGCCGGCCGGCTGACCGCGTCGACGACCCTGGCGGTCGTTCGCACCGAGCAGTCTTATGCGGATGGGGTGGTTGCGGCGCGCAACGAGCTTACTGCGCTGCAGCGTAGTGGGGCGATGCCTTCCGCCCAGAGTTGCGCATCCGAGGAACTTCTCGTCACGCAGCCGATATTTCGCTGATCCGATAAGCCTCCAGGCAAAAGAAAAGGCCGCGCCCGAAAGCGCGGCCTTCCCTGTTCGATAGCCGCAGTCGCCGAAGCGACCGCGTGCGAATTACATCGCGTTCGAAGCGTTGTCCGCCGGAGCAGCCATGTTCGAGTCAGCCATCGCAGCGTTGGTGTCGACGACGGCGTCAGCAGCGTTCTCGACGACCGCGGTGTTGTTCTCGGCAGCGGGGGCTTCCTTCTTGCAGGCAGCCAGCGAGAGCGAAGCAACGGCGATGAGCGAAAGGGCAACGATCTTCTTCATGATCGAATTCTCCGGAAGTGGATTAAAAAGAGAGTGGCTCGAACGATTTCCAATCACGTTCAGGCTTGTTTCCCCCCGAAACAGGCGGGGACTTCTTACCGTTTTGCGCAGTGCGATGCAATGTCTCTTGTTCCGGTAGTTAATCAGGCTGTTTTTCCGGCTCCGAAACGGTCTCGGGGGCCGGTGCCGTAACGGTCGGCGCTGCGCCGTCGCCTGCCGGATCGGGGGTGCCGAGGCCGGCATCGGCATCGGCGGCACCCAGCGCGTCTGCGGCCGGGAGCCCCGCGTCGGTGTCGGCGCCCGCGCTGAAATTGTCTTCCTGGTCAAGAATCTCCGCTCGACGACGCTGGAGATAGGCCGACCGCGTCGCCGCATAGGGATCGAGCGTCGATGCGAGGAAGTTGTCGGCGCCACTCTCGATCAGGCCATCGCGGATGCTGATCACCTGACTCGCGGTCAGCGCGAGCTGCGATCCCTTCGGCAGGTCGCATTCGCGGGTGCACACACGGTAGGGGTCGAGGAACCAGGCGCTGCCAGTTCCGACGCCGTCGCGCAGCGTCGAAGGGCCGAGCAGCGGGAGCATCAGATAAGGACCGCCATTCGCACCCCACGCCGCGAGGGTCTGACCGAAGTCCTCGTCGGCGCGCTTGATCCCCATCCGGCTGGCCTGATCGAACAATCCTGCGACGCCGATGGTGCTGTTGACCAGGAAGCGGCCCACATTGCGCGCGGCTCGGTCGCCCTTGCCCTGCAGGATATTGTTGATGAAGGAAAAGGGCTCGCCGACATTGGCGAAGAAGTTGCGGATGCCATCGCGGGCCGGCTTCGGCGCGACGCCGCGATAAACCTGTGTCACAGGCTTCACGAGAATCTTGTCGGCCCCGCGATTGACCGAGAACACGGCGCGATTGAACCCCTCGAGCGGGTCCTTTTCAGCAAGCCTGTCCGTCCCGACGCGCGTCGAGGTGCAGGCGGAAAGCAGCAGGCCCAGGGCTGCGACGCCCGCAATCCGTGCCGATGAACGCATGATCGATTTCCCTTTCGGGCGGCTGGCCCGTTGGCGGTGAGACTCGTGGAGTCCCGCGAAGTTCCCTGTCGCGACGGCATGCCGCGCACTGTGCCGGGGGGCAAGCGCCTTGACCGCATATAAAGATTTCTTTATGTCTGCATATATGCCGCTCGACGCATTGGCCATCTTCCGGGCGCTTGCCGACCCGACCCGTCTTCGCATCTTCCATCTGCTACGCGCGATGGAGCTGTCGATCGGCGAGCTGGCACAGGTTCTGGGACAAAGCCAGCCACGGGTTTCACGACATGTGAAGATATTGACCGATGCCGGCCTGGCCGAACGGCGCAAGGAGGGCAGCTGGGTCTTCCTCGGGCTGGGTCAGGAACAGGCGGTCGCGCCGCTCTTCGCCGCCATGGACGGCTGGAGCGATGAGAGCGAAGCGGCCTGGATCGCAACCGATCGTGCGCGGCTGACGGCCGTGCGGGCGGATCGTGCGGCGGCGGCGGCGCGCTACTTCGCCGAACATGCCGAGGAATGGGACGCGATTCGTTCGCTCCACGTGCCGGAAAGCGCCGTCGAAGGGCGGATCCTGTCCATCCTGTCGGGCGCCCCGGTCGGCCGACTCGTCGATATCGGGACGGGTACGGGGCGGATGATCGAACTGATCGGCGCGCGCGCGAGCTCGGCCATGGGGATCGACCGCAGTCCCGAAATGCTCCGGCTTGCGCGCGTGAAGCTGGCCGAGGCCGGACTCGACGGGGCCGATCTGCGCCAGGGCGACATGTATGCATTGCCGCTGGCCGACGGCATGGCGGACCTCGTCCTGCTCCATCAGGTTCTGCATTTCGCACAGCATCCGTCGGCAGCGATAGCCGAATGCGCGCGACTCCTGTCGCCGGGCGGCCGGCTGCTCATCGTCGATTTCGCCAGTCACGATCTCGAGGAGCTTCGCACCCGCGACGCCCATGCGCGTCTCGGCTTTACGGATGATCAGATTGGCGGCTGGTTCGGGTCGGCCGGTCTCGGTCTCGATCGCGTCGAGGAACTGGTCGGCGACGCGCTGACGGTCAAACTCTGGTTGGGCGTGCGCAGTCAGCGCGCGCAGTTGAAGGTAGCATCATGAGCACTGTTCCATTCAGTCAGCTCGAGGAAGCCCGCCGGGCCCTCGACACGCCGCTGTTCGCCGACCTCGCCGGCGATGCCGCCGTCTCCTTCGAATTCTTCCCGCCTAAGACCGAGAAGATGGAGGAGAGCCTGTGGGCCGCGATCCAGACGCTGGCCCCGCTCAACCCCCGCTTCGTCTCGGTGACGTACGGCGCCGGCGGATCGACGCGCGAGCGGACGCACCAGACGGTCGAACGGATCGTCGCCGAGACCGGCATTCCGGCGGCCGCACATCTGACCTGCGTCGAGGCAAGCAAGGCCGATATCGAGGAAATCGCGCGGGCCTATTGGTCGGCCGGCGTCCGCCACATCGTCGCGCTGCGGGGTGACCCGCCGACGCAGGGTGCCAGCTTCGCGCCGCACCCCGATGGCTATCGCAACGCCGCCGAGCTGGTCGCCGGGCTCAAGGCGATCCACCCGTTCGAGATTTCGGTCGCGGCCTATCCCGAGAGCCACCCCGAAGCGGTCAGCCTGGAAAGCGACCTCGCCAATCTGAAGGCGAAGTTCGACGCAGGCGCGACGCGCGCGATCACCCAGTTCTTCTTCTCGCCCGAGACTTTCTTCCGCTTTTGCGACAAGGCGCGCGCCGCTGGAATCGAGGGCGAGATCGTGCCGGGCATCCTGCCGGTGTCGAACGTCGCTCAGACGCGCAAATTCGCTGCGATGTGCGGGGCGGCCATCCCCGCCTGGATGGACCGGCTGTTCGAAGGCCTCGACGATCATCCCGCCGCGCGGCAGCTTGTCGCGGCTACGGTCGCGGCCGAGATGTGCCGCCGCCTCTATGCCGGCGGGGTCCGCGAATTTCACTTCTACACGCTCAACCGGGCGGAACTGGCTTTCTCGATCTGCCATCTCCTCGGGCTGCGCGCCAAGGGCGCCGGCCTCGAGGCGGCGGCCTGAGACCGGGACGGGGGACAAGACATGCATAAATCAGAAGCCGCTGCGATCTTCCGCGACCAGGCCCGCCAGCGCATCCTGCTCACCGACGGCGCCTTCGGCACGATGATCCAGAGCTACAAGCTGCAGGAAGCCGACTATCGCGGCGACCTCGACCTGCCCTGCGACCAGAAGGGCAATAACGACCTTCTGGTGCTGACCCGGCCCGACGTGATTGACGCGATCACGCGGCAATATCTGGACGCGGGGTCGGATATCGTATCGACCAACACTTTCAACGCGAACATCATCAGCCAGGGCGATTATGACGCGGTCCATCTCGTCCGCGACATGAACGTGGCGGCGGCATCGATCGCACGAAAGGCGGCCGACGATTATGCCGCGCGCGATGGTCGCCCGCGCTTCGTCGCCGGCGCGATCGGGCCGACCAACAAGACGCTGTCGTTGTCGCCCGACGTCAACGATCCCGGCTATCGCGCGATCGATTTCGACACGATGCGCGACGTCTATCAGGACCAGGTCGCGGGGCTGCTCGACGGCGGCTGCGACTTCATTCTGATCGAGACGGTGTTCGATACGCTCAACGCCAAGGCTGCGATCATGGCCGTGCTGGACGAGCAGGTGAAGCGCGGCACCGAGATTCCGATCATGCTGTCGATGACCATCACCGACATGTCGGGCCGCAATCTCTCGGGCCATTCGGTCGAGGCCTTCTGGCATTCGGTGCGCCATGCGCATCCCCTGACGATCGGGCTCAACTGCGCCTTCGGTGCCGACCTGCTGCGCCCGCATGTCCAGGTGCTGTCCGCAATGGCCGACACGCTGGTCATGATCTACCCCAATGCGGGCCTGCCCAACGATCTGGGCCAATATGACGAGCAGCCCGCGACCACGGGGGGCTTCATCGGGGAATGGGCGGATCAGGCGCTGGTCAACGTCGTCGGCGGCTGCTGCGGTTCGACGCCCGCGCACATCGCGGCGATGGCGGCGGCGGTAAAGGGCAAGCCGCCGCGCGAACCGCATGTGCATGACCACTACACCCGGCTCGCCGGGCTCGATCCGATGACGATGGTGGCCTGACCGCCGCCTTCCCGCTCTGTGGCCGGATAACGGCCTGTTGAAGATTTCCCGCGATACGCCTCGCTGACCGACGATCTGGAAGACCCGATAGCATGACGACCACCACCACTGCGCAGTTCGTGAACATCGGCGAGCGCACGAACGTGACCGGTTCGGCCGCGTTCAAGAAGCTGATCATGGGTGGCGACTATACCAGGGCGGTCGAGGTCGCGCGGCAGCAGGTCGAGAACGGGGCCCAGATCGTCGACGTCAACATGGACGAGGGGCTGCTCGACGCCGAGATGGCGATGACCACCTTCCTCAAGCTTATCGCGGCCGAGCCCGACATCGCGCGCGTGCCGGTGATGATCGACAGCTCGAAATGGTCGGTGATCGAGGCGGGCCTCAAATGCGTGTCGGGCAAGCCGATCGTCAACTCGATCAGCATGAAGGAGGGCGAGGAGGCCTTTCTCACCCAGGCGCGCAAATGCCGGGCCTATGGTGCGGCCGTCGTGGTCATGGCGTTCGACGAGGTCGGGCAGGCGGACACCAAGGAGCGCAAGGTCGAAATCTGCGAGCGCGCCTATCGCCTGCTTGTCGCGGACGGATTTCCACCCGAAGACATCATCTTCGATCCCAATATCTTCGCGGTCGCGACGGGCATCGAAGAGCATCGCCGCTACGCGATCGACTTCATCGAGGCGACCGCCGAGATCAAGAAGCGTTGCCCGCACTGCCACATCTCGGGTGGCGTCTCGAACCTCAGCTTCTCCTTCCGCGGCAACGAGCCGGTGCGGCGCGCTATGCACAGCGTGTTCCTCTACCACGCCATCCAGGCGGGCATGGACATGGGGATCGTCAATGCCGGCCAGCTCGACGTCTATGATGCGATCGACCCGGAATTGCGCGAAGCCTGCGAGGATGTGATCTGGGACCGGCGGGAGGACGCGACCGAACGGCTGATCACCCTGGCCGAGCGCTTCCGGGGTACCGACGCGGCGGCCGAGAAGGCGGCGGAGGAATGGCGCGGCTGGGAGGTCGCGAAGCGGCTGGAACATGCTCTGGTCAAGGGCATCGATGCTTATGTCGTCGAGGACACCGAAGAGGCGCGCCAACATTTCGCGCGCCCGATCGAGGTGATCGAGGGGCCGCTGATGGACGGCATGAACGTCGTCGGCGACCTGTTCGGATCGGGCAAGATGTTCCTGCCGCAGGTGGTGAAGTCCGCGCGCGTCATGAAGAAGGCGGTCGCCTATCTCTTGCCCTTCATCGAGGCGCAGAAGACGCCGGGGCAGCGCGCCAAGGGCCGGATCATCATGGCCACGGTCAAGGGCGACGTCCACGATATCGGCAAGAACATCGTCGGCGTGGTCCTCCAGTGCAACGGCTATGAGGTCATCGACCTGGGCGTGATGGTGCCCTGGATGGACATATTGAAGGCGGCCAACGAGAATGACGCCGACATCATCGGCCTGTCGGGGCTGATCACGCCATCGCTCGACGAGATGGTGACCGTCGCGGCGGAAATGCAGCGCAGCAAGATGTCGATGCCGCTGCTCATCGGTGGTGCGACCACGTCGAAGGTGCACACCGCGCTCCGTATCGCGCCGGCCTATGAGGGGCCGGTCATCCACGTGCTTGACGCCAGCCGCGCGGTCGGGGTCGCCTCGACGCTGCTGTCGGATACGCAGCGCGACGATTTCGTGGCGAAGACCGCGGCCGATTATGATGCCGTGCGGCGCGCACGCGAGGGCAAGGGGCAGAACGAACTCGCGACGCTGGAGGAGGCGCGCGCCAACGGCTTCGTCGCCGATTTCGCGCTGAAGCCCGAAGCTCCGCGCCAGCCCGGCACGCATGTCTTCGCCGACTGGCCGCTCGAGGATTTGCGCTCCCTGATCGACTGGACGCCTTTCTTCCGGGCCTGGGAACTGGCTGGCAACTATCCCGCGATCCTCGACGACGCGATCGTCGGGGAAAGCGCCCGCAACCTGTTCGCCGATGCGCAGCAGATGCTGGACACCGTCATCGCCGAGAAGTGGCTTACGGCACGGGGCGTGGCGGCGCTCTGGCCGGCGCGCTCGGCGGGGGACGACGTGATCGTCGAGCATGAAGGGCGCGAGGTGCGCCTTCCCTTCCTGCGGCAGCAGATTCGCAAGCGCGAGGGACGCGCGAACATGTGTCTCGCCGACTTCGTCGCGCCGGTGGGTGACTGGCTGGGAGGCTTCGCCGTCGGCATCCACGGCATCGACGAGCATATCGCCCGCTTCAAGGCCGACCATGACGATTATCGCGACATCCTGCTCAAGGCGCTGGCGGATCGTCTCGCGGAGGCTTTCGCGGAGCGGCTGCACCAGCATGTTCGCACCGAATTGTGGGGCTATGCCGAGGGCGAACAGCTGACCAACGAGGCGCTGATCAAGGAGCAGTATCGCGGCATTCGTCCCGCGCCGGGCTATCCGGCCTGCCCCGACCACAGCCAGAAGCCGATCCTGTTCGACCTGCTCAAGGCCGGGGACAATGCCGGCATTGTCCTGACCGAGAGCTTCGCGATGCTTCCGACTGCGGCGGTCTCGGGCTTCTATTTCGGGCATCCGGAGGCGAGCTATTTCGGCGTGGCACGCATCGGCCGAGACCAGCTCGAGGACTATGCGGAACGGCGCGGGGTCGATCTCGACACGGCCGAACGCTGGCTGCGGCCGAACCTGGATTGACGGCGGGGGCGATCGCACCCGACAAGACGCTAAGCATATCCTCACGCTTGGGGCGTTAGGGAGCCGCGATGCGCCACGTCAGTCTGTTCGTCCTGCTCAGCCTTTCCGGTCCTGCCTTCGGTCTGCCCTTCACGATCGAGCAGAACGGGCAGTCCTTCGCGAGCCTTGCAGCAGCGGTGGCTGCGGTCGGCGACGACAGCGCGACGATCCTGATCGCACCGGGGCGCTATTCGGACTGCGCGGTCCAGCAGGCGGGGCGGATCACCTACCGCGCCATACGCCCGCTCTCGGCGATCTTCGACGGCGGGATATGCGAAGGCAAGGCCGCGCTCGTGCTGCGCGGCCGCGAGTCCCGGATCGAGGGCCTCCTTTTCGAGAATATGAATGTCCCCGAAGGCAATGGCGCCGGTATCCGCATCGAGAAGGGGAACCTGACCGTCGTCGGCAGCCTGTTCCGCAATTCCGAACAGGGCATCCTCGGTGCCGACGATCCCGGCTCCTCGATCCTGATCGACCGCTCGACATTCTCCGGCCTGGGCCGCTGCGATCGCGGGCTGGCCTGCGCCCATTCACTCTATCTGGGTGCCTACCGGGCAGTCACCGTTCGACGCAGCCGATTCGAGCGAGGGCGCGGGGGCCATTATGTGAAGAGCCGCGCCCGCATCATAGAGATCGCCGACAGCAGCTTCGACGATACCGAAGGTCGCGCCACCAACTACATGATCGACCTGCCCGAAGGCGCGTCGGGCCGGATCCTGCGCAATGTGATGGTGCAGGGGGTGGACAAGGAAAATCGCTCGGCCTTCATCGCGGTGTCGGCCGAAGGCCGGGTCAACCCGTCGTCAGGACTGGTCGTCGCCCGGAACCACGCCTCGCAGGTGCGCGAGGCGAACTGGCCCACGAGCCTGGTCGCCGACTGGACCGGCAGCGTGAGGAATGTGGTGGACAATGTCTCGATCGGCAGGATCGAGCGCCTGCAGGTAATGGGTGTCGAGGACGGAAGCCTCCGCGCGCGCACCTATCGCTGGTTCTATCGCCTGGCAGCGGGGATCAAGCACCGCCTGTTCGACTGACCGACAGCGGCCCCTTATCTGGGGCAGTTGCCGCCCAGGTCGAGGCAGCGCCCATCCACGGAGACCGGCGGCTTTACCCCGACGATGCCGGCGAGGGTGGGGGCGATGTCGACCACCTCGGCGCTGACCTTGCGATCTTCCCTGGGCGCGCCAGGCCACCAGAACAGGATCGGCACCTGCCGGTCATGGTCCCACGGCGTGCCATGGCCAGCGACCGTATCGCCCGCCTTTTGCGGCCGACCGAAGGAGGTGCGCTCGCGGAAGACCACCATGATGTCGCCAGAACGCTCGCGATCATAGCTGAGCCGCAGTCGCTGCAGCAGCGTCATCATCTCGGGCGGGGTGCCGATCGGGACCGAAGCCGCCTCGACTTCGGGCCCGGTATAGGCCTCGACCACCTCCGGCTGCTGCCGGATCCAGGCCAGCGCGGCTGTCCGGATGGCGACGCGCTTCGCCTCGTCGTCCATCGCCTTGATGTAAATCTGGGTCGGATCGCCACCGAGAAGCGGCGACTCGGTCAGCTTCAGCTCGCTCTTCAGCGCGGCGTCGAGTCGGCCGAGGAAGGCGCGCGAATCGAGCCTGCTCGCCTTCGCGTCATGCTCATGCTCGCGCTCGGCGGCATCGGTCGCGCCATGGTCTGCGGTCAGCACGACGACGAACGGCACTTTCTGCGCCTCGACCGCCTTGAGCAGCCGGCCGATCGTCGCGTCGAGGGCCGCCTGCTGCGCGCACATTTCCGCGCCGCCGTTGCCGAAGCGGTGACCGACATAGTCGGTCGCCGACAGGCTCACGGTCAGGACATCGGTCTTCGGACCCTGCCCCAGCTTCTCGCGCGCAAGGATCTGCGTGGCGAAATCGACGGCGAGCGAATCATAGAGGGGCGAAGCGCGCAGCGAACCTTGGAAAGCCCTGGTCGAAAGGAAGTCCTTCGCCTTGAGCGAGTCCGTTTCCGCTTCAGGCGGCACCCGGCCGGAGACGTCGATGTCGCCGAAATGATGCGCCTTCTGAAGTGCCGCGCAGCGCTTGGGCAGTTTCGGCCAGAGCTTGGGCGGGCGCTTCGCCCATCGCGCCAGAAGTGCCGCATCGAACGCGGCGGCAGGGGCGGTGACCGCTTCGGTCGTCGGGCCCGCATAGGGCGACGTGACGAAGCCCTTGCCGTCCGCCCACCAATAGACGCCATCGGCGGTCTTGCCGGCCATGGTGATCGCGCCCCGATCCTTGCCCGACACGGCGAAGACGCGGGCGCCCGGCTCGGCTGCCTTGGTCCAGTCGCCCAGGGTCGTCGCGCGAATGTTCTGATGCCCTCTCGCATCCGGATCCGACTGGCCCGGAACGGCAAGGCAATAGACGCTCTTGCCGGTCTTCCGGTCGATCCAGTCATTGGCGATGATACCCGTATTGGTCGGATATCGGCCGGTCAGGATCGCCGAATGGCCCGGGCAGGTCTCGGTCGCCGCCTGGCTGTGATAGGCGACGGGATAGGCGATCCCGCCCGCAAGCGTCCTGAGGCCCGCGACGTAGCTGTCGCGATAGCGCTGGAAGACCTCGGACGAGAACTGGTCCACCGAGATGGCGACGATCAGCTTGGGCTTCGGCGGCGGTGCCGCCTGTGCCGAGGTGGCGGCAGTTGCGAGAAGGGCGGCAGCGAGAAGCGAGGTCTTCATGGGTGTCCGATACTCGTCAGGTCGGAAGGACGGCCGGTCATTGCCCGGCATATGTTACAATATGAAACGCGCGAACCGGTGATCAGGGGGCAGTCCAGGCCCGCTTGCCGGCAATCCAGGTTTCGACAGCCCTGGTGCTGCGCAGGTCGGCGACCCCCGCTGTGAAGATGTCGCGGTCGAGGATCACGAAGTCCGCAAAATGGCCGGGAGCGAGCGAGCCGATCCGGTCCTCGGCGAAGCCGGCGAAGGCGGCGGTCGCAGTGAAGGCGCGCACGGCCTCGGCGATGCTGATCGCCTGCTGTGGCTGCCACCCGCCGGGGGGCTGGCCCGAAGGATCCTCGCGGCTGACGGCGGCGGCAAGAGCGGGGAAGGGATTGGGGCTTTCGACCGGGTAGTCCGACCCGAAAGCGAGGGGCACCTTGTTGTCGAGCATCGTCTTCCAGGCATAGGCCCCGCCGAGCCGGCCGGATCCCAGCCGCGCTTCGGCCATGACATGGTCCGACGTCTGGTGAACGGGCTGCATCGAGGCGATGATGCCGTTCTTCGCAAAACGCGGCAGGTCCGACGGATCGACGATCTGCGCATGTTCGATTCGCCAGCGGCGATCGCCCTTGTAGGTGTCGGACAATTCCTCGATCGCGCCGAGCACCTGTTCGTTGGCGGCGTCGCCGATCGCATGGACGGCGGTCTGGAAGCCGTCCATCGCCGCGCGGCTCATCAGGTTGCGGAGCTTAGCGTCCTCGAGGAAACGAAGGCCCTTCTGGCCCGGTGCGTCGGCATAGGGCGCCTTCAACCAGGCGCCGCGCGAGCCGAGCGCGCCATCGTCATACAGTTTTACGCCGATCATCCGCAGCCGCCCGTCATAGAGCCAGGGCGTCGGGCCGGTGCCCGCGACCGCGAGCAGGGCGGGTATCCCGCCGGCATAGGAAATGATCCGAACCTTGAGCCTGCCGGCATCGCCGGCGCGGCGCATGGTCAGCCAGTCGTCGGGCGAGGTGCCCATGTCGGCGGTCGCGGTGATGCCATAGCCGAGCAGAATGTTCTGCGCCTTGGCGAGTGCTGCGTCGCGCTCGCGTGGCAGCATGGCGGGCACCACCGCCATGATCAGCTGCTGCGCCGAATCGACGAACACGCCCGTAGGCTGTCCCTTCGCGTCGCGCTCGATCCGCCCGCCCGGCGGATCCTTGGTCGCGGCGCTGATGCCGGCCGCAGCCATCGCCGCGCTGTTGGCGAGCAGGGCGTGGCCGTCGACGCGGTCGAGCACGACCGGCCGGCCAGGTGTCACCGCATCGATGTCGGCCGCCGTCGGGAAGCGACCGAGCTGCCAGCGCTCCTGATTCCAGCCGCCGCCGCGTATCCAGAGCGGCGTGGGACGGTCGGCCGCATAGCGCCGCAGCGCCTCCTGCGCTTCCGCAAGGCTCTTCGTGCCGGAGAGATCCAGTGACAGCGCGGCTTCGCCCAGTCCCATGACATGACCATGGGCATCGATCAGGCCGGGGATGATCGTCCTGCCCTTGGCGTCGAGGCGGAAGTCGAGCCGCTCGGGCCGCTTGTCACCGCGTTCGAGAAGCTTCGCGACGCGCCCCTGACCGTCGATCAGCAGGCCGTCGAAGCGGACAAGCCGTCCCTTGTCGTCGAACGTATAGCCGTTCGCATTGTCGATCAGCCCGTCGGCCAGCGCAGGCGTGGCGATCAGGGCCAGCGCCGCCAGGGCGATCCGGCCAACGCCGGCGAGGCGCGCGATCATGTGCGCGGCAGTCGCTTGACCACGGAGGAGATGTCGAGCCGGCCGCAGCCCAATGCCTGCGTCTCGGCATAGAATTGGTCGGCGAGCGCGGCGAAGGGCAGGGCTGCGCCGTTGGAACGCGCTTCCTCGATCGCGATGCCAAGATCCTTGCGCATCCAGTCGACCGCGAAACCGAAGTCGAAGCTCTCCTCCGACATCGTCTTCCAGCGGTTGACCATATACCAGCTGGCCGCCGCGCCGCCCGAGATCGCCTCGAACACCCGGTCGAGGTCGAGATCGGCATTCTGCGCGAAACGCAGCGCTTCCGCTGCGCTCTGCATGGCGCCGGCGATGCAGATCTGGTTGACCATCTTGGTGGTCTGCCCTGCACCTGGGCCGCCGATATGGACGATCCGCGAGGAATAGGCCTGCATCAGGGGGATGGCGGCCTCGACCGCCTTGTCCGAGCCGCCGCACATGATCGCCAGCGTGCCTGCCTCGGCACCCGACTGTCCGCCCGAAACCGGCGCATCGACCACAAGCAGGCCGCGGTCACGGCCCTCGACCGCCAGTTGGCGGGCGATGCGCGCCGACGCGGTCGTGTGGTCGACGTAAAGCGCGCCCTTCTTCATCGCGCGGAAGCAGCCATCGCTGCGCAGCGTCACCGTTTCCAGGTCGCCGTCTGCGCCGACGCAGGAGAAGACCGCGTCGGCATCCTCCGCGGCAGCCGCGGGGGTCGGCGCGAGCCGCCCGCCATGCTTTTCCACCCAGGCCTCGGCCTTGGCACGCGTGCGGTTGTAGACGGTGACATCATGGCCTGCGGCCGCGAGATGTCGTGCGATGGGGGCGCCCATAGCGCCCAGCCCGAGAAAGCTCACCTTTGCCATGGATGCATCGCATAAGGCGGAATCGGAGCCCGCGCTAGGAGTCTGCTGCGCAATCGTCTATGGGCCGCGACACCATGGCTACCTTGCAGAGCAGCAGCGACGCGCACGGCGTCCCCGTCACTTTCGAAGATGTTCTCGCGGCGCACGCCCGGATCGCGCCCTCGATCGTCCGGACGCCGATCATGCACAGCCGCACGCTCAGCCGGATTACCGGCGCCAATGTCTGGCTGAAGTTCGAGAATCTCCAGTTCACCGCCGCTTACAAGGAGCGTGGCGCGCTCAATAAGCTCAGCCTGCTCGACGAGGAACAGCGCCAGCGCGGCGTGATCGCCGCCTCGGCGGGCAATCACGCGCAGGGTCTGGCCTATCACGGTGCGCGCCTCGGCATTCCGGTGACCATCGTCATGCCCAAGCCCACGCCGACGGTGAAGGTCCAGCAGACCGAAGGCCATGGTGCACGCGTCATCCTGTCTGGCGAGCGCTTCGACGATGCCTATGAGGCTGCCTGCACGCTGGCGGAGCAGGAAGGCCTGACCTTCGTCCATCCGTTCGACGATGCGGATGTGATAGCGGGCCAGGGCACGGTGACGCTCGAGATGATCGAGGACGCGCCCGAGATCGACACGCTGATCGTGCCGATCGGCGGCGGCGGCCTGATCTCGGGCGCGGCCGTCGTGGCCCGCGCGACGGGCCGCCCGATCCAGGTGGTCGGCGTCCAGGCCGAGCTCTATCCGTCGATGTATGCCCGGATAAAGGGCGTGACCCTGCCCTGCGAGGGCGACACGCTGGCGGAGGGCATCGCGGTCAAGCAGCCGGGCGCGCTGACGTCGAGAATCGTCAAGGCGCTGGTCGACGACATCGTGCTCGTCGCCGAACGCGATCTCGAGACGTCGGTATCGATGCTGCTCCAGATCGAGAAGACGGTGGTCGAAGGTGCCGGCGCGGCGGGTCTCGCGGCGCTGCTCGCGCATCCCGAGCGGTTCAAGGGCCGCAATGTCGGCATCATCCTGTGCGGCGGCAATATCGATACCCGGCTGCTCGCCAATGTGCTGCTGCGCGATCTCGCCCGCTCGGGCCGGCTGGCGCGTCTGCGGATTCGCCTCCAGGACCGGCCCGGCGCGCTCTTCCATGTCGCCCGCGTGTTCGACGAGCAGCAGGTCAATATCGTCGAGGTGTACCACCAGCGCGTCTTCACGACGCTGCCGGCCAAGGGACTGATCGCGGATATCGAATGCGAAACCCGCGACGCGCAGCATCTCGACCGGCTGCTCCAGGCGCTGCGCCACGAAGGTTATGAGGTGACGCCGATCGAGGCGGCCTGAGCGTTTCGCCTTTCGGCGGAGGCGATGGTCAACATAGCCGAAAGAATCGAGGTTAATGCTCTTTTCATGACGTTCGTGCGTAGGCATAGTCCGATTCGACCAAGGCGCACGCACTGACAGGGGGCATGCTTTCGAAATGACGGCACAGTTTCGCTTCCCCCGTTTCTTCGTGACCACGCCGGGTCCCTGTCCCTATCTGCCGGGCCGGACCGAGCGGAAGGTGTTCACCGAATTGTCGGGCCCGAACGCGGCCGATCTCAACGATGCGCTGGGCCGGATCGGCTTTCGCCGCAGCCAGGGTGTCGCCTATCGGCCGAGCTGCGTCGATTGCCAGGCCTGCGTTTCGGTTCGCGTCGTCGCGGCGGAGTTCAAGCCCAACGCCAGCCAGCGCAAGCTGATGCGCCGCCACGCCGATCTCGAGGTCAGCGTGTGCAAGCCCTGGACGACCGAGGAGCAGTTCGCGCTGCTGCGCCGCTATCTCAAGGTTCGCCACCCGGGCGGTGGCATGGCGCAGATGGACGAGCTGGATTTCGCCGATATGGTCGAGCAGACCCCGGTGAAGACCAATGTCGTCGAATATCGCGAGCCGTCGGTCGACGGGCGACCCGGTCGCCTCGTCGGTGCCTGCCTCACGGACATCCAGGCCGACGGGCTGTCGATGGTCTACAGCTTCTTCGAAACCGAAGATGAGCAGCGGCCGGGTCTCGGTACCTTCATCATTCTCGAGCATATTCGCCGCGCGGTTGAGACCGGGCTGCCCTATGTCTATCTGGGCTACTGGGTCGAGGGATCGCCGCGTATGCAGTACAAGACCCGCTTCCAGCCGCTCGAACGGCTCTCGGCCGGCGGGTGGCACCGGTTCGATGCGCCGCCAGCCGTCGAGCAGCCGACCGCCTTTCCCGCGCCGTCCAAGCTCAGCCAGCTGATCTGACCGCGACGGGGCGGTGATGCCCCGTCCAGCAATCCCGTCAGGGTTTGGCCATGCCTACGGCCGTCGCGGTCACGCGCCAGACCTTGCCGCCGACATCGTCGGTGACCAGAAGCCCGCCCCGCTTCCCGACTGCCACGGCGACCGGCCGGCCGCGCGCCTCCTCCGACGGAGAGAGGAATCCGGTCAGCACATCCCGTGGTTTGCCCATCGGCTTGCCCTGCGCGAAGGGCACGAACACCAGCTTGTAGCCTGACCGCGGACGGCGGTTCCACGAGCCATGTTCGGCGATGAAGGCGCCGCTGGCATAAGCTGGACCGAGGATCGCGTCCTTGGCGAAGGTCATGCCGAGTGCTGCCACATGGGGGCCGAGCGCATAATCGGGGCGGATGACATAGGACTGAAGGTCCTGCTCCGGCTCGGGCACGCGCTTGTCGATATAACCGCCCCAATAATACCAGGGCCAGCCATAGAAGCCGCCAAGCTGCACCTCGGTCAGATAGTCGGGGACGAGGTCCGAACCGATCATGTCGCGCTCGTTGACCGTCGTCCACAGGTCGCCCGTGCCGGGTTCGAAGGCGAGACCGTTGGGATTGCGCAGGCCGTAGGCGAAGATGCGATCCTTGCCCGAGGGCAGCTCGATCTGGAGGATGGCGGCGCGCTTCTGCTCGAGATCCATGCCGCGTTCGCCGATGTTCGAGGCGGAGCCGACCGCAACGTAGATCGACTTGTTGTCGGGCGCGAGCAGCAGGTTGCGCGCCCAGTGGTTATAGCCACCGGGAAGCTTCGCGACCGTCACCGGCTTGGCGTCGATCCTGGTCTGACCGGGCTGGAAGGGCACACGCACCAGCGCGTCGGTATTGCCGATATAGAGCTGGCCATCCGCCCAGGCCATGCCGCTGGGCGAGTTCAGGCCGGAGATCAGCACTGTCTTCAGTTCGGCCTTGCCATCGCCATCGGCATCGCGGAGCAGGATGATGCGGTTGGGCGAGGGCAACCCGGCGCCGGCGCGCGCCATCATCTTGTTCATGACGAAGCCGGTGACGCCGCCCCCGCCATTATCATCGTCGCGCGGCGGAGAATTGCTTTCGCTAATCAGCACGTCGCCATTGGGCAGGACGTAGATCCAGCGTGGATGGTCGAGACCTTCCGCGAAGGGGGCAACCGAAAGCCCGGCGGCGGCCGTCGGCTTCTCGCCCGCCTTCCAGCCCACGGCCTTGGCGACCGCGATCGTGGGGATCAGCTGTTCCTTGGGGTCGACCAGCTTGGGCCGGGTACCCACTACGGCTGCGAAGTCGACCGTCGCGCTCTCGTCGGTCGCCATCACATAGACGCCCACCCCGGCGGCGATAAGCGCGACGAGCGGCAGGGATAGCAGGATTTTCTTCTTCGTTGTCATCTGGCCTCTCCGGCGATCGTTCCGTGTCCTCAACGCATATCAGGGAAAAAGGTCGCCTCTCCGCGCCTCAGTCCTGATCGGCCGTCTCGGGAAGCGGCGGATGGAGCAGGAGCTTCTTCACCCGCCGTTCGTCGGCATCGGCGATTTCGAGTCGCCAGCCGCTGGGATGCTCCAATATCTCGCCGGGCAGGGGCACATGGCCGGCCAGCGACGAGGCGAGGCCGCCCAGAGTTTCGACATCGTCGTCGATGTCGGCGAGGCGGGGATCGATCAGCCGCGCGACATCCTCGAGCTCGGCGCGCGCATCGGCCGACCAGATCGCATCGCCGAGCGGGATCAGGAGGTCTTCTTCCTTCTCGTCATGCTCGTCTTCGATGTCGCCGACGATTTCCTCGACCAGATCCTCGATCGTCACGAGCCCGTCGGTTCCGCTATATTCGTTCAGCACGATCGCCAGATGCGTCCGCGTCTCGCGCATCTCTGCCAGCAGGTCGATGATGCGCATCGAGGAAGGCACATAGCGGGGCTGCCGGATGAGTCCGGCGATCGAGTCCGGACGCGGCGCGCCGGTGGCGACGATGCGGAAGACGTCCTTCACATGGACCATGCCGATCACATGGTCGAGGTCGTCGGCGAAGACCGGAAGCCGGCTGTGCTCGGCCTCGGCGAAGCGCGCCACGAGGTCGTCGAAGCCGATCGTCTCGGGCACGGCAATGATGTCGCCGCGGGGCACGCCGATGTCGCCCACGGTGCGTTCGCCGAAATGGAGGATGTTGCGGAGCATTTCGCGCTCCGCATGGGAGAGGTCGTCGTCATCCTCGCTGCCGTCGCCGGCATGCTCCTCGATAACTTCCTCGATCTGGTCGCGCAGGCTCGGCTCCTGCTCTGGCGCAAAGAGCGCGCGGAGCCCGCGCCACCATCGTCCGCCGCTGTCTGCGGCGCTGCTACTACTGTCGTCTGGCATCGTCTTTCTTTGTGCCGTCCCGCATATATGTTTCGCTGACTGAAATAGGCGGGGCGGTGCAATCTCCGCAAGCTCCCTTACTCCTGCGAAATGATTATCTCGTAATTTCATGGGAATAGTCAGAATTAAAGGCGTCGCTGGTGCGTATTTCCAGCATGACCATCGCCTCCTCCCGCCCATCCTTCCGGCAGTGTCGGGTCCGCAGGAGGGGCTGACCGATGCGATTCGATCTCGCCGAGGGCGGTCCGGACGGCATTGCCGCCGATGTCGCGATCATCGGTGCCGGCGCGGCGGGGCTTTCGCTTGCGCGGCGTCTGCTCGCAGCCGGTGCATCGGTTGCGATCCTGGAAAGCGGTGGCTTCGATCATGAAGCGTCCACTGCGGACCTGAATGCGGGCCGCTCGGTCGGCCTGGATTATTATGCGTTGAGGGATGCGCGCCTGCGCTTCTTCGGCGGGACCACCGCGATCTGGGGTGGCCGCTGCGCGACGCTCGATCCGATCGATTTCGAGCGGCGGCCGTGGGTCGCCCATTCGGGCTGGCCCATCACGCACGAGGACCTGGCACCTTATTATGCGCAGGCCCGCCGCACCTTCGGCTTGCCCGGGGAGCCGCCATCGGCCCAAGCCTTGCTGGGTAAGAGGCTGCCCGCCTTCGATCCTGAAGAATTGGCGACGCCGCTCTGGTGTTTCGACGAGCGGTTCGATCGCTTCAGCCGCAAGAACAGCGCCGATCTTCTCGATCATCCCCGCTGCACGGTGGTCACCCATGCCACGGTGCGGGAGATCGTCGCGGCGTCGTCCGGGCGCGCAGTCGAGCGGCTCAGCCTGCGCAGCCTCTCGGGCAACCGCATGACGGTGAGCGCGCGGCAGTTCGTGCTGGCCGCCGGCGGTATCGAGAATCCCAGATTGCTGCTGGCATCCCGGTCGGTCATGCCCCGGGGCCTCGGCAACGACCATGATCTGGTCGGACGCTATTTCATGGAGCATCCGCACGCGCGCGGCGGGCGGATCGTCGGCGGCGCCAGTTGGAAGCTTCTCGACCTGTTTGGTCGCAAGCGATCCGGCAGGCTGTCCTTCGCGCCGCTCCTGGCCCCCGGCGTGGCCTTGCAGCGGCGCGCGGGACTGCTCAACACATCGCTGACAATCGCCTGTCGGCGTCGGGCCGATGGCCGGCAGGCCCTGTTGATGGCAGCGTATGAGAGGATGAAGCATGGGACGGCCCCGACGGCGCGTGGCCGCGGCCTGTGGAAGACGCTCAAGAGGGCCGTCAACGCCGCGCAACAGGTCGTCGATCCGGCGCGTCCCTGGCTACAGGAAAGGCTGGGTCTCGGGGAAATATCGCTGGTGGTGCGTGCCGAGCAGGCGCCCAATCCGGACAGCCGCATACGCCTCGGGGCAGAGCTGGATGCTTTGGGCATGCCCCGGCCAGTGCTCGACTGGCGAACCAGTCCGATCGATGTCGACAGCGTCGGGGGCCTTGTATCCGCGCTCGACCGCGAGCTTCGTCGGCTCGCCATGGGGCGTGTCGAAGCAGCCCCCTGGCTCGGCGATCCGTCGCGGCGCTGGCAGACCGATCCGTTGATCAGCACCCATGCTATCGGCGGTTATCATCATATGGGGACGACGCGCATGTCCGACAGCCCGCGCGATGGCGTCACCGACGCCACCGGGCGGGTGCATGGCCTGGACAATCTCTACGTCGCGGGCAGCTCGCTTTTCCCGACCTCGGGCTGGGCCAATCCGACGCTGACGATCGTGGCGCTGGCGCTGCGCACGGCAGACCATATCGCAGCTCGGCTGCGCAGAACCGAGGGGGCGACGATCATTCCCGCCGAAGGGCGCTACGCGCGTCGTCAGTAATCGGCGATGGATCGGGGGCTCAACCTGGCATCGGCCGGGAAGGCGAAATCTCAGTCTTCCCTGATTGCATAAGGATCAGCGATGCCAAGCTTGGCCAGCGCGATCTTCTCGAGATCCTCCATCGCTTCGGCCTCGTCGTCCTCGAGATGGTCGTAGCCAATCAGATGGAGCGTGCCGTGGACGATCAGATGGGTGGCATGCTCGGCCGGCGCCACGCCTTTCTCGGCAGCCTCGCGTTCGCAGACGCCGCGTGCGAGAATGATGTCGCCGAGCAGCACTTCCCCGTCGTCGCTGTTGTCGAGCGTCTCGATCAGGTCCGGCTGGACCATCGGGAAGCTCAGCACATTGGTCGGCTTGTCCTTCTGCCGATATTGCCGGTTCAGCGCGTGGACCTCGTCATCGTCGGCCAGCCGCACCGAAATTTCGACGGTGAAGGGCGCATTGAGCAGCCCGGCATGGGGCGAGATCGACAGCGCCGCTGTGACGGCCTCGATCGCCAGGGCTTCCCAGTCGGTGTCTTCGCCCCAGCTTTCTTCCGCCTGCACGGCTACGTCCATCATGCGGCGTCGGGCCCTTCATAGGCTTCGACGATCCGGCCGACGATCGGGTGGCGGACGACATCGGCGGCTCCGAAGCGGATGGTCGCGATGCCGTCGATGCCTTCGAGCCGGCCGACCGCATCGGCCAGACCCGACTTACCGATATCGGGAAGGTCGATCTGCCGAGGGTCACCGCACACGACCATCCGGCTGTTCTGGCCGAAGCGGGTCAGGAACATCTTCATCTGCGCCGGCGTCGTGTTCTGCGCCTCGTCGAGGATGACGAAGGCGTCGGATAGCGTGCGTCCGCGCATGAAGGCGATCGGGGCGATCTCTATCTCGCCCGAGGCGATGCGCCGCTCGACCTGTTCGGTTGGGAGCATGTCGTAGAGCGCGTCGTAAAGCGGGCGGAGATAGGGATCGACCTTCTCCTTCATGTCGCCCGGCAGGAAGCCCAGCCGCTCGCCCGCCTCGACGGCGGGGCGCGACAGGATCAGGCGGTCGACCGTACCCTGGATCAGCTGCTGGACGGCCTGCGCGACCGCCAGATAGGTCTTGCCGGTGCCTGCCGGCCCGAGCGCGAAGATGATGTCGGAGCGGTTGAGCGCTTCCATATACCGGATCTGCGTCGCGGAGCGCGGAACGATCGTCTTCTTGCGCGTGCGGATCATCACCTTGGGAGGATCGGACACGTCGTTGCGGATGATGCCGTCCAATGTGGGCTCGGCCGACATGGCGATCACGGCCTCGACAGCGCCGCTGTCAATATCCTGACCCTTCACGATTCGGTTGTAGAGCCCAGTGAGCACCTCGCGCGCCCGGCCTGCAGCTTCCGCCTCGCCCTCTATCTGCAGCTTGTTGCCCCTCGCCGCGATATAGACTCCCAGACGATTTTCGATCGCCACCAGATTCTGGTCGAACTCGCCGAACAATCGGCCAAGCAACTGGGGTTTATCGAAGATGATCTCGAGCCGGGCGCGATCTCCGGCCTGCGCTGGGACTGGCTTGCGCGACATAAGAGGCGGTGCGTTCCTTTCCTCTGACCACTCGGACGGCGATCGTCCGGTGACAACGATCCTACGCGCATTTGGACCCGTGCGAAGGGGGAAAGCGGAGGAACAGCCGACTTATCCACTGCGGATGTGGCTTTTATGTTGCGGTCGTCAGCGGAGACGTCGCTAGCTCAAGCGGCAGCGCGTTCGCGATCCACGAGTTCTCCCATCAGGCTGTTGGGACCAGCTGATACGATGTCGACCGTGACCATGTCCCCGATCGCGGCGTCCGCTTCGACGATCACCGACTGCAGCCAGGGCGACTTGCCGATAAGCTGCCCCGGCTTCTTGCCGTCACGCTCGAGCAGGACGTCGCAGCGCTTGCCGACGCTGGCGAGGTTGAACCCGTGCTGCTGCTCGTTGAGCAGCGCCTGAAGCCGCTGGAGCCGCTCGTCCATCACCTCTGCAGGGATCTGGTCGGCCATCGTCGCAGCAGGGGTGCCGGCCCGGGGGCTATATTTGAAGCTGAAGGCCTGCGCGTGGCCAACCGCCCGGACGATCGCCAGCGTGGCCTCGAAATCCTCTTCTGTCTCGCCGGGAAAGCCGACGATGAAGTCGCCCGAGATCGCGATGTCGGGCCGGGCGGCGCGGACACGGTCGATCAGGTCCAGATAGGAGCGCGAATCATGGCTGCGGTTCATCGCGCGCAATATGCGATCCGATCCCGCTTGCACCGGCAGGTGCAGGAAGGGCATGAGCTTTCCGACGTCCCGATGCGCCGCGATCAGGCCGTCGCTCATGTCGTTCGGATGGCTGGTCGTGTAGCGGATGCGGGCGAGGCCGGGCAGCGCGTCGAGCGCCTCGATCAGCCCTTCCAAGCCGCGCCTGCGCCCCGCTTCGTCCTCGCCGGTCCAGGCGTTGACGTTTTGGCCGAGCAGGGTGATCTCGCGCGCGCCGGCATCCACGAGCGCGCGCGCCTCGTCGACGATCGCCGACCATGGACGCGATATCTCTGCGCCACGCGTATAGGGCACGACGCAATAGGTGCAGAATTTGTCGCAGCCCTCCTGCACCGTCAGGAACGACGTCGGTCCCTGGCGCCTGCGCTTCGGCAAGGCGTCGAACTTCGAATTGGCCGGCATGTCGGTATCGATGGCGCGCCGGCCCGCGACCGCATCGGCGACCAGTTGCGGCAGGTTATGATAGGCCTGGGGGCCTACGACGATGTCCACCGCCGGTGCCCGGCGCGGAATCTCGCCGCCTTCGGCCTGCGCGACGCAGCCGGCCACCGCGATCATAGGCTTTTCCCGGGGCTGCTCGTCGCTGGCTGCCCGCTTCACGATCCGGCCGATGTCCGAATAGACCTTCTCGGCGGCCTTTTCGCGGATGTGGCAGGTGTTGAGGACGATCAGGTCCGCTTCGTCGGGATTGTCGGTCGCGGACATGCCGTCCGCCTCCAGCAGTTCGGACATGCGTGCGCCGTCATAGACGTTCATCTGGCAGCCGAAAGACTTGACGTGAAAGCGCTTGGGGATCGTGCGGGACATGGCCGCGCCCATAGCGGAACTAGGCCGTTGGCGCCAGCGCGGCTGCGATCGCTGCCTGGGCCTGGGCCGCGAGCGCCTTGCGATCGGTCGAGGGGGCGAGCGGCGGCAGGAAACGCAGGGTGCAGCGCAGACTGCCACGCCGCGCCAGAACCTTCCGCGCATTCGGTCCGAGATTCTCGTCGCCCGTCCAGCAGATGTCGCGGGCGGCCGGGCCATAGTCGATCGCCACCGGCTGGACGCGCACGCCCGCCGGGGCCGGTGCTACCGAGGCGAACAGAGCCGGGCGAAAGGGAAAGAGGGTGACGCCATCATTGGTGGTGCCCTCCGGAAACAGCGTCACCGCTCGGTGCTCGATCAGCGCGCGACCGAGTTGATCGACCTGTCCGTGCGCGGCCCGGCGGCTCTCGCGATTGATGAAAACGGTATCGCCGATCGCAGCGAGCATGCCCACCAGCGGCCAGCCGCGCACATCGTCCTTCGACACGAAGGCCGTGCGCGTCGCACCGCCCAGCGCCAATATGTCGAGCCAACTGAGATGATTGGCGACGTAGAGCACGTCATGGCCCAGCGGACGTCCCTCGACATGGACATCCAGCCCCATCGCCTCGCCGAACCATTGAAGGAAGAAGCGCGTCCAGCCGATCCGCTTGCGCACCGGCCAGGTCAGCACATAGCCGGTCAGGCAGAAGCCCAGGACGAACAGCCCGGTCGAAACGCGGGCGATCGTTCTGCCGTCGGCCATGCTTATTTGGGACGCTGGGCCGAAACGCCGTATAGTTCGAGGCGGTGATCGACCAGCCGGAAGCCCAGCTTCTCGGCGATCTTGCGCTGCAGTTCCTCGAGGTCGCGGTCGACGAACTCGATCACCTCACCGGTTTCCACATTGATCAGATGGTCGTGGTGGGTTTCCGGCGCAGCCTCGTACCGGGCGCGGCCGTCACCGAAATCATGCCGCTCGAGAATGCCGGCATCCTCGAAAAGCCGGACCGTGCGATAGACAGTGGCGATCGAGATGCCGGGGTCGATCGTGGCGGCACGCTGGTGCAGCAGCTCGACGTCGGGATGGTCCTCTGCGTCGGACAGAACGCGTGCGATGACGCGGCGCTGCTCGGTGATCCGGAGGCCCTTGTCCGCGCAGAGCTGCTCGATGTCGATCCTGTTAGGCATGGGGCCTTGTTACTCATATTGCGGTTGCGAAAACAAGATGCGGGTCGCCGAAAAGACAATGGGAGGGCAACCCCATGGGGCGCCCTCCCATATCGAGTCCGGCGGACGGATCAGCGCGAGCGGCGCTTGGTGCCCAGGCCGATCTTCTTTGCGAGCGAACGGCGCTGCTCGGCATAATTGGGGGCGACCATCGGATAGTCGGCGGGCAGGTTCCACTTGGCGCGGTACTGCTCGGGGGTCATCTGATAATGAGTCATCAGGTGACGCTTCAGCATCTTGAGCTTCTTACCGTCCTCAAGGCACACGATATAGTCGGGCTTGATCGACGAACGGATCGAAACCGCAGGCTCCTGCTTGATCTCAGGCTCGACGATTTCTTCGCCCAGGCCTGCGAGAGCGTTGTGGACGTTCTGAATCAGGAGGGGCAGATCCGAAACGGCGACGCTGTTGTTGCTGACATGCGCCGAGACGATGTCCGCGGTAAGCGCGATCAGAGTTTCAGAAAGACCGTTATTGTCCGACATGAGTTGACCTTCACAGGAAAGAGAATGACGAATCCGAGTTGGCAATGCCGCCCCGAGAGCATTGACTGCGCCGGCTCTGCGTCACTTTGACGCGGTTTGCAACGTAAATGTAGTCGGGAAGATATAGGGCCGAGTCAAACCGAACATGAAAGGGTCAAGGCATCGTGAACCTGCCCGTCGATTCCGTGGTAGTACCCTGGACGGCGCCCGATCTGAACGAAGCCTGCTCTTTTATACAATTCGATTGCAGGATTATTATAGCGCACTTCAAGATGCAAAGTGGCGCCATTGCGATCTCGTAACAACCGGCGCGTATGCGCTATGAGGGCGAGGGCAACCCCGGTGCGCCGGTGCGCGGGTGCGACCGCGAGCAGCAGCAGTTCGGCCTCGTCCGCAACCTGGCGAACGAGGGCAAAGCCCGCTGGCGTTCCGTCGCAGCTGGCCAGCGACAGCCAGGTGCCGGGCAAAGTGAGCATCGACACCGTCTGGGCTTCATTCCACGCTTCGCCATAGCCGGGATCGAAGGCCGCGTTCATGACGGCCATGACCGGACCGAGCTCCCCGGGGCCCACCTCGGCGATGCTCAGGCCAGCCACGTCAGACGGCTGCCGGCTTGGCGTCCGCACCGCGCCCGTAGATCGGACTGGGCGGTAGGGTCGCAAGCCCAGCCAGTCGCATCGCATCGGCCGCGCGGGGCAGGCGCGGGTGCGCGGTCCCATGGCCGCGAAGCTCGACCAGCCGCTCGGACGCCGAGCCGAAGACATGGTCGGCCGCCATGGCGCGTGCCGCCTCCTCGGGTGCAAGAGAGGCAAGTTCGGACGTCGGACGCAAGGGATCGCAGGCAAAGGCCTGGACGAAGAGTTCGCCATGGCCGCCGATTATGGCAATGGCGAGCTCCTGCGCGATGGAGACTCCGGTGGAGGCGATGACGGCCATCGACGAATAGCCGTGCACCGGCACATCCCAGCCCAGCGCCAGGGCTCGGGCTGCCGCCAGCCCGACGCGAACGCCGGTGAAGCTGCCCGGGCCGCAGTCGACCAACAGTCTGTCGGCCCGGCCGCCATCGGGTAGCGATGCGATCATCGGCATCAGCCGTTCGGCATGCCCACGGCCGACTTCCTCATGAACCTCCGCCAGAAGCAGGTCTGCGTCGAACAGGGCCACCGAGCAGGCGGCGGTCGCGGTGTCGATGACCAGCGTGCGGGGCATGGGGCGATCAGGCCGCCCGGACCTCGGTAACCTCGGGGACATAATGCTTGAGCAGCGTCTCGATACCCTGCTTCAGAGTCGCGCTGGACGAGGGGCAGCCCGAACAGGCGCCCTGCATGGCGAGATAGACCGTACCGCGCTGGAAGCCGCGATAGACGATGTCGCCGCCGTCGCGGGCCACGGCAGGACGAACGCGCGTCTCGATCAGATCCTTGATCTGCGCGACGATGTCGGCGTCGGCAGGATCGTCGTTGAAGCTCTCGTCAGCGCCGATGGCGATGTCGGCCGCAGTGCCGGGTCGGAAGAGAGGGGCCTCGGCCGAGAAGTGATCGAGCAGCACGCCCAGGACCTGCGGCTTGAGGTCGCGCCAGTCTGCGCCTTCGGCGGCGGTGACCGAAACGAAGTCCTGACCGAAGAAGACCCCGGTGACATCGCCCAGCGAAAAGAGGGCCTCGGCCAAAGGCGAGGCGCCTGCTTCCTCCGGATCGGCGAAGTCGCGCGTTCCGGCCGTCATGACGGCGCGGCCCGGCAGGAATTTCAGCGTCGCCGGATTGGGCGTGGTTTCTGTCTCGATCAGCATGTCCGCCATTTGGGGGCAGTTGGCCGGTGGATCAAGGCATTCCTTCTTTACCTGTGGCGCATTGAGCTTGATTAAGGCTGCGGCGGGCGGTTCGCACGGTGCGACGCCGAAGCTGGGTCATGTCGGGGGGCGATGTTTCTCTGGAAGAATGCGGTAGTGCTGATCATATTGCTGGGAGCCGTGACGCTCCCGGCATCGATGCTCGTGCGCGCTCGCTGGGAGAAGCTCTACCTCGCCCGGCTGTTCTGCTGCGCTACCATCGCAGTCTGCCTCGCGCTCAGCGCCTTGCCGATGATCGCAACGCAGATCGGCTATCTTCTGCTGCTCACCGCCTGCTTCGATCGACGGCTGCCGATGGCGGCGACCTATCTCTTCTTTCTGCTGTGGACTCCTGCGGCGGGCTCCCTCCTGGCGGTGTCGGGCGCCTATATTGCGCCGATCACCCCGTTCCTCACCTTCTCCGGCGCGCTTCTGCTCGGCTATCTCCTGCACCCTGAAAGCCATCAGAAGCGCACATGGGTGGCGAGCGACCTGGCTGTCCTCGGCTTCACGCTGATCTATTGCTTCTGCATGTCGCTGCGGGACACGCCCACGGGTGTCGCGCGGACGGTGGTCACCTTCCTGGTGCCTTATGTGCTCAGCTACCAGATAGTGTCGCGCGTCAGGATTGGTTCGCCCGAGATCGTCCTGCGCCTGTTCGTGGTCGCAGCCGCCGCAGCCGGGCTGCTCTGTCTGTTCGAGAGTCTGCGGCACTGGCCGCTCTACGCCGGGATCATGGGCGTCAAGAACGACATCTGGACGGTCGATGCGCCGCGCACCTGGCTCGAGCGCGGCGGGATCGCGCGCGCCTATGGCCCCTTCGCACATCCGCTAACCGGAGGTGCGATGCTGGGGCTTGCCGCCGTGGCGGCATGGGGCCTGTCGCGGATCCGCGGTGTGTCGGGGCCGCTGGCGCTGCTCGGAGCGCTGATCCTCGTCGGCCTCGGCGCGACCTTGTCGCGGTCGGGTCTGGTCGCGGTCGCGGTGGGGCTGATGGTCTTCCAGTTCCTGCGGGGGCGTTACCTGCTCGCCATATTGGTGCCGCTCGCCGGGCTCGTCATCGTCTTCGGCCTGCCGATCCTCGGCGGCGAAGACGCGCGCTTCAACGCAGCCTATCGCATCGGGCTGCTGAGCGGCGTGCCCCGAGCGCTGGGTGGGCATTTGTGGTTCGGCTACCGCGAAGCCGTGGCGCAGGGAATGCTCGACAGCTTCATCCAGGGGCAGGGCATCGTCGACCTGGTCAACGCCTATCTGGCGCTGCTGGTGGAAGGTGGCCTCGTGACGGTCATCGCCTTCCTGCTGTTCATCCTGTCGGCCTATCCCCATTATCGCGCGATCAAGCGCCTCCAGCCCGACCGCGAGCAGTTGATCTTTGCGCAGGTGCTGATCTCGATCCACAGCGCGACGGCGGTTTCGCTGGCGCTGCTCAGCAGCTGGGTCGCCCCGATGCAGCTCAGCTTCATCATGGTCGCGCTGCTGGTCGCCTTGCGCACCCAACTGACCGCGGACCGCGCCGCGTCGCGCGCCCGGCCTGCGCTCGTCGCCACGGCGCCGGAAGAGTTCGGCGAAAGGCTGCCGGTGCTGCGATGAGCGCCCGGGGAAGAGGCCTGCCTCCGCGGCTGAGCGGCATTGCCGCACGGCTGTTGGACGGTCCCGGCCGGATGGTGTTCGCCTTCACCCTGGCCACCATGATATTGCGGCTGGGGGGGAATATCGTCCTCACCCGCCTGCTCAGTCCCGAGGCCTTCGGGGTCGTCGGGGTGATCACCTCGACGATGATCATCCTGGCGATGCTATCCGACCTCGGCGTCTTCGACTTCGTGATCCGGCATGAGAAGGGCGCCGACCGCCATTTTCTCGACGTGATCTGGTCGATCCGGCTGGGGCAGGGGGCGTTGCAGGCCGGAGCCATGCTCGCCGGCGCCTGGCCGATTGCCCTGCTGCTCGGCAAGCCGGAACTTGCCTGGCCGATCGCCGCGACCGCGCCACTTTTCCTGATCAACGCGCTCTGCCCGATGAGCCTGCTGCTGGCCCAGCGCGAGGGCCGCGTGCGGGCAAGCTGCACCGTCGAGCTGGCCGCGCTCGTCGTCCAGATCGCGTCCAATCTGCTCCTGTCGCTGGTCATGCCCGACTATCGGTCGTTGATCGTCGGGCTCTACGTCAGCGGCCTCGCCCGCATGCTGTTCACCCTGGCGTTGGTCGGTGGCGGGTCGCGGCTCGCCTGGGACCGCCGGCTCGCGCGTGAGTTCTTTGGCTTCTCGCGGTGGATCATGGCGTCGACGCTCGTGACACTGGCGATGACCCAGTTCGACAAGGTGCTGTTCGCGCGCCTTTTCTCCGTTGCCGATTTCGGTGTGTACATGGTGCCGGCCAATCTGGCGGTCGCCTTCCAGCCCTTTGGCCGCAACTATGTGGAGCGCTATTTCTTTCCGCTGGTGTCGCGCAGCTGGAAGGCGGCACCCGACAGCCTGCGGTCGATCTTCTACGCGGCGCGGCGGCGGCAATATCTGGTGCTCTTCGCAGGGCTCGGCTTCGCCATCGGCGTTGCCCCCGCGCTGTTCCGGCTGCTGTTCGATCATCGCTACGAATATGGCTGGGTCTATCTCAGCATTCTCTTGCTGCGCATCGCCTTCGATCTCGATTCCTTCACCAATCTCCAGACGCTGCTCGCCATCGGCCATGCGCGCGTCATGTTCATCGCCAATCTGCTGCGTCTCGCCCTGTTCTTGCTGCTGGTCGCCGTGGGCTATGCGCCGCTCGGTACGATCGCTCTTCCGCTCGCGCTGGTCGGCGGCGAACTCGCGGGCGTGCTGTACACTCTGCCGCTGCTCCGGCGGCACGGGCTGTTCGATGCCGGGGAACATGCGCTCTATTATGGGGTGCTGATCCTCGCCGCCTTGCCTGCGGCGGCATTCAGCCAGATAGTCGCGCCGCAGGTGGTGGCGGCAGGCCTGCGGGTGATCGGCTGACGCCTCAGTCGCGCGGCGTGCGCTTCCACAGCCGCTCGGGGGCAAGGATTGCACGCAGGTAGATCGGCAGCTTCCAGAGCATATAGGCGGGTGCCAGAAGCAGCTGCGCCGGGCCGACCTGCCCGCGGCCGAAGCGCCACCAGCTAAGCAGGACGAGCGCCGCTGCGGCTGCCAGTGACAGGCTGAGCAAAAGCAGGGGGAGAGTGGAGGCGCCAAAGGCGGCCAGTGTCGCCGACGCCAGCAGCGCCGCTGCGGATAACAGCCCGAGCAGGGCAAGCGGCGGAACGCACAGATGCAGTGCGAGCCACATCTGCCGCCAGTCTCCCGACAGCAGTAACGGCGGCACATGCCGCGCCGCGCCGCGCAGGAATCCCTGCTCCCAGCGGGTCCTCTGACCGAGGGTCGCTACGCGCCCGCCCGGATCGGACCAGGTGGTCACGAGGGGAAGGAAGCCGGGGGCCATGCCGAGCTGCGCGAGCGCGATCCCCATCGTCAGATCCTCGGCCAGATCGCCCGTGTCGAGCGGGGCCGCCTCGAAGCAGCGCCACGGCAAGGCCATTCCCGATCCCGTAAGCAGCGCCGGTGCGCCGATGCGCGCGAGTCCGCGCTGCCGCACCAGATTGCGCAACAGCAGCGCGAAGCCGGACACAGCAACGAGCGGGCCCCTGTGGTCGGCGGGCCGAAACAGATAGGCGGACTGCACCGGCCGGTTCAGCGCTGCGGCAGCGCCAGCAAGGCGCGACAGGCCATCGCCCTCGACGTCGCAGTCCGCGTCGAGCACGACCACGAGCGCGGGCGGTGCAGCCCGCAGATGCCGGCGGGCAAAGCCGAGGGCGTGCCCCTTCCCCCGCTGCGCCTCGTCCTGCCGCTCGATGACTTCGGCACCGGCCGCGCGGGCGCACCCGGCGGTGGCGTCGGAGCAGTTGTCGGCGACGACGAGGATCGCGGCGTCGGCTGGCGCTGCCATGCGGGCGGCCTGCACGGTGCGCGCAATCCGCGCCTCCTCATCGTGGGCGGGGATCAGGATGGTCAGCTCGGCCGGCCTGGTCGAGGGCAGCGCGGCACAGCGCATCTGTGCCGCGCCGAGCTCGATCGCCAGGATCGTGGTGGCGAGCAGCGGCGGTAGCACCGCGATCCAGGCCAGGGCGTCGATCATGAGCGCTTATACTCGATCAGGGGTGGCGGCCGGCCTTGCCGTCGGTTCCGCCAGTAGGAAAGCAGCCCCACCATCTCCGCATATTTGCCGAGGGCCAGAAACAGAGCGAAGACAGGGCCCCGGTGGACGCCGTGGCGTATCGTCTCGCGCACCGCCATGCGGGCGAGGTTCAGCCCCAGCAGCGCGAGCGCGACCGCGGCACCCGCGATCCAGCGCCGGTCGATCAGGACTGCCAGTGCCAGACTTGTCAGGATGACGAGCGGAATCATGCCGCCCCAGAAGATGATCCGCGCCCGGCTGCGGCCATAAGCGTGGAGCGTCGAACCGGGATGCCGGTCCACCAATTCCGCGAAAGCGTGGCCGGCGCGCATCGTCCGACGCCACCATTGGCGGAAGCGGACCATGTCGCCGTCATGCACCGCCATGGGTGCGTCGAGGCACAGGATGTTCCAGCCGGCCATGCGCAGGCGCAGTGCGAAGTCCGGATCCTCCCCGGCGATCATGTCGTCCCGATAGCCTCCGGCCTGCCGGATCGCGTCGACGCGCAGCAGCACGCTCCCCCCGAATATTCGGGCCGGCCCGGCCGGCACGTCCCACTCCTGGTCGAGCATCCAGCCATAGATGGAGGACCGGGTCTCCCGTTCGCGCAGGCGCCCGAAGACTGCACCCAGGTCCGTGTCCCGATCGAGCCTTTCCGTCGCCAGCGCGATCCAGCCGGGTTCGAGGGCCGAGTCCCCGTCCAGCACCTGGACATAGCGGACGGCGGGATCGGCCAGCATGTGGGACAGGCCTGCATTCCGGCCGCGCGCCGCGGAAAATCCCGTCTCAGGCGAGAGCTCGATGACATCGATGCCGGCCCGCCTTGCGGCGTCTGCGCTGCCGTCGACCGAACCGGAGTCGACATAGACGCTGCGCCATCCCGCGATGGACGCCAGGCTGGGTAGCAGCCTCGCGCCTTCGTTTCGGCCGATCACCACGATCGCGACATCGGTCCGAACCATAGTTTACGCTTTGCCCTATTGATCGCTACGGGTTGCCGGTCTGTAATCGGTGCGAAAAGGATGGCTGGCAAGAGATGGCTTTCGGGACGGCTCGCATCATCGCGGCGGCCTTGCTGCTGCCGACGACGCTTGTCGCCTGCGGTTCGGCCGAGGAAAAAGCCTCCAAGGCGGCAACCCGCTTCGACATCTATTATGCCCGGCGCGATCTCTATTCGGCGCGTGTCGAAATAAATCGCGCGCTCGCGGCGCAGGACGACGTGCCGGAATATTGGGCGAGGCTGGCCCGCCTCGAACTCGCCGATGGCCGCCTGCTTCAGGCCTATGATGCCTATAACCGCGTGGTCGAGCTGGATCCGGAGAATGACGAGGCGATCCAGACCATGGCAGAGCTTTCCTATTCCGGCGGCTCCTATGACGATGCCGAGAAGCTGGCCGACCGGATATTGGAGAAGCAGCCCCGTTCGCTGCGCATGCAGCTGGTCAAGGGATCGGTTGCCGTGGAGCGGCGCGAAATCGACACGGCCCGCGCCATCGCGCAGGCCATGCTGGCGATCGATCCGACCAATGAGGGGGCGACGCTGTTGCTCGCGCGGGCCACGAACCTGGCTGGCGATCGCCAGGCAGCGATCCGCATCGTCGCGCAGTCCGTCGCGAAGGACGGGGAGACGGTGCCGAAGCTGCTGGCCCTGCTCGATCTCCATGCGGGCAATGCTGATTTCGTGCGAACGGCGCGAACCTTCGCACGCTTGTTCACGCTCCTGCCGGACAATAGCGACCTACGGATTGAATATGCGCGGCTGCTCTACGAGAAGGGGCGGCCGGAGCGGGCGCTTGCGATGCTTGCCCGGCTGATGCGCCGGCACCCAGGCGACCAGGCGCTCGAGCAGCGCATCGTCGACATGTGGACCGAGGTCGGTAGTGACAAGGTCGACATCGACCTGCTCGGACGGTTCGTCGCGCGGAGCGGCGACCGTGCCCTGAAGATGGCGCTCGCCCATCTGCTGCTCGACCGGAACCGCTATGCCGAGGTGGAGGCGCTGCTGCGGCCCTATATCGACGCGGACAGCATCACTGCGGCCAATGTCGAAGCGGACGTCCTCTACGCCGGCGCGCTCAGCGGCCTGGGGCGCAGTGCGCAGGCCATGGCGATCGTGGACCGGGTGTTGCGCTTCGACGAGAACAATCCGCGCGCTCTGCTGATGCGCGTCCGCGTGTCGATCCGGTCGGGCGATCTGTCGCGGGCGCTTCGGGATGCGCAGGTTCTGGTGCGCGACAACCCCAGGATCGCCGAGGCACGCGTCGCCCTTGCCGAGATCCATGTCCGCCGCCGCGAGCCGATATTGGCCGACAATGCCTATGCGAGCGCGATGAAGGATCTTGGCGACGATGCCGAGATGCTGAAGGCCTATCTTGCCTACCTGCGCCAGAAGGGGCGCAACAGCGTGGCCCTCGACGCAGCGAAGCGGTTCACCCGCGAAAACCCCCGATCTTCGGGCGGGTGGCGGCAACGTGCCGAACTTTGCCTGGAGCTGCGCGACATGGAATGCGTGGACGACGCGTTGGGGGCTCTCGAACAGATTCCGGGCGGTCAGAAGATTCGCGCCGAATTGATGCCGCGCCGGGCGCTGCTCGCATCTTCTCAAAAAGGACCGACGCCGTGACCAATGCCGTTATTCGGGGCTGCTTTTGCTGGGGAAGAGGCACGCGGACATGCTGACGGTGGGAACGGCCGAGTTGGACGGCGCACTGCCGACCTCGCGCAAATACAGGTTCACGTCCAACGTGATCGCCTCGATCATCCTGGTGGTGGATCTGCTGTGCCTCATCGTGGGAGCGCTGGCGACGCCGCTGGTCTATGAACTGCTGCTAGGCCCGCAATATTTCTTCGAGCGGCACCTGAACGTGGCCGTGATCGTGTCGGTCAATTTCTTCCTGATCCGTCTGTCCCGCAACAGCTATGCCCATCCGATGGGGCGCGGCGGCGACAGCGACCAGGCGGTCGCTTTCGAATTCCTGCTCGCCGTGCTGCTCGTCTATGCGACGATCTGGCAGATCGGCCAGGCCAAGCCCTTCTCCACCGGACTCGCGCTGGTCTATCTGACGCTCACTCCGGCTTTGCTGTTCGTCAGCCGCTTCCTCGTCCGGAAGCTGGTCTGGCAGCTGGTCCAGGCGGGCTTCATCGGGCAGCGGATCGTTATCTATGGTGCCGAGCAGGCCAGCTGCGACCGCGTCCTGCGCCTGCTCGATCTCGAACGCCTGCCCTATATATCCGTCGTCGGCGTCGCCGACGATCGTTCGAGCCGGATCGTTCGCACGGCCCCCTGGTCGGTTCCATTCCTCGGCGGGCTCGACGCGCTCGTCGCCCGTATCGCACGCGGCGATGTCGATATGGTGATCGTGGCTCTGCCGATGATCAGCCAGGCCCGGCTCGACCAGATCACCGAGCGGCTCCAGCAGGTGTCGGTCGATATCTGCCTGATGCCCCGCGAGGCTCTCGACCTGTCGCAGCAATATACGATGCGCTTCATCGGATCTGTGCCGCTGTTCGCCTTGTGGCAGCGGCCGATGCGGGACTTCAATCGGATCCTCAAGGCCGTCGAGGACCGTGTCCTCGCCTTCGTGGGGCTCGTGCTCCTGTCGCCCGTGCTGCTGGTGACGGCATTGCTCATCAAGATCAGCAGCCCTGGGCCGGTGCTGTTTCGCCAGGAGCGCTTCGGGTTCAACAATGTCCGGATCAAGGTGCTGAAATTCCGCTCGATGTATGTCGAGCGACAGGACGAGAGCGGCGCCTCGCGGACCGTTCGGGGCGACGACCGGGTAACGCCGGTCGGGCGCATCATCCGACGGCTGTCGATCGACGAACTGCCGCAGCTGTTCAACGTGCTGACGGGCGAGATGTCGATCGTCGGGCCGCGGCCGCATGCGACGGAGATGAAGGTTGGCGACAAGCATTATTTCGATGCCGTCAGGGGCTATGCCGCGCGCCATCGGGTCAAGCCCGGCATAACCGGGCTCGCGCAGGTGCGCGGGCTGCGCGGCGAGATCGCGACGATTGAGCGCGCCAAACGCCGCGTCGAATATGACATATATTATATCGAGAACTGGTCGTTTCTGCTCGACCTGCGGATCATGCTCGAAACGGTGTGGCGCCTGATCTGGGACCGCAACGCCTATTGAGCGCGCCGTCGCTTCGTCCGCGCCATGAAAAAAGGGCCATCCCCGCATAGCCGGGAATGGCCCCTTCAATGATGCAAGCGCTAGGCGTTACTTCTTCTCGGCCGCTTTCGCCTGCGACGCCTTGATCGCCGATTTGTCGGGCTCATAGCCGGGCTGATACTGGATCTCCGCGCTGGAGCGGGCGCGGGCGACCTGCGCCTTGCTTTCCGCGACCAGCGCCTTGCGGCGGACCACCTCGGCGGCGGCCAGGCGGGCGACGTTGCCCGGTGTCGGCGTGCTGTCGCGACCGACGATCACGCTGGCGACATATTGTCCGTTCGACGGCAGCACGAACGGCTCACCGGGGGGCAGCTTGTCGATGATCTTGACCATCTGCGGATCGAGGCGGCCGGTGTCGATCACGCCCTTGCCGCGCGACATGGCGAGGCCGAGCTTCTGTACGCCCGCTGCCACATCGTCGAGCGAATGGGCGTCGCGCAGCATCAGGAGCATCTTGGGATCCTTGGGCGCGGCAAACTGGATCTGGTCGAGCAGAAGCCGCTGGCGACCGGAGAACTGGCTGGGGTTGTCGGCGATATATTGCGTGATGTCGCGATCGTCGGGCATCGGCACGGTGGCTGCGATCTTCTGGCCGAGCAGGCTGACGAGCAGGTTTTCCTCGAGCCGCCGCTGCTGCGCCACGAACTCCGGCGTCTTGTCGAGGCCCTGTTCGCGGGCCTTCTGGACGATCAGCTTGCGATCGATAAGCCGCTGCAGCACTTCCTTCCGGATCTTGTCGCGGTCGGCATTGTCGGGGATGCGTGCGCCCTGAAGCTCCGCATTGAGCTCCTGCATTGAGATTTCCTCGCCGTTGACGATGGCGAGGATCTGGCCCTTCGGCTCCTTGTGGCAGCCGCCAAGAAGCAATCCCGCAGCGACCACGCCGCTCAAGAGGGCAGCCTTCACTTTCACTTTTCTTCCCCCGACGCCTATGTGACAGTCCCGAATGAGACGGTGCTACATGATTGCCTAGGCCGCCGACAAGTCGATATGGCGTCAAAGCACCTCGGAGGGCGTTGAATTGGAAACAGTTTACGATTGGCTGACCGTCGCGATCTTCGCGGGCCTCGTCGTGCTCTTTCTCCAACGCTCGGTGGGGGATCGTCCGCCCCGGGATTCGATGGTCCAGTATCTGGCGGCATCGGCAGGGTGCGCTGTCGCCAATTATTTCGGCAATGAGGCGGTCGCCGGGCGCGGTGCGGCCTATCATCTGCTTGCCATCGCGGTGATCCTCGGCACGCTCGCCTATATCCACGTCGCGCTGCGGCCGCTCGACAAGCCGGCCGAGTAGGCGAGAGCTCAGCGCGGAGGTAAGGGCGCGCCCGCTTCTCCAAACAACAGGCGCCGCGCCGTTGGCCCGAGCTCGGCGAACAGCGGTTCGATGAACCGCTTCAGTGTCGCGATCGCGACCTGATCGTCGGGCGCGGCGGTCGAAAAGCGGATCAGCACCCCGTCCGGGACGCGCCCCTTGAGATTTTCCTTCGCAACCGCCCAGTGCTGCTGCCACCATTCGGTCGGAAAATCGTTGCCGATGCGGGTCCAGTAGATGAGCTGCTCGAAACGGCTGACGCTGCGCGTGGCGAGATAATGGCCCGGTACGCGAACTCCTCGCCCCGCATCGAGCGGTACGATCCGTTCCTCTTCGATGCGATAGCCGGCAGCCGGATAGCAGACTTCGGGGCGGTGGACCTGGAGCATGCCGTCCTGGACCCCGTTATAGGCAACCAGCATCATCACGGGTAGCCCCGTGGGCGAGGCATAATAGCGGGTGATGATCGCATTGTAGAGCCGGTCGCTGAGCTGATCGGGCGGTGGCAGGACCAGCCCGCTGCTCGTCTGATATTCCCAGTCGCCGACCTTCAGCGGGAAGAGCGGGTTGAGCTTCGGCTTGCCCGGCAGCATGCGGAAGGGCTCATCCGGGCGGCGGGAATTGGCGATCGCCGCGGTCGCCGCGAGCAGACCGCCGGCGATCATCGACCGCCGCGTGACGAGGCTGGGCAGCTTCATTGGCAGCGGATCCCGATCGTCGCTCATGCGGCGTGTCCGCGCGCCAGGCGACCGCGCAGCGGAGACGCGAGCGCATCGACCGCGAAGATGCACAGGACGGAGAAGAGGAACATCGTCAGCCCCGAGAAATTGTGCAGGAATCCCTGCGCTGCCTCGTCGCCAAGATAATAGGTGATCATGATCAGCGCGATTACGCGGAAGAAGTTGGCGAAAACGGCGACGGGGATGATCGCGAGCATCAGCAGCAGGGCGTAGCGCCAGTTCGCATTGTGACGGATGTAGATATAGAACAGGCCGATCGCCGACAGGCTTATGAGCGAGTTGAGGCCCGCGCAGGCGGCGGCGATCAGCAGCTGATATTGTCCGATGATGATGGTCACGCCGGAGCCGGCGATCGGATAGCCGATGCCGTGAAGCATCTGGATGGCGACTTCCGAAATCGCGATCTTCAGCGGCTGCGTGATCATCGCGACCACTGTGTCCGGCGGGGGGAAGATGAAGGCGGTGTAGACGATCGGGAACCACATCGACCGCATCGCCGGCCAGCCGACGAGCCAATAGGCCGACGTCAGGAGCAGGCCGTACATGAGGAAGCCTTCGATCTCGATCACATTGATGATGCGCGTCGTGACGTAGAGCGGAATCAGCAGGGCATAGAAGAGCAGCGCCAACCGGGTGCTTCCCGGCGTCGCGGCGGTGCGCGCCTCGGTCCAGCGGCGCCAGAACAGCCACAGGCCGGTGGCCAGTACGATCGGGCCATGCGCGCCCTGTTCGGTCACCCAGCTCTGCGTCGCGACGCCATGAAGCGTAGGCAGCGCGATCAGGAGGGCTCCGGCGATGAAGACCCAATAGGGCCTCATCGCCGACAGGAGCGGGACGAGATCGGCGAAACCATAGCGTTCGGGACTGCTGCCCGGCTTTCGAACGCCGTCCCTCTCGTCCGCAGTCCTAGTCAATGTCTACGCCATTCCAGAGCATTTCACCGGCCCGTACGGCCATCACGTCATGTGACGGTCGAGAGGACGATCGAGATCAAGTCGGACGCATAGCCGATCGAAACGGAGCCGAACAGTCGCCCGATCCGGCCATTCAAGCCGTGTGGCAGGGACAGACGGCGACTTTGCATTAGTTTACCACATCGATTTTGTGACGCTGCCGACTTGTGGTAGAAGCTGCGCATTACGTGCTGGGGTGTTTGGGGTAGTATTGCATGTTGAAGGAAGCAGTAGCGTCCAAGGCCGCCAAGTTGCTGATGACCTGCGTCTGTCCGGTCGCCGGTACGACTGCGCTCAGCCTCGGGGTTCCGCAGGTTCGCGACGCCGTTCACAAGGCCACGCAGCCGCGCCAATATGCCAAGCCGAAAACGCGCGTTCGCGCCGCCCCGGAGGAGGGCGTTCAGGTGGCATCGGCCGAAAGCCCGTGCCCCAGCGTCACCCCGTTCGCGCTGTCGAACCTGCCGACCGTCAGCCCGGTGCCGATGGAGTCGACCCCGCTGCAGGTGGCCGAAGCTCCTCCGCCCGATGCGGCGGTGCCGCTGACCCCGCGCATCTTCGTTCCGCCGTCGGGCGGCGTTCCGCCCCCCGATTCGTCGGGCGTGCCCGAGCCGTCGACCTGGGTTCAGCTGATGCTGGGCTTCGGGCTCATCGGCGGCGTCGCGCGCGTATCCTATCGTCGGAACGGAAGCGCGCCGACGGGCGAAGCGCAGCCGTCCTGAGCCATCGCGGCGGGCGGGCTTCCGCCCACTGCGATCAGAACGGCCGCTCGCCGATCACATTGCCACCCTCGCTGTAGCGGCAGACCAGGAAATCGTCGGCGCGCCCATGCGCCACCGCGCATCCGACCGCGCGGGACGATCGCCACATCACCTGGGTGTAATGCGCGACCTTCTCTAGGTCGCCGCTGATGCTGTTGTTGGGAAAGACACCGTTCTTGAAGTCGTCCTTCTCGGCGATCCAGAGACCGACCATCGATTCCGGGCCATAATAGCCACGCGTACCGGCCCACAGATTTTCGCCTTGGGGGTCCGTCTCGCCCGGCGCGTCTTCCGAATGCACCAGATAACCCACACGCACGAGATGCTGGGCGTAAAGCCGGGCGTCGCGTTCGAGCAGCTCGTTCCAGGCAAGTGGCGGGATGCCGAGGCTCGCGCGTTCGCGATTGTGGCTCGCGAGCAGCCGCTCGTTCAGCTTGTTGTCGAAGCCGGTCGCGCCCTGAACGAAGGGGGCGGCAAGGGCAAGCGCGAGAGCGGCCGCCAGCTTCACAGCTTTCGTCTGTCGTAGATCGAGACGCATGATGTGCTCCACGGGGGTCGATACCGTGAAGCCTATCGGGCTGGCCTTGCCTGATGGTTGGCGGGACTGGTGACCGCGATATTCACCTTCCGATCGAGGCGATCACGCCGGAAGTCGAGGAAAAGCAGAGGCTTTGGCCAATGCTTGACGCGGCCGTAACCAAGCCGGGCCTGGCTGGTCAGTCCATGGTCGATGGTGGTTGATGTGGCGGGACGGTGCTGCGGGCCGGATCCCCCGGCTCGGGCCAGGATATTTCCTGAGCCTCGATTTTACCGCAGCCACCACGTCCTGCACGCCGATACCGGACTTTCACCGGTGCATTCCCCTCCTGCGAAAGGGCTCGCCTTAAAGCGATTGTCCCTGCCGACGCAGCACCGCTCTCCTAGCCTATAGGGTAGTTGTACGCTAGCGGACTCCGCAGTCGCCGTGCGCTAGCCGAGCGTCGTGGGCGCGCTCAGACTGCTTTTGCGGAAGGCTGTTGCAGGCGAGCCACTGTCCTGCGGTGTCAGAAGCGGACATCCTCATAGACTTTGCTCAGGTCGCCGCCCCAGCTCCCATGATAGAGATCCAGCAACTGTTCGGCCGGCGTCTTGCCCGATGCGACGATCTCGCGGAGCGGATTCAAATAGCCAGTCTCATCGTCGCCGGCGCCGTTGAGCCGCGCCCGCGCCCGCAGGCCGCTCGCGGAGATGTCCAATATGCGCCCCGCCAGCTCCTGCAAAGTGCGGCCGCGCGGTCCCCGGGCCTTGAGGCCGAGCCTCGGCACCTCGTCGCGGATGCGCTGGTGGTCCTCGATCGTCCAGTGGCGGACCTCGTCCCAGGCGGCGTCCATGGCTGAGTCGTCGTAGAGCAGGCCCACCCAGAAGGCGGGGAGGGCGCAGATGCGCCCATGCGGACCGCCATCGGCGCCGCGCATCTCGAGGAAGCTCTTGAGACGGACCTCGGGGAAGGCCGTCGACAGATGGTCCTTCCAGTCGGCGATCGTCGGCTTCTCGCCGGGCAGCACCGACAGCTTGCCATCCATGAAGTCGCGGAAGCTGAGCCCCGCCGCGTCGACATAGCCATCGCGGAAGGCGAAATACATCGGCACGTCGAGCATATAATCGGCGTAGCGCTCATAGCCGAAGCCGTCTTCGAACACGAAGGGCAGCATCCCGGTGCGGTGCGGATCGGTGTCGGTCCAGATATGGCTGCGATAGCTGAGGAAGCCGTTGGGCTTGCCCTCGAGGAAGGGCGAGTTGGCGAACAGTGCGGTCGCCAGCGGCTGGAGCGCCAGACTCAGCCGGAACTTGCGCACCATGTCCGCTTCGCTCGAATAGTCGAGGTTGGTCTGGATCGTGCAGGTGCGCAGCATCATGTCGAGGCCCATCGACCCGACGCGCGGCATGTGGCGCAGCATGATGTCGTAACGGCCCTTGGGCATGATCGGCAGTTCCTGCCGAGTCTTGTCGGGCCACAGGCCGAGACCCAGAAAGCCGATGCCCAGCCGCTCGCCTACCGCCTTGACCTGTTCGAGGTGGCGGCCGGTTTCGGCGCAGGTCTGGTGGATATTGTCGAGCGGGGCGCCCGAAAGTTCGAACTGCCCGGCTGGCTCGAGGCTGACATTGCCGTCGGGCCCCTCGAGCGCGATGATATTCTCGCCCTCGTAGACCGGCTCCCAGCCATATTTGGTGAGGCCGATCAGCAGCGCATGGATGCCGCCGCGTTCCTCATAGGAGGGCGCCCGATGCGAATCCTCGAAGAAGACGAACTTCTCGTGCTCGGTTCCGATGCGCCAGTCGGACTTGGGCTTCTCGCCGCCGGCGAAGACCGAGATCAGGTCGTCGCGGGATTCGACAATGGGATCTTCGCCTTCGGCGGCCTTGCGCGTGCTCATGGCGGCGCCATAGCGGACCGATCGGTACCTTGCTAGCGCTGATTGCTCAGCGCCAGTCCCCGGCGAGTGCCATCCACACCGATATGGCGGCGGCCATCGCGGTGTCGGCGCGCAGGATGCGCGGGCCCAGCGATACACCCACCGCCTGCGGCAGCGCCTTGATCGCGGCGCGTTCTTCCATCGTGAAGCCGCCTTCGGGGCCGATCAATATCGCGGTCGGGCCGGGCCGGGCGACGTCGGCCATGGGCGCTCCGCCTTCCTCATCGGCGAACAGCAGGGTGCGCTCGGCCGGCCAGTCCTTCAGCTGCGTTGCCAGCTTCACCGGCTCGTCGAGTCGGGGCAGGGCCGTCCGTTCGCACTGCTCGGCCGCCTCGATCATATGCGCGCGAAGCCGGTCGAGATTGAGCCGATCGACGATCGTTCTGTGCGTGATCACGGGGCGCAGGCGTGCGACACCGAGTTCGCAGGCTTTCTCCGCGATCCAGTCGATCCGGCCCTTCTTGATCGGCGCAGCGAGCAGCCAGAGATCTGGAACCGCCTCGCGCTCGCGTGTCCGCTCCTCGACCCGGACCGACACGGCGCGCTTGCCCACCGCCTCGATAACCGCCCGCCATTCGCCGCTCACATCGTCGAACAGAGCGATCGAATCGCCGGCCTTCAGCCGCATGACCGCGCCGAGATAATGCGCCTGCCCGCCATCGATGGCGAGGGTGAGACCGGCCGTCAGCGGCTGGTCGACGAAGAGACGGGTAAGGCTGGCGGGAGGCCAGGCGGGGGTCTGGGCCATGGGACTTCCGAAGGCGGTGCTTTTGTCCTACCTGCCGCCCATGGCCGAGGAAGTCGAGCAAATCATACCCGATAGCGAGCTTCGCGGGGTCGTCGCCCGCCTGCCCGGCGCGGTCAGGCCTTTCTGGCTGCTCGGCCGATTCGACCGGCCGATCGGCAGCTGGCTCCTGTTCTGGCCCGGTGCCTGGGCGATCGCGCTTGCCGGCCGGGCGTTCGAGCGTTGGGACCTGATCCTCTGGTTCGCCTTCGGCTCGGTGGTCATGCGCGGTGCGGGCTGCGTCTATAACGACATCGTCGATCGCGATCTCGACCGGAAGGTGGCACGCACCGCGGCGCGTCCGCTCGCCAGCGGGCGGGTCAGCCTCAAGGCGGCGTGGCTCTGGCTGCTTCTGCTCTGCCTGCTGGGCCTGATCGTGCTGCTGCAACTGAACCTCGTCGCCGCGATCACCGCGCTCGCCAGCCTCGGCGCGGTCGCGGCCTACCCCTTCATGAAGCGGATCACCTGGTGGCCGCAGGCGTGGCTGGGCATCGTCTTCTCCTGGGCGGCGCTGGTCGGCTGGCCCGCCGTGACCGGCGGGTTCGCACCGGCCCTGTGGCTGCTCTACGCCGGATCGATCTTCTGGGTGATCGGCTACGACACCATCTATGCATTGCAGGACATCGAGGATGATGCGCTGGCGGGGGTCAAGTCCTCCGCTCGCGCGCTCGGCGGCCGTGCCCGCCTCGGCATAGGCCTGTGCTATGGCGCCGCGCTGGTGCTGTGGAGCACATCGCTCTGGCAGGTCCGCCCGCAGGGGCTCGCGCTTGTCGCGCTGCTTCCGCTTGCGCTCCATTTCGGCTGGCAGCTGCAGGGGCTCGACCGCCACGATCCGGCGGATGCGCTGCGGCGGTTCCGCTCCAACCGCTTTGCCGGCCTGCTCATGTTCCTTGCCTGCCTGGTCGTAGGAACGACCGCCTGAGACCCGGCGTCGTCTCCAATAAACGCGGCCGCAATTTGACCTTTGCGGTGGCGATACCTAAGTCGCCTCGATGCTGAGCCTCTCCGAAGCCCAAGACCGTACCGCCGACCTTGTCGCAGCTGCCCGCAAGGCCGGCGCCGACGCCGCCGACGCGCTTTATCTCTGCAACAACTCGACACAGATATCGGTGCGTCTCGGCGCGCTCGAGGATGTCGAGCGGTCCGAGGGCGAGGAAATCGGGCTGCGCCTGTTCGTCGGCCAGCGTTCGGCCAGCGTCTCCTCTTCGGATTTGTCGGCAGATGCGCTGGCGGCGCTGGTCGAGCGCGCCGTAGCCATGGCACGCGAAGCGCCCGAAGATCCCTATGCTGGTCTCGCTCCGGAGGACCGTCTGCTGCGCGGCGCGCCGGTGGATGTCGATGGCGATGACGGAGCCGATCCCTCGCCGGCAACCCTGCGCGAGCGGGCCGAGGAGGCCGAGGATGCGGCGCGCGCCGTTGCCGGCGTCACCAACAGCGAGGGCGCCGGTGCATCGGCCAGCCGCACCCTGATCGCGCTCGCCACCAGCACGGGTTTCGCGCGGGGCTATTCGAACAGCGGCTATGGCTGTTCGGCCAGCGTGATCGCGGGCGAAGGCGGTGCGATGCAGCGGGACTATGCCTATCACTCCACCCGCCATCTGGCCGACCTCGAAGCGGCATCTGCCATTGGCGGGCGTGCGGGTCAGCGCGCGGTGAAGCGGCTCAACCCCGGCCGGCTCGCGAGCGGGGCGATGCCTGTGGTGTTCGATCCGCGCGTCGGGTCCAGCCTGCTCGGCCATCTGGCGGGCGCCATCACCGGTTCGGCCGTGGCGCGGCGGACGAGCTTCCTGCTCGACAAGCTGGGCGAGCTGGTCTTCGCGCGCGGCGTCGTCGTGCGGGACGATCCGCACCGGCTGCGCGGCCTGCGCTCGAAGCCCTTCGATGGCGAAGGGTTGCCTACCGCGCCACGCGATATCATCGCCGACGGCATCCTCACCGGCTGGGTGCTCGATTCGGCATCGGCCCGGCAGCTCGGTCTCGAACCGACCGGCCACGCCACGCGCGGCATCGGCGGGCCTCCGGGCGCGGGGTTGACCAACCTCTATCTGGAGGCGGGGAAGCAGTCGGTCGAGGATCTGATCGCCGACATCAAGCTGGGAGTCTATGTCACCGAGCTTATCGGCCAGGGCGTCAACGGCGTGACCGGCGATTACAGCCGGGGCGCTTCGGGCTATGTCATTCGCGACGGGCAGTTGGCGGAGCCGGTGGCGGAGATCACCGTGGCGGGCAACCTGAAGGACATGTTCCGGGAGCTGACCCCGGCGTCCGACCTGCGCTTCCGCCGGGGTGTCGACGTGCCGACGCTGCGGATCGAAGGGATGACCGTAGCCGGTGCCTGAAACGCTCCTCGACGCGGTAAGCGCGATCGCAGCCGAGGTCGGCGCGATGGCGCATGCCTCGTGGCGCGGCGATTTCAAATATTGGGACAAGACGCCGGGAAGCCCGGTCTGCGATATCGATCTCGCGGCCGATGCGTTGCTGCGCGAAAGGCTCATGGCGCTCGATCCGGAGGCGGGATGGCTTTCGGAGGAGACCGCTGACAGCGCCGAGCGGCTCAACTGCGTCCGTGTGTGGGTGGTCGATCCGATCGACGGGACGCGAGACTATGTCCGTGGGCGTGACGGTTGGGCCGTGTCGATTGCGCTGGTCGAAGGCGGCCGGCCGATGATCGGCGTGCTCGACGCTCCCGCGCGCGGGCAGCATTGGCGGGCCCAGGCCGGCAGGGGCGCCTATCTGAACGGGCAGCCGCTGCGGGCCTCGGGGCGGCGGGAACTGCCAGGCGCGCGGGTGCCGGCCGATGTGCTCGCGCGGGCGGATGCCGATCTCGTGACCGTCGGAAAGCCCAATTCGATCGCCTTGCGGATCGCGATGGTTGCGGCAGACCAGGCCGACCTTCTCGCCACGCTGCGCTGGGGCAATGAGTGGGACATCGCGGCCGCAGCGCTCATCGCGCAGGAAGCCGGCGCGGTGGTCACCGATGCGATGGGGCGCCCGCTGCGCTACAACAGCACCAAGGGCGAGCAGTTCGGCGTGCTGGCGACGGCTCCGGCCATTCACGCCGACGCGGTCCAGCGCCTTTCCGCGCGCGCAGCCCGGGCGATCATTCGCTGACCCAGTCGCACGGGGCGTCCGCTGACGCCGGCGTGCCGCGCGACTAAAGACCCAGGCGCGGAATCTCGATGGCGGGGCAGCGGTCGACGACCGCCTTCAGTCCGGCGGCCTCCGCCCGTTCGATGGCCTCGTAGGGCGTGACACCCAGCTGCGTCCACACCGCCTTGGCGCCGACCGTTATGGCATCATCGATCACCTCGCCGGCGGCTGCCGTATTGCGGAAGATGTCGACGAGGTCGATCGGGCTCGAAACGTCCCCAAGCGTAGCCACGACCGTCCGGCCATGAATTTCTTTTCCGGCGAGCTGCGGGTTGACCGGAGTGACGTCGTAGCCGCGCGACAGCAGGAAGCGCATGACTCCGAAGCTGGCCCGATCGGGACGGTCGCTTGCGCCGACCAGCGCGATGTGACGCGTATCGCTCAGCAGATGCCGAAGGTCGTCGTCCTTGGTGATCGGCATCGAAATCTCCTGCTGGCTTTGCCTCAAGATGCGATCGATCGCGGCGCCTTCAACCAGTCCGCGATCTTTTGGGCGAGCGGTGCGAACAGTTCGTCGTCCTCAGCCGCCGCGGGTGGCCGCCCGGCGTCCGATGCCGTGCGGATGCCGATGTCCAGCGGGATGCGCCCGAGAAAGTCGAGATCCATCGATTTCGCCGCGGCCTGCGCGCCGCCCATGCCGAAGGGGTCCGACACCTCGCCGCAATGCGGGCAGGCATAGCCCGCCATATTCTCGATCATGCCGATCACGGGAACCGAGGCCTGGCGGAAGAAGTCGATCGCCCGCGTCGCGTCCATCAGCGCCAGATCCTGGGGCGTCGAGACGATGATAGCGCCCGCCGGCTTGTATTTCTGCACCATCGTCAGCTGGACGTCGCCGGTGCCGGGAGGCAGGTCGAGGATGAGCAGGTCGGTGTCGCCCCATTCGGCGTCGATCAGCTGGCCCAGCGCATTGGCCGCCATGGGCCCGCGCCATGCGACCGCCTGGCCCGGCTTCACCAGCTGTCCCATCGACAGCATGGGGATGCCGTGAGGCGACGGGACGGGGTCCATCTTCTGCCCCTGCGCCGTCGGCCGCACGCCCTCGGTCGACAGCAGGCGGGACTGCGAGGGTCCGTAGATGTCGGCATCGACGAGGCCGACCTTATGGCCCAGCTTTTTCAGCGCGATCGCAAGATTGGCGGACAAAGTGGACTTGCCCACGCCGCCCTTGCCCGATCCCACGGCGATGATCTTTCGCCCGCGCTTCTCGGCGGTCATGGCCACGCGCACCATTTCCACCCCGGCGACGGCCGAGAGCCGGTGCTTGATCTCGGCCTCCAGGCGGGATCTGGCGTCGCCCGACAGCCCGGTGACGTCGACGACGACATTGGCCGTTCCCGCGTCGAAACGCGGTGGTGCCGCGCGACCCGATGCGACGAGACCCTTGCCCGAGATGGGGTCGATGATGCCGTCGAGGGCGGCGGAGAGCGATTCAGCGATATCCATGGCGGCAGCAAATAGGGCTTCGCCGACCAAAGGGCACTGTTTTTCCGTCGATCGCCTCCTATAATGAAAGGATGAACAATAGCGAAAGCAGCGGAGTGCACGGCGGCCCCCTCCTCAACGAGGGCGGTCCCTGGGGCGGCGGAGGATCAGGCGGCGGCGGGGACGAGCCCAATCCGTGGAACCAACCTCCGCGCGGACGGCCCGGCCGTGGACCTGCCGGGCGCTCGGCGATCGACGAGCTCGTCCGGCGCGGGCGCGCCCGTTTCGGCGGTCGCGGCGGTCCCGAGCCGGATGCGGGCCGGCTGCTTCTGTGGGGCGTCGGCGGCCTTCTCCTGATCTGGGTGCTGTGGACCAGCAGCCACCGCATCGACCCGCAGCAGCGGGGCGTCGTCACGCGGCTGGGCTCCTATGCCAAGACGCTCGGCCCGGGCATGCAGTTTACCTTTCCGTCGCCGATCGACCGCGTCACCAAGATCGACATCGAGGATATCCGCGTAAAGGATATCCCCGAAGGCGGCGGCACCGGCCAGAACCTGATGCTGACCGGCGACCAGAACATCATCGACCTGGCCTATTCGGTGCGCTGGAACATCCGCGATCCGGAGCTCTTCATCTACGAGCTCGCCAATCCCGAGGAAACGGTGGGCGAGGTCGCCGAGAGCGCGATGCGGGCAGAGATCGCCCGCGTCGCCCTGAACGACGCCATGGGCCCGCAGCGCAGCCAGATCGAACAGCGCGTCCAGCAGCGCATGCAGGAGATCCTCGACGGCTATCGTGCCGGCATCGCCGTGCAGGGCGTGGCGATCAAGCAGGCCGATCCGCCGGCGGCAGTGGTCGAGGCGTTCAAATCGGTGTCGGCGGCGCAGCAGCAGGCGCAGGCCTATCTCAACGAGGCTCGCGCCTATTCCCAGCAGCTCGGGGCCAAGGCGGAGGGTGAAGCCGCAGCCTTCGACAAGGTCTATGCCGAGTATCGGCTTGCGCCCGAGGTGACCCGGCGGCGCATGTATTATGAGACGATGGAACGCGTGCTCGCCAAGACCGATAAGACCGTCGTCGAAGCGCCGAATGTCGTTCCCTATATTCCCCTGGCGCCGCAGCAGGCAGCGAAGGTGCAGCAGCAGCAATGAACATGAGCGACAATTTCGCCAGCCGGAACGTCATCGGGCTGTCCATCGGCGCGATCTTCGCCGTCGTCGTGGTCAGCAGCTGCTTTGCAGTCGTGCCCGAAACGAAGCAGGCTCTCGTCGTCCGTTTCGGCAAGCCGGAGACGGTTTACAACGCCTATAAGCCCAATGAGGATTTCGGGCGGACCGGTGCCGGCATCATCGCCAAGATTCCGTTCATCGACCAGATCGTCTGGATCGACAAACGGGTCCGCAATTTCGACATGGAGCGCCAGTCGGTGCTGTCGACCGACCAGCTTCGTCTCGAGGTCGACGCCTATGCCCGCTACCGGATCATCGATCCGCTCCGCATGTCGATCACGGCCGGCACCGAGCGGCGCGTCGAAGAGGCGCTGCGGCCTATCCTCGGTTCCTCTCTGCGCAACGAGCTGGGCAAGCGGCCCTTTGCCGCGTTGCTGAGCCCGGAGCGCGGGGCCGTCATGGACAATATCCAGACGCGGCTGAACAAGGTCGCCCGCCAATATGGCGCGCAGATCGTCGACGTCCGGATCAAGCGCGCCGACCTGCCCGATGGCACGCCGCTCGACTCCGCCTTCAACCGGATGCGCACAGCCCGCGAGCAGGAAGCACGCTCGATACTGGCCGAAGGCCGCAAGCAGGCGCAGATCATCACCGCAGAAGCCGACGCGAACGCCGCCGGCACCTATGCCGAGAGCTTCAACAAGGATCCCGACTTCTACAATTTCTATCGGGCCATGCAGTCTTACCGAGTCACCTTCGGCACCGACGGCACCGAAGCGCCGGGATCGTCCAACGTGATCCTGTCGCCGGACAATGAATATCTGCGCGAGTTCAGGGGGCGCCGCTGATCGGGCGGGAACGCTACCGTTCAAGCGGTGTTCAGCGATCGGGACCGAAATAATCCGCTCGCAATGTCGGCAGAAGCAGAACAGGAGTTTTAAGGAGTTGGCCAAAGTGCGTTATGCCTATGCGATCACCGCGGCCTTGCTGGCAGGTGGTGCGACCGCGACCCTGACGATGCAGCAACCTGTGGGAGCACAGGTGGCGCAGAATGCTCCGGGTTCGATCAACGCCGCCGCGCCGCGTCCGGGCGCCCCGATGAGTTTCGCCGATCTCGCCGCCCGGCTGCAGCCGGCGGTGGTAAACATCTCCACCACGCAGAAGATCCAGGTCCGCAGCGGCGGAAACGCCTTCTCCGGTACGCCGTTCGAGGAACTGTTCAAACGCTTCGGCGGCGGTGGTTCCGATGGGCAGCCCGTCACCCGCGAGGCGACTTCGCTCGGCTCGGGCTTCATCATTTCCGCCGACGGCTATGTGGTGACCAATAACCACGTCATCTCGGCCTCGCCCGAGGGTGGGAGCAATGCGGTGGTGAGCTCGATCACCGTGACGCTGCCTGACCGCAAGGAATATAAGGCGACCGTCGTCGGCCGCGATCAGGCATCCGACCTGGCCCTGCTCAAGATCGAAGCCAAGAACCTTCCCTTCGTCCAGTTCGGCGATTCGACCCGCACGCGCGTCGGCGATTGGGTGGTCGCGATCGGAAATCCCTTCGGCCTCGGCGGCACGGTCACGGCGGGCATCGTTTCGGCGCTGCACCGCTCGATCGGCATCAGCGGTCCCTATGATCGCTATATCCAGACCGATGCCTCGATCAATCAGGGCAATTCGGGCGGTCCGATGTTCGATCTTCAGGGCAATGTCATCGGCATCAACACCGCCATCTTCTCGCCGACGGGCGGCAATGTCGGCATCGGCTTTGCGATCCCGGCGGAAGAGGCCAAGCCGATCATCGACCAGTTGATGACCGGCAAGCGCGTCCGCCGCGGCTATCTGGGCGTCGGCATCCAGCCGATGACCGAGGATATCGCCGCCAGCCTGGGCCTGCCCAAGGATCGGGGCGAGATCGTCGCCCGCGTCGAACCGGGCGAAGCAGCCGCGCGCGCCGGCATTCGCCAGGGCGACATCATCGTCAAGGTCGATGGCCAGGACGTCACGCCCGACAACACCCTGTCCTACATTGTCGGCAAGGCTGCCGTCGGTGCCAAGCTGCCGGTCGAGGTGATCCGCGAGGGGCAGCGCAAGACGTTGACCGTGACGCTCGGCGAGCGTCCGCCCGAAGACCAGCTGATCAACGGTGGGCAGGATGCGGATCAGGACGATAGCGTTCCCGACAGCGGCCAGTCTGCTCCGGATCAGGCAACCCGCAATTCGCTGGGTCTGGGCCTGCAGACGCTGACGCCCGATATCGCGCGCCGCCTGGGGCTCTCCGCGTCGCTGCGCGGCGTGGTGATCAGCTTTGTCGATCCGAGCAGCGACGCCGCGGCCAATGGTTTTCAGCCGCGCGATGTCATCCTGCAGATCAACAATGTGCCGGTCACCACTGTCCAGGCGGCGGCAGCGCAGATCGATGCGGCGGTGAAGGCTAAGCGTCCGTCGGTGCTGCTGTTCGTTCAGCGGGGCAATAACCCGCCGCGTTATGTCGGTGTTCAGCTGAAGAAGTGATCCTCGCCGCAGCTCCCTCGGGAGCCCGGCTCGGGACAAGAAAAAGGGCCGGCGGATCGCTCCGCCGGCCCTTTTCTATTGGCGCAAGGCCGATCGTCAGAAACGGTAGCTGACGGTCGCGCGAACCGAGTGGAACGCGAACTTGCTGAACGAACGCTGGAAATCGGTACCAGCCGCGTTCTGTGCGATGAACGGGTTGGTCGCCGGGGTCACGCCCGCGAGCGAGCCGACGGTGACCGTGCTGTCGTTGTTCTTCAGCGCGGTGAAGGTGTAGAGCGCGCCGACCGAGAACTTGCCGATCTTCTGCTCGATACCGCCGCCATAGGTCCAGCCCCAGGCGTTCTTCGTCGGGTCGTTGACGGTCGCGCTGTTGACGGTGTTCGACATCGAGAAGCTGTTGCGGATCTTGCCATAGGCAGCGCCGCCGGTGCCGTAGATCAGCGTGCCGGTTTCGAACGAGTAACCGGCGCGCGCGCGGATGGCGCCGTCGCTCTTCAGCTTGGCCTGCAGCTTGTAGACGGCCGGGGTGGTGCTGAAGGCGGTGACGTTGTCGTACAGGTACGACTTGCCATATTCCGCGATCAGGCCGACGACCGGGCCCGACGTGTCGCCGAACTGATAGTCGTAACCTGCGTGCAGCTTCCACGCGGTCGAGTCATTGTCCTTCGAGCAGCCCGAGGTCGGGCGGGCCGTGGTCGGCGCGCCACCGCAGAAGCCCGGCGAGAAATTCGGGAAGGCATCGCCGAAATTGCCGTCGCGGTTGCGGTCGAAGTTTACGACTTCGTCGCCGTCGGTCGGCTGCCAGTTATAGCCGAGCTGGCCACCGACATAAAAGCCGGTCCAGTTGCTCGAGGCCACGTCCTGCGCCGAGGCGGCGCTCGAAGCCATCGCGGCTACCAGGCCGGCCGCCGCAGTGGTCGTGAGGAAAAATCGCATATAAAAACCCTTTCTGCTGCCGTTACGGCACAGCGGAAACGGTTCCCACAGCATTTCGATCCTAAGTGCAAGCAAGAAAACCAATGTGGTGCACAAACGACACAGCTGTCATTTTTTCCTGATAAGTGAAATACATCACAGCTATTGGCCGTAGCCGGACTCGGCGGCGCGCTTGATTGCCTCCCGCGCTGCAGCGATCAGGGCGCCTGCCTTGGCCTCGCATTCACGCTGTTCATAGGCAGCGTCGCTGTCCGCCACGATGCCGGCGCCGGATTGAACGTGCATGACCCCGTCCTTCACCACAGCCGTCCGCAGGACGATGCAGCTGTCCATAGAACCGTCCGGCGAGAAATAGCCCACGCCACCCGCATAGGCGCCGCGTGTCTCGGGCTCCAGTTCGGCGATGATCTCGCAGGCGCGCACCTTGGGCGCTCCCGATACCGTGCCCGCCGGAAAGCCTGCGAACAGCGCGTCGAGGGCATCCCTGGATGGGTCGAGCCGGCCGACCACATTCGACACGATGTGCATCACATGGCTGTAATGTTCGACCGTATAGCTGTCCGTTACTTCGACCGTGCCGGCGACCGCCACGCGACCGACGTCGTTGCGTCCCAGGTCGAGCAGCATGAGATGTTCCGCCCGCTCCTTCGGGTCGGCCAGCAGACTTTCCCGGTTGGCGGCGTCTTCCAGCGACGTCGCCCCGCGCGGGCGCGTTCCTGCGATCGGCCGTATCGTGACTTCCCCATCGCGGGCGCGGACCAGTATCTCGGGCGACGACCCGATCAGGGCGAAGCCCGGCAAGTCCAGGAAATAGAGAAAGGGCGAGGGGTTTATGCGGCGCAATGCCCGGTAGAGATCGATCGGTGGCAGCGGGAAGTCGACGGTGAAACGCTGCGCGAGCACGACCTGAAAGATGTCGCCCGCCGCGATATAGTCCTTGGCGCGGTGGACCATGTCGGCATAGCGGCCGGGCTCGAGCTGCGGCCTTGGCGCGATCGCCTCGGGCGCCGGCACGGTGACAGCGGTCCGCGCGGGCAGCGCCGCCGCGAGCATGGCCGCCTGTGCATCGATGCGCTCGATCGCGCCCTTCACCTTTTCGTCGGGGGAGCCGGGGCTGTCCGGCCACAGCGGCGCAACGAGGAACAGCTGATCCGCCAGTCGGTCGAAGATCAGGATGAGCGTCGGCCGCGCGAACAGCATATCCGGAAGATCGAGCGGATTGGCGGGCGGGCGTCCGAGCTTTTCCACCAGGCCGATCGTCTCATAAGCGAAGTAGCCGACGAGACAGGCCAGCGCGCGCGGCAGCCCGTCGGGCACCGTCATGCGGCAGTCGGTCACCAGGCGGCGCATTTCGGTGAGGGCATCGCCGGACAGCGGTTCGAACGCCTCGCGATCGCTCGCCCAGCGCCGGTTGATCTCCGCATCCCGTCCCCGGGCGCGGAACAGCAGGTCGGGCGCCAGGCCGAGCAGCGAATAGCGCCCGCGCACCGCACCGCCTTCGACCGACTCGAGCAGGAAATCGCCCCGCCCGGGAACGATGAGCTTGAGCGCGGCGGCGACCGGCGTGTCGCAATCGGCGACCTGGGTCCGCCAGACAAGGGCGGGTTCGCCCCGGGACAAGGCGTCGAGGGCAGCCTGATCGCGCGCGTCCATCCTCTGCCTATCCCTTATTGGGGCGTTGCGATCTGGCGCTTGGTGGCCGCGATAGCGTCTGGATAACGCTTTACCTCCACCTCATCGCGCGCGGCGCGGATAAGCTGATCGCCAAGCTCCGGCGTGTAGGAGCGGGTCAGCTCCTGCTGCGTCACGCCGACGAGCGCCGCAGCCTGCGACAGGTCGCCACGCGCCACCTTGTTCAGGACGGTCACGAAATAGGCGCCCTGATCCCCCGGAACGAGGCGGGCCTTGCCCGGCTGCAGTGCGAACATCGCCCGGAGCGGTTCGGGGATGGGCTGGCCGGCCTGCTGTGCCCGAATGATGTCGAGCTGGCGTGCCCGGCTGGGCTGGACCGGCGGAAGTGCGACGCCGCTGTCGGCCATGGCCTTGGCGAGCGGGGCGCCCGCGTTGACGGCCGCCACGATCTTGTCGCCGATGGCCTTGGCGCGCTGCTGGGCGCGCTTCACGACCAGATCGCGCACGACGGCCTCGCGGACCTGCGCGAGCGGGAGCGGGGTCGGAGGAATGATCCTGGCGACGTTGAGCAGGGCATAGCTCTGGTCGCGGACAACCGTTTCGACGCTGGGGCGGTCGTCGGCGGCGGCCTCGAAACCGGTCTTCAGCAGGGCCATGATCTCCGGCGGGGCCTTCCAACCCTGCCGGTCGATCGCAGTGCCGTTGGAAAGAAGCGCCGGGGTTTCCTGGACAACGAGCTTGTTGGTGGCGGCGATCTCGGCGAAGCTGCTGCCGTCGGCAATGGCGTCCTCGATCTTGCCGGCGAGGTCGGAGAGCGCCTCCTGAAGCTTCTGCCGCTGGACGACAGGCAGTATTTCCGCACGGGCCTGGTCGAGCGTCTTGCCCGGCTTTCCGGCAACGCCTTCGATCTTCAGCACATACCAGCCGAAGGATCCCTTGACCGGACCAACGATCGCGCCCTTTGCGGCGGCGAAAGCCTGGTCGGCAGCGGCGGCGCCGGCCGCGCCGGCATAGTCCTTCTTCTGCTGGTCCGCGAGTGTCGACGCCTCGAGGCCGGCCTTGGCCGCTGCAGCTGCCATGGTCGCGCCGCCCTTGACGGCAGCAACGAGGGTCTGCGCGGTCTGCTGGCTGGGTGCGATGATCTGCGCGATCGTCCGCGTTTCGCGGGCTGCGAAGCTGTCGGCGTTGTCCCGATAATAGTCGGCGATGTCCTGTTCGGTCGGCTTGGCCCTGTCGGCCAGCTGTGCCTCGCCGAAGGTCGCATAGCGCAGCACACGCGCCTCGGGGCGGGTGTAGGTGGCGATGTTGGCCTTGTAGGCGGCGGCCACATCGGCATCGCTGGGGGGCGTCTTGCTGGCCACCAGCGCCAGCGGAATGATCCCGACCGAACCCTCGCGTACCTCCAGCAGAAGCGCGGCGTAGGGACGGGCCATCTTCGACGGCACGGGGGCGAGGGCGGCGGCCGGGGTGAGGATCTGGTTCCGCATGATCTCGCCGGCGATGTCCGCCCGCAATTCCTTTTCGCTGATCCGGGCCTGCGCGAGCACGGTCCGCATCACGCTTTCGTCGAACTGGCCGGCGACGTTGCGGAAGCCCTGCATGCCGGCGATCTCGGCGTCGACCATGCGCTTGCTGATCGCGAAGCCCTGTTCCTTGCCCCACGCCTCGAGAGCGCGGGCATTGATCATGCCGTTCAGAACCTGTTCGAATCCGCCCGAAGCCAGGAAGCTCGGCGCATCGATCTCGGGCCGTTCGCGCCGCAGCCCGTCGATCTGGTTGCGGACGCGGTTGGTCAGTTCCAGCGCGCTGATCTTCTTGCCGTCGACCTTGGCGACGGTTGCCCCGCCGCCCCCGCCGCCGCCCAGCATCGACGGCGATTCGACCCCGGTGATGATGAAGGCGATCATGATCAGGGCCAGAAGGCCGAGGACGATCCAGGAGGAGAGGGCACGGCGGAAAAAGGAAATCATCGGGCGGTCCGTATGAACGTGACTGGCATGTGGCTGCCATAGGGGGCATTCCCGGCCTCCGCAACGCCCGCCGCTGCGAGGGGGCGGGCGGAGCAGTGCCCGCCATGGTTGCACGCCGCAGCCCCGCCGCTTAAGGGGCGCTCGCTAACCGGAGGGGTCGAACATGGCATTGCGCAAGCTGGTCGCTGGCAACTGGAAGATGAACGGAACGCTCGCTGCGCTGGCGGAGCTCGATGGCATTGCGGCCGCGGCCGCCGAGAATGGCGGCGTGGACGTCGCGATTTGCCCGCCCTTCACGCTGATCGCTCCGGCCGTCGCCCGCGCTCCCTCGCTCGCCATCGGCGCTCAGGATTGCCACGGCCAGGCCAAGGGCGCGCATACCGGATGCATCAGTGCGCCGATGCTGGTGGAAACCGGCGCTAAGCTTGCCATCGTGGGCCATAGCGAGCGGCGCGCCGATCAGCATGAAACCGATGCGGAGGTCCGCGCAAAGGCGTCTGCGGCGATCGCGGCAGGGCTGGTCGCGATCGTCTGCGTCGGGGAGACCGAGGCGCAGCGGGATGCCGGCGAGGCCGAGGCTGTCGTCGCATCGCAGCTCGACGGTTCGATCCCGGGCGAGGGCACGGGCGTCTCGCTGGTCGTGGCCTATGAGCCGGTCTGGGCGATTGGCACCGGCCGCACGCCGTCGACGGGCGATGTCGCCGCGATGCATGCCGCCATTCGGGCGAAGCTGACCGCGCTGCTCGGGGCCGAGGGCGCCAAGGTCCGCATCCTCTATGGCGGCTCGGTGAAACCCGACAACGCCAAGGAACTTCTGGCGGTGGCCGATGTCGACGGCGCTCTGGTGGGCGGCGCCAGCCTGACCGCCGCGCAATTCGTGCCGATCATCGAGGGCGCCGTCGCCGCCAGCGCCTGAACGGGCGGAGGGGGCGAAGGTTGAACCTTCGCCGCCGATGGACTAGATGCGCCGCACGTTGATATCGAAAGCCCGCAATGTTCACCTTCCTGCTCGTCATCCACCTGATCGTCGCTGTGGCCCTCGTGGCCGTGATTCTCGTGCAGCGCTCCGAGGGTGGCGGGCTTGCGTCCGGTGGTAATCCCTCCGGTCTGATGAGCGCGCGCGGCGCGGCCGATTTCCTGACCCGGATGACCGCGATCCTGGCCTCGCTGTTCGTGGTGCTCAGCATCGCGCTCGCGGCGCTGGCCTCGGTCGAACGCTCGCCGTCCAAGGTCGACACGTCGCTGGTGGGCAAGACCGGATCGTCGGCCCCCGCGCCGACGGCGCCGACCGATGATCCGCTCGCTGCAGCGGCCGCCCAGGGCGGCGACGTCACGCTGAACGGCGCGACGCCACAATAACGAACTATTTCATGGAGCGGAGGGCTTCCGGTGCATGCACCGGGGGCCTCGTCTGATTTGGCCCGTCGAACGGTCCACAGTTTTTATCGAAAAGAAGGAATGCCCACCTTGCCCTTCGCCCCCTCGCGCGACTAAACCCATCCTCCCATGGCGCGGTTCATTTTCATCACCGGCGGCGTGGTCTCCTCGCTTGGAAAGGGTCTCATGGCGGCAAGCCTTGCTGCCCTGCTCCAGGCGCGCGGCTACAAGGTCCGCATCCGTAAGTTCGATCCCTATCTGAACGTCGATCCCGGCACGATGTCGCCTTACCAGCATGGTGAGGTCTATGTGACGGACGACGGCGCGGAGACCGATCTCGACCTGGGGCATTATGAGCGCTTTACCGGCGTTCCCGGCCGCCAGTCGGACAATGTCACGTCGGGACGAATCTATCAGACCATCATCCAGAAGGAGCGTCGCGGCGACTATCTGGGCGCGACGGTGCAGGTCATTCCGCACGTCACCGACGCGATCAAGGAATTCGCGCGCGCCGACACGGACGACCTCGACTTCGTCCTGTGCGAGATCGGCGGCACTGTCGGCGATATCGAATCGCTGCCCTTCATCGAAGCGATTCGCCAGCTCCGCAACGATCTCGGCCGCGGCAATTCGGTGTTCGTCCATCTGACGCTGGTGCCCTATATCGCCGCTGCCGGGGAACTTAAGACCAAGCCGACGCAGCACAGCGTGCGCGACCTGACCTCGCTCGGCATCCAGCCCGACGTGCTGGTCTGCCGCTGCGAGCGGCCCCTGCCCGAAGGCGAGCGGGCCAAGATCGCCCTCTTCTGCAACGTCGCCAAGGAAGCGGTCATCCCCGCGCTCGACGCCAGCACCATCTATGGCGTGCCTCTTCAATATCATGAAGAAGGCCTCGACGAGGCTGTGCTCGCCGCCTTCGGCATCGCGCCGCAGGGCGAGCCTGACCTGTCGCGCTGGAGCGAGATCATCGACCGCCTGGAAAATCCCGAGGGTGAAGTCACGGTCGGCGTGGTTGGTAAATATGTCGGACTGCTCGACGCCTACAAGTCGCTGCACGAGGCGCTGGTCCATGGCGGAATCGCCAATCGGGTGAAGGTCAATATCCGCTGGATCGACGCCGAGCTGTTCGAGCAGGACGAAGCGGCGATCGCTGCCCAGCTCGAGCCGATGCATGCGATTCTCGTTCCCGGCGGCTTTGGCGAGCGTGGCTCCGAGGGCAAGATCGCCGCTGTCCGATTCGCGCGTGAGCGCGGCGTGCCTTATTTCGGCATCTGCCTCGGCATGCAGATGGCCTGCATCGAGGGCGCACGGAATACCGCTGGCATCGCCGCGGCCTCCACGACAGAGTTCGGTGCGACCGAGGAACCGGTCGTCGGCCTCATTACCGAATGGATGACCGAGGCCGGTCTGCAGAAGCGCGAGGCTGGTGGCGATATGGGCGGCACGATGCGGCTCGGCGCCTATGACGCCGTCCTCGCCGGCAACAGCCACGCAGCGTCAATCTATGGCTCGACGGAAATCTCGGAGCGGCATCGGCATCGCTACGAGGTCAATGTCGGCTATCGTGAGCAGCTTGAAAAGGGTGGGCTGGTCTTCTCCGGCATGTCGCCCGATGGAGAGTTGCCCGAGGTTGTCGAGCGTCCGGACCATCCCTGGTTCGTCGGCGTGCAGTTCCATCCGGAACTCAAGAGCAAGCCATTCGAGCCGCACCCGCTCTTCCGCAGCTTCATCGAGGCCGCAGTCAATCACAGCCGGCTGGTCTGATCCTCCCAGCCGTCGATAGGTTCTGACCCGACCCCGTGGGGCATAGGACGCTCCACGGGGTCGCTTCACTCAGCGTGGCATGTCCGGGACGACTGGGTCCATCGGGGCACCCGGTTCGGGATCAGACGGCGAGGGAACGGGGATATCCACCGGTGTCTCGGGGGGAAGTTCCTCTGGGGTAGGCGGTTGGCTGGCCATATCGATCTCCTCGGCTGCTCAACGCGGCCGATGCGTCGGATGTCCATGGCATGAGCCGAATCGCGCCGTCGATGCGACCGCCGGAAACGGCAAACGCCGGGATCGTTTCCGATCCCGGCGCCGCGTGACGATAATTCGCCAACCCCCTTGGCGGGCTCTACACCAACCACCCCTTTAAATGGCGGTGGAGCCTCACTTTTCCCCGAACCATGGCCGTTTTCTTGCTCATGTTCCGTGGGAGTTTTCCTACAATGCGCCTTGGTCCTTGTCATTGGCTTTCAAGAGTCACGGAATCGAAACACGGCGGGTGTGATCAATCGGCAACAGAGACCGATCGGTACCGTTCCAGTTTTCCCAGCGAAGCGGTTGCCGAGAGGCCTCGTCGCGCATAGACAGCCGCATCCGCACCTCTACTTGCGAGCTGGCTTTTTCATGCGTCTTTCCCGCCATTTCCTCCCCGTCATGAAGGAGTCGCCCGCCGACGCCCAGATCATCAGCCACAAGCTGATGCTGCGAGCGGGCATGATTCGCCAGACCGCCGCAGGCATTTACGCCTGGCTGCCGCTCGGCCATCGCGTCCTCCGCAAGATCGAGCAGATCGTCCGTGAGGAGCAGGATCGGGCGGGCGCCATCGAGCTGCTGATGCCCACCATCCAGTCCGCCGATCTGTGGCGCCAGTCAGGCCGCTACGACGACTATGGCCTGGAGATGCTGCGCATCAAAGATCGACACGAACGGGAAATATTGTTCGGCCCGACCGCCGAGGAAGTGATCACCGCGATCTTCCGCGACAATGCGCGCAGCTATCGCGATCTGCCGCGCACGCTCTACAACATCCAGTGGAAGTTCCGCGACGAAGTCCGTCCCCGCTTCGGCGTGATGCGCGGCCGCGAGTTTCTGATGAAGGACGCCTACAGCTTCGATCTGGACGTCGACGGCGCCCGCCACAGCTATAACCGCATGTTCGTCGCCTATCTGCGGACCTTCGCGCGCATGGGGCTGGCGGCAATCCCGATGCAGGCCGACACCGGCCCGATCGGCGGCGACCTCAGTCACGAGTTCATCGTGCTGGCCCCGACCGGCGAGAGCGAAGTCTTCTACCACGCCAACTGGGAGACCGCCCGCTCGCTCGACGTCGATGCGGACGACGCCGCCGCACTCCAGACCTTCGTCAGCGGGCTGACCGCCGACTATGCCGCGACCGACGAAAAGCGCGACGAGGCCCGCGAGGCCGAGGCGGGCGACAAGCTCAAGCAGTCGCGCGGCATCGAGGTCGGCCATATCTTCTTCTTCGGCACCAAATATTCGAATGCCATGGGGCTGAGCGTGCAGGGGCCAGACGGCTCTCCGGTCACGCCGCAAATGGGCAGCTATGGCATCGGCGTGTCGCGCCTGATGGGCGCGATCATCGAGGCGAGCCATGACGATGCGGGTATCGTGTGGCCGGATGCCGTGGCGCCTTATCAGGTCGGGCTGATCAACATGCGCGCCGACGATGCGCGCTGTGCGGCGGCCTCCGACGATCTCTACGCGAAGCTGCAGGCCGCCGGTGTCGAAACGCTGTACGATGATCGTGACGAGCGCGGCGGCGCGAAGTTCGCGACGATGGATCTGATCGGGCTGCCCTGGCAGATCATCATCGGTCCCAAGGGCCTCGACAAGAATGTGGTCGAGCTCAAGCGTCGTGCGACCGGCGAGCGGGTCGAGCTGTCAGTCGAGGACGCTTTGGCGAAGGTGACGGGTTGAGCCCTGTCGCCCGTTCTGGCTGCCGGGGAGCGTCGCGATGATCCTCAACCGCTATGAGCGGATGATCGCCAAGCGCTATCTGCTGCCGGGCCGGGGCGAAGCGTTCATCTTTCTCGTCGCTTCGATCAGTCTCGTGGCGGTCGCGCTGGGCGTCGCCGCGCTGATCGTGGTGATGAGCGTCATGAACGGCTTTCGCGCCGAATTGTTCGACAAGATCGTCGGGCTCAACGGTCATGCTGTGGTGCAGGGCTATGGCGGCAAGCTGCCCAATTGGCGGATTATCGCCGACGACGCCCGCAAGCTGCCCGGCGTCACGTCGGCGACGCCGCTGATCGAGCAGCCGCTGATGGCCAGCTATGACGGCCGGGTCGAAGGCGTGCTCGTCCGCGGGATGACGGTCGAGGACATCCGCCGCAATCCCGTGATTCGCGGCAAGGTGTTGCGCGGGTCGATGGATGCGCTGGTCTCCGGTTCCAGCCGCGTGGCGATCGGCGCGCGCCTCGCCGAGCAACTCGGTGCCGATCTCGGCAGCCAGATCAGCCTGATCAGTCCGCAGGGGCAGTCTACCCCCTTCGGCACGGTGCCCCGCATCGTCTCCTACGAGGTCGCCGCGATCTTCGAGGTCGGGGTCTATGACTATGACAAGGCCTTTGTGGTCATGCCGATGGGCGATGCGCAGACATTGCTGATGCTGGGCGACGCGGTGGGGATGATCGAGATCCAGACGGTCGATGCCGACCGGGTGGGCGAGATATTGGCGCCGCTGAAGGACGAGGTCGTTCGCGTCGGGCAGCTGAGCGACTGGCGCGACCTCAACAAGTCTCTGTTCGAGGCGCTCGCGGTCGAGCGCGTGACGATGTTCGTCGTGCTCTCGCTCATCATCCTTGTGGCGGTGTTCAACATATTGTCGTCGCTGATCATGCTGGTCCGCGCCAAGCGGCGCGACATCGCGATTCTCCGGACGATGGGGGCTTCGCGCGGGGCGTTGATGAAGATCTTCATGACGGTCGGTACCGTGATCGGGGTGCTGGGCACGGGCGCGGGCATCGGTCTCGGCGCGCTGTTCCTTTTCTACCGGCAGGCGGTGGTCAATTTCGTGCAGTTCGTCACCGGCCAGAATCTCTGGGATCCGTCGATCCGCTTCCTGACCGAATTGCCGGCCAAGAGCGATCCTGTCGAAGTGACCGCGATCGTGACGATGGCGCTCGGCTTCAGCTTCCTGTCGACGCTCTACCCGGCGTGGAAGGCCGCAAGCACCGATCCTGTCGAGGTGCTGCGCTATGAGTGACGTGCTCGAAGTTCGCGCGCTTGCCCGTACCTTCCGCCAGGCCGATGTCGAGATCCACGTCTTGCGCCAGGTCGACCTGTCGATCGCGCCGGGTGAGATCGTCGCCCTGCTCGGACCATCGGGATCGGGCAAGTCGACCCTGTTGCAGGCTGTCGGTCTGCTGGAGGGCGGTTTCGAGGGCTCGATCCGCATAGCGGGCGAGGAAGTGGCGCGGCTCGACTCGGTTGGTCGCACCCGCGTCCGCCGCGATCGGCTGGGCTTCGTCTATCAGTTCCACCATCTGCTGCCCGACTTCACGGCGGTCGAGAATGTCGTGCTGCCGCAGCTGATCCACGGTGCGGAGACGCAGCCGGCGGAGACGCGCGCCGCCGACCTCCTCAGCGCGCTCGGCCTGGCGCAGCGCCTCGGCCACCGGCCGTCGCAGCTGTCGGGTGGCGAGCAGCAGCGCGTCGCGGTCGCCCGTGCCCTCGCCAACCGCCCCGCGCTTGTGCTTGCAGATGAGCCGACCGGCAATCTCGACGAGGCCACTGCCGACGTCGTGCTGGCGGAGTTTCTGCGGCTCGTCCGGCAGGAAGGCTCGGCCGCGCTCGTGGCGACGCACAATGAGCGGCTGGCCCAGCGGATGGACCGGATCGTCAGGCTGCACGAAGGGCGTCTGAGCTGAGCGTTCGCGGTCGTTAACCATGGCCGCTAGGCGGTCCGTTAAGCATTTTTGCCTAGGCCGGTCTCATGGCCCAAGCCTGGATGAAGTCAGTCGGAGACGCTTTCGGCCGCCTGGCGCGCTGCACGCGCGCGGGCGTCGCTGTGATCGGCGCCCTGTCGCTGACCACCATCGTCGGCATGGGCGCCTTCGCGGTCGAACTCGGCCGGGGCTATGCCGCCGACGCGACCAACCAGCGGATCGCCGACATGGCGGCGCTGGCCGGGGCGCTCGCCTATAACGTCAACAACAATACGACCCAGATGACGGCGTCGGCCAAGGCGGTCGTCGTTGCCCAAGGTCTGCCGGCGAGCGCCGCCACCGTCGCGCTCGTCACCGATGCACCGACCAGCAAGCAACTGGTGCAGGTGACCGTCACGACGACCGTGCCGCTCGCGCTCGCCCGGGTCTTTACTTCGGCGCTGTCCTATGACGTGACCGCGACCGGTGCCGCGACGACCTCGACGACGAGCAGCGCGGCCCCGCCCTGCATCGCGGCGCTGTCCGCCACGCCCACCTATGGCATCACCCTGACCGGGGGCGTCAGCATCAATGCGCCGGGCTGTGCCATTGGGACGAATGCCGGGGTCACGGTACCCTACGGCACCTACATTACGGCGAAGCAGGTGGCGGCGGGCAAGAACGTCAACAACCCCGGCAGCGGCATCACGACCTCCCCGACCGCGAACAACATCCTGCAGAACAAGTCGGGTGCGGCCAGCGACTGGATGAAGGATGACAGCGGGGTCAAGTCCGCCCTGTGTCAGGTCAACAAGCTGACGGGGACGAGCGACTCCGATTATGCCGACGGCAATACGACCTGCATCTCGGCCAAGGTCGCGCCGACGACGGTCAGCTATTCCGGGCCCGCCAAGGACTGGACGCTGGCCTATGAAGCAATCGGCGGCTCGGAACCCAGCAAATATCAGGCTGTTGCCTACAATTGCGATTACACGGTCCCTGCCGGGACCTACAGCATCCGCAAGCTGACCGTGCCCGGCGGATGCAAGATCAGTTTCGCCTCGGGCTCCACCCTGACCTTCGGCTCGATCGACATGAGCGGCGATACGATGACGATCGGCAACGGGACGGTGACGGTCGCGGGCGATTTCAAGGTCAATGCGAACAACCCGATTACGGTCGGCAATGGCGATCACAGCTTCGGATCGCTGACGATCCTCGGCGGCAAGAAGATCGACATCGGCAGCGGCAACTTCAATCTTGCGGGCGGGATGAGTCTGTCGGGCGGTGCCTATATCAAGGTCGCGATCGGCGTCGGCAACACGGTCGTCATCGGCAAGGATGGCTCGGGCAATGCGATCACCGTCGAAGGCGGTAGCCAGGTCTGCTTCACGTCCGATTGCACCAAGGCGACCGCAGCGGCCGGGGTCTTCAGCGCCGACGGCAACATCTCCAACACCGGCGGCGGCAGCCTGATCGTGTTTCCCAAGTCGGTGAACCATGTGGTCAACGGCAATCTGACGCTGTCTTCCAGCGCGATCTTCGGTGCCGGCCTTTACATCATCAAGGGCAATTTCACGAACGGCACCGGCGGCACGATCCAAGGCACCGACATCAGCTTTGCGCTCGGCGGCACCTTTTCCTTCGCGGGCGGCACGACGCTCGACCTTGCCGCCCCGGGCGCCACCGCCAGCTATGGCGTGCCCAACGTGCTACTGATGACCAAGAGCAGTTCGGCGACCAAGCTGGGCGGTGGCGCTTCGGGCAAATATTCGGGGCTCGTCTATGCGCCGAAGTCCGACATGGTCGTAGACGGCGGCGCGTCCATGTCCTCGGGCACCTCGGCCTGCCTGATGCTGATCGTGAACACGCTCAGCCTCAACGGCGGCACGGCGATCGGCAGCAGTTGCACTGGCATGGCCAATTCTTCGAGCAGCGTCGCCAACGTGGCGCTTTTCAAATGAGCCGGCGTCGCACTCTCTGTCCGCTCGTGGCTGATGATCGCGGCGTCGCCACGATCGAATTCGCGCTGCTGTCGGTCCTGTTCTTCTTCGTGATGACCGCCGGCCTCGACATTGCCATGTGGTATCACCAGCGCCTCCGGCTCGACAGCGCGGTCGAGCAGGGGGCAATGATCGCCTTCAACGGGCGAACTGCCGTCGATCAGAGCGCGATCGGGACCTATGTCGGCGCTGCCGCGAAGCTGTCGACCGCGCCCACGGTAACGGTGGGCTGCAATGGCGGCACGTCCAATTGCGTCAACACGTCGCGCAGTTGCGCCTGTCTGGGCGGCACGTCTGCCGCGCCGACCTATACGACGGCGGCCTGCAATTCGACCTGCAGCGACGGCAGCCTTGCGGGCTATTATATGACAATCAAGGCGACCGCGACGAGCAATACGATGCTGGTTCCCGCCGCGATGCTCGGCGGCGCGCTGACGCAGACGCGCACCGCCGTGGTGCGGCTCGAATGATGCTCCGTTCGCTTTTCGGGGACCGGCGCGGAGTCACGGCGACGGAGTTCGCCCTGGTCGCGCCGGCCTTCCTCGCCTTCATGTTCCTGATCATCGACGGGGCCCGCATGGCGTGGAGCTTTCAGGCGCTGCAGGAGGTCGCGACCAGTGCGGCGCGATGCGCGGCGCTGGGCGCGACGGGCTGCACCAACGCTGCCGACGTGAAGAGCTACGCCGTCGCACGCGCCGCCGCCAACGGCGTCAAGATCACCAGCAGCGCCGTGACCCTGACCAGCGCGGCGACCTGCTCGTCGGTTTCGGGAATGACCAAGGTCGCGATCGCGGCGACCTATCAGGGGGCCTCGACCAAGCTGCTGCCGAGCAGCCTCACCACCCTGAACACGGAAAGCTGCTTTCCAACGGCGCCCTCCTGATCGGTTGCCAACCCGCCTCCTGCCCTCAAGACTGTGGATAAAAGGACTCGTCAGGGCTGACGAATCCCTCCCGGGGGCATACATTCGCTGCCATGCCCTATCAGTCCTTCGTCCCGCTGCGGATCTTCTCCGCCTATACGATGCTCGAAGGCGCGATCGATCCCAAGGCGATTGCGAAACATGCCCGGAAGCTGGGCTTTCCGGCGGCTGCGCTGACCGATCGCAACGGTCTCTATGCGGCGATGGCCTTTTCCGACGGCGCCAAGAAGGAGGGCGTGCAGCCGATCATCGGCACGATGCTCGCCGTCCGCCGGCCCGGTATCGACCAGCTGGTGATCGACTGGCTCGCCCTCTACGCGCAGGACGAGCGGGGTTATGACAATCTCTGCGCCCTCGTGTCGGCGGCGCATCTGGAGCGGCCGGTCCATGAGGACGCACATGTCCCGTTGTCGAAGCTGGAGGGGCGCACCGATGGCCTCATCGCGCTGACGGCGGGGGGCGAGGGCGCCCTGGCGCGGCTGTTCGCCGAACAGCAGATGTTGGCGGGCGAAAGCTATGCGGACCTCCTCCAGGCCTATTTCCCCGGGCGGCTCTATGTCGAGCTCTGCCGGCGGAGCAATGCGGTGGAGGAACAGGCGGAAGCAGCGCTGATCGATCTCGCTTATGCGCGCGACCTGCCGCTGGTCGCCACCAATCCGGCCTGCTTCGCCGAGCCCGAATTCCATCCCGCGCACGACGCGATGCTGTGCATCGCCAGTTCCTCCTACATCGATACGCCCGAACGCCCGCGCAGTTCGCCCGATCTCTGGCTCAAGCCGGCGTCGGAGATGCAGCGCCTGTTCGAGGATGTGCCCGAGGCGCTGGCCAACACCCTCGTGGTAGCGCAGCGCTGCGCGGTCTCGGCACCCTATCGCAAGCCGATCCTGCCCAGCCTTGCCGGCGACCGCGATGGCGAGGCCGAGATGCTCCGCCGCGATGCGCGCGACGGGCTGGAGCGGCGGCTGGAGAAACTGGGCATCACCGATCCGGTCGAGCGCCAGGCCTATTTCGAGCGGCTCGAGTTCGAGACCGGCATCATCATCAAGATGGGATTCCCCGGTTACTTCCTGATCGTCGCCGACTTCATCAAATGGGCGAAGGAGCAGGGGATTCCCGTGGGGCCGGGCCGTGGATCGGGCGCTGGCTCTCTGGTCGCCTGGTCGCTGACCATCACCGATCTCGATCCGCTGCGGCTGGGCCTGCTGTTCGAGCGGTTCCTGAATCCCGAACGCGTGTCGATGCCCGACTTCGACATCGACTTCTGCGAAACGCGGCGTGGCGAGGTCATCCGCTACGTCCAGCAGAAATATGGCCGCGATCAGGTCGCGCAGATCATCACCTTCGGAAAGCTGAAGGCCCGCGCGGTGCTCAAGGATACGGGCCGCGTGCTCCAGATGAGCTATGGCCAGGTCGATCGCCTCGCCAAGCTGGTGCCCAACCATCCGACCGACCCATGGACGCTCGACCGCGCCCTCAACGGCGTGCCCGAGATGGCGGCCGAGTATAAGGGCGACGTCGAGGTGCGGCGTCTGCTCGACCTCGCGATGAAGCTCGAAGGCTTGCCGCGCCACAGCTCGACCCATGCGGCCGGCGTGGTGATCGGCGACCGGCGCCTCGACGCGCTGGTGCCGCTGTATCGCGATCCGCGTTCCGACATGCCGGTCACGCAGTTCGACATGAAATATGTCGAAGGTGCCGGCTTGGTGAAGTTCGACTTCCTCGGCCTCAAGACGCTGTCGGTGCTGCAGAAGGCCGTCCAGTTCCTCCGCCAGCGCGGGATCGAAGTCGATCTCGATGCGCTGAGCTGGGACGATCCCGAAGTCTATGCCCTGCTTCAGCGCGGCGATACGGTCGGGGTGTTCCAGCTGGAATCGGAAGGCATGCGGCGCACGCTGGCCGCAGTCCGTCCGACCTGCTTCGAGGACATCATCGCGCTCGTCTCGCTCTATCGGCCCGGCCCGATGGACAATATCCCGACCTTCGGCGCCCGCAAGAATGGGCGGGAACCGATCCAATATCCGCACCCGCTCCTCGAAGGCATATTGAGCGAGACCTACGGCATCTTCGTCTACCAGGAACAGGTGATGCAGGCCGCGCAGATCCTGGCGGGATACTCGCTTGGGGACGCCGACCTTCTGCGCCGCGCCATGGGCAAGAAGATCAAGGCGGAGATGGATGCACAACGCAGCCGCTTCGTCGATGGCTGCGCCAAGAACGACATATCGGCGGAGAAGGCGAACGAGCTGTTCGACTTGATCGACAAGTTCGCGGGCTACGGCTTCAACAAGAGCCACGCGGCCGCCTATGCGCTCGTCGCCTATCATACCGCCTGGCTGAAGGCGCATCACAAGGCCGAGTTCTATGCCGCCTCGATGTGCTACGACATGGCGCAGACCGACAAGCTGGCGATCTTCATCGACGACATGCGCCGCATGGGCGTCCAGTGCCTCGGCCCCTGCATCAACCATAGCGAGGCCGAATTCTCGGTCGAGCCGCATGGCGATGCCCAGGCCGTGCGCTATGCGCTGGGCGCGCTCAAGGGCGTGGGCGAGAAGGCGATGGAGCAACTGGTCGACGAGCGGAAGGCAAAGGGCGCGTTCCGCTCGCTCGAGGATTTCGCCGACCGCATCGACCCCCGCCTGATCAACCGGCGCCAGCTGGAAAGCCTTGCGGCCGGCGGTGCATTCGATGCGCTGGAGGACGAGCGCGCAGGCGTCTTCGCTTCGGCGGAGCTGATCCTCGCCCATGCGTCCAGCGCGGCGCAGCAAAGGGAAAGCGGCCAGGGCGGCCTGTTCGGCGACATGGACGATGGCGGAATACCGCCGATCCGGATCGACCGCGGACTGTCCTGGACATTGGCGGACCGGATGGGGGCAGAGAAGGAGGCGTTCGGCTTCTATTTCTCCTCGCACCCGACCGACCGCATCCGCCACCTTGCCGACGCAAACGGCGCACGCAGCTTTGCTGCCCTGTGCGCTTTGCCGGCTCCTGCGGACGGCGGGCGGGTCAACGCCGTCATGGCTGCCCTGATCGAAGAGGCGCGCTGGCGTACTTCGGCAAAGGGCAAGCGCTACATGATGGCGACCTGCTCGGATTCGAGCGGGCAGTTCATTGCGACCTGCTTCGACGACCTCGCTTCGGCTGAGCTGGAAACGGCGGCCAAGTCGGGGGCGTGCGCCTTGCTGCGGGTCGAGCTCGACTGGCGCGCCGGGGAAGAGACGCCGCGCGTGACGATCCGCACCCTGCAGGGGTTCGACACGATGGAGTCGATCCGCCTGCGCGTCGACGTCGAGACCGCCGACGCTGCCGCCATACCGGCACTGGCGGCGCTGGTGGCGGGCGAGCGCGGGGGCAGGGGGGAAATGTACCTCAAGGCGCTTCTGTCCGACGGCTCGCGCGCCGAGGTCCTGCTCGGCCGGGATTTCCGCCTGGATGCCGAACTGGTGGCCCGGATCGAGCGTCTGCCCGGTCTGACGGCGCGCATCGGGACATTGGGGCGGCCGCAACTCCATCTCGTCGGCGCGTAGACTTCCAGGCCAGCCCAAGCTGGAGCGCGCGCGGCGAGGCTGTCTCCCTCACTCTTTGGAGAGGGTGAGCGAATAGCCGTTGCGAAACGTGACTATCGGTTCATATTCACTCTCGACAGGGGCTGAGCCGTCCCGATGCTTGGGAGAGCGATATGACCGATGTGCAGGCGCAGCAGCGTGCGCACTATCCCGATAACACATGGGCCGATATCGCGGCGCGCGACGGCGACCTGCCCCCGGTGCTTGCGCTGCAGGCCAACCCGCCGCAGGACATGCGGCCCATCGATTTCGATCGCTACGCCTCGACCCGCCATTTCGACCTCGAGATCGAGCGGATGTGGAAACGTGTGTGGCAATATGCCACCCGCGAGGAATATCTCGCGGAGGAAGGCGACTATGTCGTCTATGATCTGGCGCGCCTCTCGGTGGTGCTCGTGCGTACGGCCGAAGGTATCAAGGGCTATGTCAATTCCTGCCTGCACCGCGGCACCAAGCTGAAGCCGTCCGGCGACGCGGGCTGGAGCGCGTCGCTGGCCTGCCCGTTCCACGGCTGGGAGTGGGACTTGTCCGGCACGATCAAAAAGATCCCCTGCGAATGGGAGTTCCCGCATCTGGACAAAGCCAAGGCTTGTCTGCCCGAGGTTCGGGTCGACAGCTGGAACGGCAACGTCTTCATCAATTTCGCCAAGGAAGGGCCGAGCCTCGCCGAGTATCTGGCGGATCTGCCCGGGCATTTCGCGAACTGGGACATGTCGGGCTGGTATGTCCACACCCACATCCGCAAGCATCTGCCGGGAAACTGGAAGCTGGCGCAGGAGGCCTTCATGGAGGCCTATCATACGCCCGTCGTGCATCCGGAAATGACGCATGTGGTGGGCGACCACAATATGCAGCACGACATCTTCTCCGATCATGTCAGCCGCGATCTCTGCGCGATGGCCACCCCCAGCCCGACCTCGACCGTCAGGATGAGCGAGCAGCAGTTGCTCGAGACGATGCTGGTCGGCGACGGCTCTATGGTCGGGCAGCGTTCAGAGGTTCCGCCGGGGAAGACCGCGCGTTGGGTAATGGCGCAGCAGCTTCGCGAGACGATGCAGCGCGAGCACGGGCTGGACTATTCGGGCCACTCGGTGCCGGAGATGATCGACAGCATCAAATATGCGGTCTTTCCAAACGTCAATTTCTACCCGGCGCCGGGCCTGTGCCTGATCCAACTCTTCCGTCCGGACGGCCATGATCCCGACCGCTCGATCTTCGACCAGCTGGTGCTCCGGCCCAAGCCCGCGAAAGGCGATTTCACCCCTGCGCAGGTGATCGACATCGCCGAGGATGTGCCGTTCAGCAGTGTCGAGGGGATGGACCCGTTCCTTGCCAGCGTCCTCGATCAGGATACCGACATCATGCGCTGGCAGCGCGAGGGCATGTACGCCAGCGCCACGGGTGTGCAGATCCTGTCCAACTATCAGGAATCGCGTATCCGGCACCTGCACGACACGCTCGACCGGTACTTGGCTGGCGAACTGTAACGCCGTTCCCGATCAGCAAGCCCCGGCGTGCGCCGAAGCGCGGCAGGAGGCTCCGACAGAAAGACATTCTGATGGATCTCGAACTCAAAGGCAAGAAGGTCATCGTCAGCGCCGCAACCCGAGGCCTGGGCCGGCGGATCGTCGAGCGCTTCCTCGACGAAGGCGCGATCGTCAGCTTCTGCGGGCGGCGCGCCAGTGCGGGCGAGCCGAACCCGTCCGATGGCGAGGTCTATTCCAATCCACTGGCCGGCGACGGGGTGAAGGAGGCGCTGGCGGCGCTGTCAGACCGGGGGCAGGTCTATGGCAGCGTCGTCGACTGCGGCTATTTCGATCAGGTCACGGACTGGGTGGAGAAGGCCGCCGATGAAATGGGCGGCATCGACATCGTCGTCTCGAATGCCAGCGCGCTCGGCGGGATTCCACGCAGCCGCAAGGGGTGGGACATCAATTATAATGTCGACCTGATGTCGGCGGTCGCGATGTTCGATACCGCGCTGCCGCATCTGAAGGCCTCGGGAAACGGCGCCTTCGTCCAGATGTCGACGATTACCGCGATCGAGAGCCATGCCTTTGGAGAGAGCGGCTTCTCTTACGGAGCGATCAAGGCCGCGCTGATCAATTACGCGCACCAGCTGTCGCAGGACTACATGCCGTTCGGCATCCGCTGCAATTGCGTGTGTCCGGGCCCGACCTATGTCGATGACGGCAGCTGGGGCTTTCTCGAAGAGGCCATGCCCGACTATTATGAGGCCAACCGGCTGAAGCATCCCGCAGGCCGCTTCGGCCGGCCCGACGAGATCGCCGATGCGGTGCTCTATCTCGCCTCCGCGCGCGCCAGTTGGATCACCGGCGTCAATCTGACCGTGGACGGCGGCTTTACGCGCAACGTGAAATATTGAGGTGTCGGCGCGCATCGACACGCCGCTGACGCGCCTGACCGGCATCCGCCTGCCGATCGTTCAGGGAGGCATGCAATGGGTGGGCCGTGCGGCCCTCGCCAGTGCGGTTTCGAATGCGGGCGGATTGGGAATCCTCACTGCGCTGACACAGCCGACGCCGGAAGACCTTTCGCGGGAGATCGCGCTGTGCCGTTCCATGACGGATCAGCCCTTCGGGGTGAACCTGACGATGCTGCCGACGCGAACGCCACCACCTTATGACGCATATCTCCAGGCGGCTATCGACAGCGGCGTCAAGGTGCTCGAGACGGCCGGCATGATCCCCCCGGAATTCTTCGCGCGCGCGAAGGCGGCGGGCATGGTCATCTTGCACAAATGCACGACGGTACGACACGCGCTGTCCGCCGAGCGCAAGGGCGTCGACATCATTTCGATCGATGGTTTCGAGGCGGCCGGTCATCCGGGCGAAGAGGACATTGGCGGGCTGGTGCTGGTTCCGGCTGCCGTGCGTCGGCTGTCGATCCCGGTCATCGCCTCGGGGGGCATCGCCGACGGTGCGGGTCTGGCGGCGGCGCTCGCGCTCGGCGCGGCGGGCGTCAACATGGGTACGCGCTTCTGTGTCACGCAGGAGGCGCCCGTCCATCCAGCGATCAAGGCCGCTCTGGTGCAGGCGAGCGAGGGTGACACCCGTCTGATCTTTCGGACGCTGCGGAACACAGGTCGGGTCCTCAGGAACGCCATATCGGAAGAGGTCATCGCCACGGAGAACCGCCCCGGTGGCGCTGGGTTCGAGGATATCGCGCATCTCGTCGCCGGGGCCCGGGGCCGTGCGGCGCTGGAGGCGGGCGACGTCGATGGCGGGCTCGTCTGGGCTAGCCAGGCGATCGGCCTGATCGACGACGTCCCGACCTGCGCCGAACTGCTGGAGCGGATGGCACAAGACTGCTCGGATCGGCTGCGCGCTGCGCTCGCGGGGTACGATCGGGAGGCGATGGTCTCCTGATCGACTCTGGCGCCGCGCGCCATCGGCGAATATGGGGGGCGGCATGGAAGATCCCGACAACCCCGCCGGTTTGCTTGGCAGACTTCCCTTCGAGCGCGACCCTGCCGTGTGGCTCGCCAACTCGACAAGCTATGTCATGCCGCGCCAGCAGCGCAGTCGCCACGCCCTGGAGCGGATCGTCGCGGCTGCGATGAAGCTGTTCGCCCAGCAGGGCTTCGAAGCAACCCCGGTCAGCGCCATCGCGGCTGAGGCCGGGGTGCCCGTCGGCACCGTCTATCAGCGCTTCGCCAGCAAATCCGCCCTGCTGCAGACCGTGATCGAGGGGTTTCGGGCGCTGCGCATGCACGAGATCGAAGCGTTGTGCCGATCGGCGCAGGACAGCTCGGTCCGACCCGTCGATGTCGTCACGCTGCATGTCGACATCATCTTCAGCGCCTTCCAGAGCGATGATGGCCTGCTCCGCCTGATCGAGCGCCATCGGCTGGACGATGCGGCCACCCACCGCGACCAGAGCGAGGCCAATGCTCAGGTCGTGGACTGGATCGCCGATCTGCTGATCGCCAAGCTTCCCGATCGCAATGCCGACGATCTGCGGCGGCGCGTGACTTATGTCCACAATATCATCCGCGGCGCGGTGATATGGTCTATCCTGCCGGTGTCCGGGGAGCTCAATCCCGAACTGCGGATCGAGTCGCCCTGCTTCGCCGAGGCCGCCCTCGATATGGCTCTGGCCTATCTGGAGATCGAGCGGGCCTAGCCGCCAGGGGCGACGAGCCGCCTCATGAGTTCAGACCGATATAGCCGAGCTGCGCCGCCTTGAAGACGGTCTGGCTACGATTGACCGCATTGAGCTTCGCACCGGCATTCATGATGTGGAAGCGGACGGTCGCCCGGCTGCGGGCGATAATCATGCTGATCTCGATATCGGTCTTTCCGACCGCAGCCCAGGACAGGCATTCCACCTCGCGTTTGGACAAGAGCGACCAGTTCGCCGGGATACCCCCAAGCTTTACCATCACCCGCTGATAGGAGGTGATGAAGGTGCGCGAATAGAGACTGAGCATGTCCGCATAGGCGTCGTATTCCGCCGACAGGTCCAGCTTCATGGGGTCGGGAAATGTGAAGCTGACCGAACCGATCTGCCCGAACGGCAGGTGGACGGGAACGACGATTGCCGCGCGGGTCAGGGCGCGCCTCTCGAAATCGGAAAGGTCGATCTCGTTCAGCCAGCTGTTCGGAAGACGCGTGCGAAAGCCTTCGGCATTGACCCAGAAGGGTTCGGGCTCGAACCGGCAGGCCGTCGTAAGCGGCGAGCCGAGCGCCAGATAAGGGGTGCATAGCCATTTGTCCCGATCGGTCCAGCCGAAGACCTGGGTAGCCAGATTGGCACCATCGCCGTCGCACATGCGCTGCTTCAGCGCGATGTTGTCGCAGGCCGCGATCCTGCAATCGAACATCTCGTGGACGGCTTCGCGAAAGGCGATCGCGGCCCGGCGGACATCGGCTCGGTCGCGGATCCGCACAGCATCGATCTTGTCCGGGAAGTTCATGCCTGTTCCCCTGCGCTGAAACCGACCCTCGTGGCCTCAGATCGGCTTGATGGTCGGATTGGGATGAATTTCGAGAATTTCGAAAACATTTCCGAAGAAGTCGCGGCCATAAGTCGCGGCAAAGCCTGATTTCCGGCCGTCTTCGTCGATCGTGATCGTCGACAGGTCGGGCGGCGTGTGGAAGCGCAGACCGGCCGCGATCATCCGCTCATATGTGGCTTGTACGTCGTCCACCTGAAAGCCGACATGGGTGTAGCCATGGAGGTGGACGGGGCGGTTCGGGTCGGCGGCGGGCTGTTCCGGCGCCAGATATTCGAAGATCTCGACCTGGACGTTGCTCAGCCGGGCGATGAAGGTCCGCGCGGCCGTGTCGGGGACGCCGATGATGGCGTCGACCCAGGGATTGCCGGCTTCCCATGTGACCTCGGAGATGATTTCGGCGCCGAGCAGGTCGACGTAGAAGCGTCGCGCAACTTCGATATCCGGCACCGAAAGAGCGAAGTGATGAACGCCTTGGAGATGCGCCTTCATCGCACCGGCTTCCCCTGTAGCAGGAAGGGGCGGTGCAGGATCGCCTGCAGATCGATCATCGTGACTCTCCCAATGTTCAGGTGGAGCGCAGTCTTCTACGTGATAATATGAACCTGACTAGCAATTCATATATTACTCCGGGCATCAGGTCGCCTGTGATTTTGAAGAGAGGATCGTCGCTGTTCCTGCCGCGCCTGAGGGAGGAGCTGAGCTTTCGGATGACGAAGGTGATCGCGGCGTAGAGAGTAATCACAGGATATAACGGAGAGCGCTGTGCCCAACCCTGTTTCCGCCGATTTCGAGGAACTCGCCTCCGGCTTTCTGTTCGTCGAGGCGCCGCGCGCGGCCCCCGACGGCTCGCTCTGGTTTTCCGACCTTTCGGCCGGCACCGTCCACCGCCGCGATGTCAATGGCACCGTCAGGACGACGCTGGCGGGCCGCGACTGGGTCGGCGGGATCGTTCATGACGTATCGGGGAAAACGCTGTGCGGCGGGCGGGGCGGCATCATCGCGCTCGACCTACTGACCGGCGACACGCAGAGCGTCCTCTCGGAGATCGAGGGCGAGCCGATCGTCGCGGTCAACGACATGGAGGCTGACGGGGCGGGCGGCTTCTATGGCGGCACGATCGATTTCGTCTCGATCATGGAATTGGGACGCAGGCCTGCCCCGGGCCGCTTCTTCCACATGGATGCGTCGGGCAAGATCACCGTCATCCGGCGGGACGTGTTCGCGTCGAACGGCATCGCCTTCAGCCCCTGCGGACGCTGGCTCTATCATTCGGAAACGAGCCGCGGAGTCTGGCGCTATCCGCGGCACGACGGGGTCGCGGGGCAGCCGGAACTGTTCATCCCGCTCGAAGACAGTGATGGGTTGGTGACGGATCAGGATGGCGGTCTGTGGGTGGCCTGTTGGGAAAGCGGAGTCTTGCGCCGCTTCTCGGCCGACGGGCAGCCGACTCACAGCCTGAAGTCCCCCGCCCCGCACATCGTGAGCGTCGCGGTCATGCCCGGCACACCACCATCGCTCCTGGTCACCACAGGCGGCAACGCCGATATGCCCGGAGCCGGTGCCCTCTTGCGCCTCCCCGTCGATAGTCCCGGCGTGCCGGACCATTTGACGGCGTTGACCATGCTGGAGACGGAATGATGATCGAGTTCGAGAATATCGGCGACGGATGCGGAATCCTGTCGCTCGCGCGTCCGGAGGCCGCCAATGCCATGACCCTCCCTATGGTCGACGCGCTGCGAAGGGAGCTGGTGCGCATCGAGACCGAAGAGGATGTTCGCGCTGTCGTGCTGGCGGCGCAGGGCAAGGTGTTCTGCGCAGGGCTCGACCTCAAGGAGGCAGTCGGGGAGGGTGCGCCGCAGGATCCGATAGCCTGGATGGATTTGCAGGAGCGCTTCGCAGGCCTCATGGCGGCGGTCGCGCAGGCGCGCTTCCCGGTCGTCGCGGCGATCGATGGCGCGGCCGTAGGCGCAGGCATGGGCCTGGCGCTGGCGGCGGATGTGCGGGTCGCCGGTCCCGGTGCGCGCTTCATGGTCGGGGCGGTGAAGATCGGCCTGAGTGCCGGCGAATGCGGTATCAGCTTTCACCTTCCGCGCATGATCGGTGCAGCACGCGCCTTCGAGGTCATGCTCACCGGGCGCCCTGTGGGGGCCGACGAAGCGATCGCGATCGGACTGGCTTGCCCCGCGGACGATGGCAGCACGGCGCTGGACCATGCCATCGCGATGGCGCGCCAGATTGCGCAGAACAGCGACTATGCGATCAAGCACACGAAGCAGGTCATGCGCGCCAACCTCGATGCGCCGAGTCTCGGGGCCGCGCTGGAACTGGAAAACCATGTCCAGTGCCTGGCGCTGATGACGCAGGACTTTCAGGAGGCCTGTTCGGCTTTTGCGGAAAAGCGGCGCCCGGCCTTCAGCCGTCGCCGCGCTGCAAGCCGCTGAACGCAGGCGTAGAAAAAGGGCGCCCGGCCATCGGCCGGACGCCCCTGAACCACAAAGGCTGCCGCCTTATTTCTTCTTTTCGGGCGCGACCGTGATGCGGACCTCCTCGCCCGACTGACCGGGGAAGTTGGTAAACATCGCCTCGATCAGATTCGGTACCAGCTTGGGCAGCGAGTCCTCGACCGAACGCGCCTTCGCCTTGCCCTCGAACAGGCGCTTGCCGTCGGCGGTACGCTCGATGATCATGTCGGCACGGCTGGTGAAGACCGTGTAGGTGTCGATTTCCGGATACCAGGGATCATACCAGAAGGGGTCCCAGCCATAATAAAAGGCGGACCCGTAGCCCCAGCGGCGGCCATAAGGACCGAAGCCGCCCCAGGGGCCGCCACCCCAGGCACCGAAACCGCCGCGAGCCGACGGACGGGTGACCGTCTTCTGGACGCCATTGTCGACGCCATAATCGAACTTCACGATCAGCTCGGGCTTCGCGCCGCCCTCGACCGGACGGTAACCATAGGACGCGAGACGCTGGGTGACGAGGTTGGCATATTGCGCGAATTCGAGGCCGCCCTCGTTACGCGGATCGGCGGCAACGACGCTGAACGTCTGGCCTTCGGGCACCGGCAGTGCCTGGAAGCGCGAAACATTGGCCTTGAAGGATGGGGTGCAGGCAGCGGCCGCGAGCAGCGCCAGAGGGGCAGCGGCGGCGAAAATCTTGCGGATGATCGGCATGGGTAAGGCCTTGTCTTTATCGAAACGGTCCTGCGAACAGCTTCAACCTAGTTCCGCCACCGGTTATCGCAAGCCGTGGGTGAACCTTTGTTGAACGTTGCCGCCGCGCAGAGGTTGCGACCGACCGCCAGACCTTACTCGGCAGCGCGCTTTTCCGTTGCTCGATGGGGTCTTATGACGTCCGGCCGACGATCAGGGGCGCAACTGGCCTGTCCCGCGCACGACCCATTTATAAGTCGTGAGACCCTCCAGCGCGACTGGGCCGCGCGCGTGCAGGCGACCGGTCGAGATGCCGATCTCCGCGCCCAGGCCGAACTCACCGCCATCGGCGAACTGGGTCGATGCATTGTGCATGACGATGGCGCTGTCCACGCCGGCGATGAAGCGCTCGGCGGTCGCCTGATCCTCGGTCACGATGGCGTCGGTGTGGCGCGAACTGTGTCGGTCGATATGCGCCATTGCGCCCTCGACGCCGTCGACGAAGGCGACGGAGACGATGGCATCGAGATATTCGATATCCCAGTCTGCGTCGGTCGCATGCGTCACGCGCGGATCGAGAGCCACTATGGCGCTATCGCCGCGAACCTCGCAGCCGGCATCGAGAAGGGCCGCGACGATGGCCCCGGCCTCGCCATAGGCGCGGTCGATGAGGATTGTCTCGGTTGCACCGCAAATGCCGGTTCTGCGCATCTTGGCATTGACCGCAAGCGGCAGCGCCTTGGCCGGATCGGCCGCGCCGTCGATATAGAGATGGACGATGCCGTCGAGATGGGCGAGCACCGGCACCCGCGCCTCTTCCTGCACGCGCGCGACCAGGCTCTTGCCGCCCCGCGGAACGATGATGTCGATCAGACCCTGGGCCTTGAGCATCGCGCCCACGGCCGCCCGGTCGGTCACGGGGACGAGCTGGATTGCGGCCTCGGGCAGGCCTGCGGCACGCAGGCCTTCCAGCATGGCGCCGTGGAGAGCGCGATTGGTTTCGGTCGCTTCCGATCCGCCGCGCAGGATGCAGGCATTGCCGGACATCAGGCTGAGCGCCCCGGCATCGGCGGTGACGTTGGGCCGGCTCTCATAGATGATACCGATCACGCCCAGCGGCACGCGGACGCGCTGGAGCAGCATGCCGTTCGGGCGGCGGCTCTCGTCGATGATCTGTCCGACCGGGTCGGGCAAGGAAGCAACGGCTTCGAGCGCGGCGGCGATGCCCTCCAGCCGCACTTCATCCAGCGAAAGCCGGTCGATCATCGCGCCGGTCAGCCCATTGGCACGAGCCCGCTCCACATCCACATGGTTGGCGGAAAGGATGGGCTCTGCCGTCCGGCGCATCGCAGCGGCCGCTTCGATCAGGGCCTGTGCCTTCCGGCTGGTCGGCACGGCTGCAAGGGCGGCCGCAGCTTCGCGTGCGCGGCGACCCATCGACGTGACGAGGGCAGTGGGATCGGTGGCGGACAGGGCGCTCAGTTCGGTCATGCGCGCGCCGTAGCACAAAGCGACGAGCCGCCCAAAGCCACTCGCACTTGGCCTGCGGCAATGCTAACTTTCAACGATGTCGGGGGAATTCGAAGCAGTGGCGGATATCGCCACCGGGGGCATCGTAGCGCGAACCGTGGCCGGTGCGTCCGGCCACGCCGGCCATGAGGCGGGTCACGGAACGGTTTGCCTGAACTGCGGCACGGAACTGATCGGGCCGCATTGCCATCGCTGTGGTCAGTCGGGCCATGTCCACCGGACGGCGGGCGCCCTGTTCCACGACATCGCCCATGGCGTTTTCCATTTCGAAGGGCGCACCTGGCACACCGTGCCATTGCTCTTCTGGCGTCCCGGGGAACTGACCCGGCGCTATATCCGCGGCGAGCGCGTCAATTTCGTCTCTCCGATGGCGCTGTTCCTGTTCTCGGTGTTCCTGATGGTGGCCGTGTTCGGGCTGGTCGGAGGGCCGTTCGGCTCGATGCGATTCGACGGCGACCCCGTGAAGCTTGCCGAAGCGCGGACCGAGGCGGCGCAGGAACTGGCGGGCGTCGAGAAGCAGATCGCGACGCTCACCGCCGAGAAGCAGGCGCGCCGGGCGCGGGGCGAAAAGACTGCCGATCTCAACGAGAGGCTGGGGGATCTCCGATCGGAGCAGGCCGCATTGCGGCTGGTAACGACCGGGCAGATACGCCCGCCAAAGGCGAGCGATGTCGAGGGACTGAAGCTGAACATCGATACCGGTGTCCCGGCGATCGACCTGGCGCTGCAGCATCTGACCCGCAATCCGGAGCTGACCGCGTACAAGATGCAGTCGAGCGCCTATAAATTCTCCTGGGCGCTCATCCCGATCTCTTTGCCGTTCATCTGGCTGCTGTTCGCCTTCCGCCGCGATGTAGGGCTTTACGATCATGCGGTCTTCGCCACCTACTCGCTGGCGGCGATGACGCTGATGGTGATCGGTCTGAGCCTGGTTGCCGGGCTGGGCGTGGGGACGGCGCTCACGCCTCTGGTGATGCTCTTGTTCCCGCCCTGGCACATGTATCGGCAGCTCAAGGGCGCTTATGGTCTGAGTCGCTTCGGCGCCCTGTGGCGCATGATCGCACTCATCATCTCGGCCTACACGTCGGCGTTGATCTTCGTGGTCATGCTGCTGGCAATGGGCGCCTGAGGGCCCTCATTTGGGCAGGCGGCAGGCGGGCAGCTTCAGCTTGACCAGATCGGCGCAAGGACGCACCTGAACCGATCCGTCGAGACCGATGAAGGTGGCGTAGGCCGCGCCGCGGTCGCACTGAACCGTCCACATCTCGAGATTTTTGTAGGCCTGCTGATAGGCCACCGGGCCAATCTTGCGGCAATATTGGCCCTCGTCGAGCACCGCGCGACGCAAGGTGGCCCGCTGCTGTAGCGGCGACAGCTTCTTGAGCTGGTCGCTGAACCCGTTGGATGCCGCCTGTGCGGCGACCGTAGAGAGCGAGAACGCGGCGGCTGCCGCAAGGAATACGATCTTCATCCTATCGCCATAGCGTAAGCCGCAGCGCTCGCCCAGCGGCGAGGGCTGCGGCCCGCTGTCGCGCTTAGAGGCTGTCGCTGATCTTCTTGCCGGCGAAGAGCGCCAGCAAAGCGAAGATCACGAACAGCGCGATCGCGACGAAGAACAGAATCTTGGCGAGGCCGACGAAGGCGCCACCGACGCCGCCGAAGCCCATGGCGCCGAGCACCAGCCCGACGACGAGGAAGATTAGCGCCCATTTCAGCATGATATGTCTCCGCTTCCGATGTGCGTGGGAAACGGAGCAAGGGCGTCGAAAGTTCCTGCGGCGAAATCAGCTCTTCGACCGAAATCATTCTGCCGGCGCGCTGGCCTTGATCGCGAGCGCATGGACCTTGTCGCGCAGCAGGTCCGCCAATGCCGCGTTCACCGCGCGCTGCCGGGCGACACGGTTCTGCCCCACGAACAGGGGACTCTCGATCTCGACGGTGAAATGGCTCTCGCCCGAACCGTCATGGCCCGCATGACCGCGGTGCTTCTCGCTGTCGTCGATCACGGCCAGCCGGGTTGGGGAGAGTGCCTCGGTGAGGCGGGCGGTTATTTCTGTGGCTACGGGGCCCATGGGAGTCTGGCTCATATCGCCTATATAGAGGGTTTGGATCGAACGAGGCCAGAATTGAGCGAAGAATTTACCGCCCGCAAATCGCGGGCGCGTTTCCATGGTCGGGTCGAGGACAGCCGCCGGCTATGTGCGGAGCCGGGTTGCAACGGCCCCGGCGAATTTCGCGCCCCCGTCCCGGGTGGGCGCCGCCCCGGCTTCGACGGGCCCGGCGACTGGCGCTTTCTCTGCCTCGATCATATCCGGGCGTTTAACAGCGGCTATAATTTCTTCACGGGCATGAGCACCGAGGAGATCGAAGCAGAGCAGACATCTTATGGCGGATGGGACCGTGAGACGCGGGCTTTCACGCCCGGGGCCGGGGCCGCTCCGCGCTGGGGCGATTTCGTCGATCCGCTCGACGCGATCGGTGCCCGATTCGCACGCGCGGCCGATCGCGAGAGGCGCGACGGACGCCCCCTTTCGGAATCGGATCGCCAGGCGTTGAAGATCATGGGGCTCGACAAGGATGCCGACCGCAGGGCCCTTCGGACACGTTACGCCGAACTGGTAAGGCGCTATCACCCTGACAGAAATGGCGGGGACCGAAGTCATGAGAAGGCTTTGCAGGACGTGATTTCGGCTTATACGCAACTCAAAGGCCGCCCGGCCTTCGCTTAAGCAGCAAAGTTGATCCCAAAGGCACAGCTATGACCGATCTGCCCAACGTCCTGCCCGACAGCCGCACCGCGACGGTGCTGGAGGCGCCCGACCGGAAGGTGAAGGTGCGCGAGTTGTTCGGCATCGATATCGACATGGAAGTGCCGGCCTTCTCCGAATCCGACGAGCGCGTTCCCGATATCGATCCGGCCTATGTGTTCGACCCGGACACCACGCTCGCCATCCTTGCCGGCTTTGCGCACAACCGCCGCGTGATGGTGCAGGGCTATCATGGCACCGGCAAGTCGAGCCATATCGAGCAGGTCGCCGCCCGCCTGAAGTGGCCGTGCATCCGTATCAATCTCGACGCCCATATCAGCCGCATCGATCTGGTCGGGCGCGACGCGATCGTGCTGCGCGACGGGCATCAGGTGACCGAGTTCCGCGAAGGTCTGCTGCCCTGGGCGCTGCAGACGCCGACCGCACTGGTCTTCGACGAATATGACGCCGGTCGCCCCGACGTGATGTTCGTGATCCAGCGCGTGCTGGAGACCGAGGGCAAGCTGACCCTGCTCGACCAGAATCGCGTGATCCGTCCCAATCCCTGGTTCCGCCTGTTCGCGACTGCGAACACGGTCGGCCTCGGCGATACCACGGGCCTTTATCATGGCACCCAGCAGATCAACCAGGGCCAGATGGACCGCTGGAACATCGTCGTCACGCTCAACTATCTGCCAGCGGCGACGGAGGCACAGATCGTGCTCGCCAAGTCGGGCGAATATGACAAGCCCGACGGGAAGAAGACCGTCGAAGACATGGTCAAGGTCGCCGACATGACCCGCCAAGGCTTCATCGCCGGCGACATCTCGACCGTGATGAGCCCCCGCACCGTGATCAGCTGGGCGCAGAACACCCTCATCTTCAACGATGTCGGTTTCGCCTTCCGTCTGTCCTTCCTGAACAAGTGCGACGAGAGCGAACGGCCGCTCGTGGCTGAGTACTATCAGCGGGTGTTCGGTAAGGATCTGCCGGAGAGCGTCGTCGGCAAGGCATGACCGCCACGCTCGATCTCTCGCCGCTGCTGCCGCTCGAAGGTGGGTTCAACCTGCGCGACATGGGCGGCTACCCGACCGTCGATGGACGAACCGTTCGGCGCGGGCTGCTCTACCGGTCGGGGGTGATGTCCTATCTGACCGAAGCCGACGAGAGGTACCTCGCGTCGCTCAGCATAGCGACGGTGTGCGATCTGCGGCGCGGGGGCGAACGCAAACGCCACCCGTCGAGCTGGTGCGAGCGGGCGGGCGTTTTCTACTGGACGCGCGATTATACCGAAAGCAGCGGCGTGCTGGGTGAGTTGCTGCGCGGCACCTTGGCCGATGCGGCGGCGGTTCGCGCCAAGATGCTGCACCTCTATACCGAACTGCTGGTCGACCATGCCCCTTCCTACCGCTTCCTGTTCGAGCGGCTGGCGGGCGGGCAGGTGCCGCTGCTGTTCAACTGCTCGGCCGGCAAGGACCGCACGGGCGTGGCCGCGGCACTGATCCTGTCGATGCTGGGCGTTCCGCGCGAAACGGTGTTGGACGATTATCTGCTGACCAACCGTTTCGCCGATTTCAGCCGGCTGTTCGACGCATCACGCGGTGGATATGACCAATATGAAGCGGTCGATCCCGACGTGCTCCGTCCCTTGCTGGCGGCCGACGCCGACTATCTCGACGCCATGTACGACAGTCTGGATCGCGATCATGGCGGGCTGGACGCCTATCTGCTGACAATCGGCGTCGATCGCGAGGCACAGCGGATTATCCGGGAAAGGTTGCTGGACTGATGGCCGAACAATCGCCCATCGAGAGCTTCCGTCAGGTTCTGGGCGGCACAGCCCGTGCCATGGCGCGCGAACCTGAGCTGGAGCTCAACTTCACGGCCGAGACGCCCTCCGCCAGCTACAAGCAGATACGCGTTCCGATGCCGTCGCGTAATCTTCCGGCGCAGGCGGTGGCCGAGGCGCGAGGTTTCGCCGACGGCTTCGCACTCAAGATGCGCCATCACGATCAGGCGCTGCATGAGCGGATAGCGCCCGGAGAGCCCGTGGCCCGCGCCATCCACGACGCGGTCGAGCAGGCGCGGATCGAGGCGATCGGTTCGCGTTCGATGGAGGGGGTTCGCTCCAACCTCAATCATGCGCTCGACGTCCGCCTGCGCTCGGATCCGCTGGTGCGCGCTCGGACGCGTGACGAGGTGCCGCTGTCGACGGCCATCGGGCTGCTCGTCCGCGAGCGGCTGACCGGCCAGGCCATCCCGGCAATGGCCGAGCCCGGCCTCGGTCTCGTCCGCCAATGGATCGAGGACAAGGCCGGCAAGGATCTCGACGCGCTCCAACTCGCCTTTGACGACCAGGCCGCCTTCGCCCGGCTCGTCAGCCGCATGCTCGAGGATCTCGAACTGATCGACGGCAGCGAGGTCCCCCAGACCGATCCCGATCAGGGAGAGGACGACAGCCAGGAAGAACAGAGCGAAGGCGAGGACCAGCAGGAAGACGGCGACGACTCCGGCGGGTCGAGCGATTCGCAGATGGAGACGCGGTCCGAGCAGTCAGAGGGCGGCGACGAGGAGGGCGAGCAGCGTCAGATGGACGACGATGCGCCCACCGACATGGAGGGCGAGGTCGGCGACGACGGCGAGGAAGGGATGATGCCCGTCCGGCCTAACCGCCCGCTGTCGGATCTGCCGCCGACCTTCGACTATCACGCCTACACGACGCGTTTCGACGAAGAGATCGCCGCCACCGAATTGTGCGACGAGGAGGAATTGACCCGCCTGCGGGCCTATCTCGATCAACAGCTCGTCCACTTGCAGGGGGCGGTGACGAAGCTCGCCAACCGGCTGCAGCGCCGTCTCATGGCCCAGCAGAACCGCAGCTGGGACTTCGATCAGGAAGAGGGACTTCTCGATGCGGCGCGCCTCGCACGCGTCGTCGTCAATCCGACCCACTCGCTGAGCTACAAGATCGAGCGCGATACCGATTTCCGCGACACGATCGTCACGCTGCTGATCGATAATTCGGGTTCGATGCGCGGGCGGCCGATATCGATCGCGGCGATCTGCGCCGACATTCTCGCCCGCACCCTCGAGCGCTGTGCCGTCAAGACCGAGATCCTCGGCTTCACGACGCGTGCCTGGAAGGGGGGACAGTCGCGCGAGTCCTGGCTGGCTGCGGGGCGCCCTCCGGCCCCCGGTCGCCTCAACGACCTGCGCCATATCGTCTACAAAAAGGCCGACGAACCCTGGCGCCGCGCGCGCAAGTCGCTTGGCCTGATGATGCGCGAAGGGCTCCTCAAGGAGAATATCGACGGCGAGGCGCTGCAATGGGCGCACAACCGAATCATCGCGCGGCGCGAAGAGCGCAAGATACTGATGGTGATTTCGGATGGCGCCCCGGTCGACGACTCGACCCTGTCGGTGAACAACGGATCCTATCTCGAACGGCATCTTCGTCAGATGATCGGCTGGATCGAGAACAAATCGCCGGTCGAACTGATCGCGATCGGCATCGGGCATGACGTGACGCGCTATTATCAGCGCGCGGTCACGATCATGGACGTCGAGCAACTCGGCGGCACGATGGTCGAGCAACTGGCGGCGCTGTTCGATCTGGAGCCGCGCTGAGTATAGTTTAAGCCCTCAAGCGCCGGGCGCCGGACATCCGTCCGGCTCGGCTTACCTAATATGCGTTTTGGCCTCGCATAAGATCGGGCGCGTGTTCGCGCTTGCGGAGCCTTGCAGGCTCCGGGCTCTTCAGGCTTCGCGCTCCGAACAAGTGGAGGGCCGCCGCCTCCTCCAGCGAGACGACGACCCTCCTCCCCACAACGCCACGCGGGGAACTTGTCAGGGGGTGGGATGAGGTCCGGCGGTCTGCGCCGGACCCCTTGGGCCGCTTTTAGCAGTTGCGGTCGATCGCGCGGCCCGCGAGGGCGCCTACGCCCGCACCGAGAATGGCGCCCGTGGTGCCGTCTCCGCGGTCATAGCGGCCATTGCCGATCTCATGGCCCAGCAGGCCGCCGGCGATGGCGCCGATGATCGTGCCACCGGTGCCCTTGTCGCGGCAGCGGCCGCGATCACCACGATAATAGCCCCGGTCGCGATAATAGCCGCGATCCCGGTAATAGCCGTCCCGGCGATAGCCGCGGTCACCATAATAGCCGCGATCGCCGCGCCAGTCGCGAACCTGCTCGTAGCGGCCGCCATAATATTGGGCCTGCGCCGCCATCGGGATGGTGGCGGTAAAGACGGCGGTGGTGGCGGCAACGGCCGCGATAATCTTGCGCAACATAAGAACCTCCTTCTCGACCGTCCGTCCCTCTGGGTGGGACCCATCGGGCCAGTCGGGCCGATCGATGAGGCCCTTTTCCCATGAGTCGCGTGAGCCGAGGCTGAACGCGCCTGTTGGCGCAGGTTCATCTTCGCGCACCCCTTCGCCAGCCGCGCAGCGCAAAGCTCTTGGGTTTCCCGGGGGGCGGGGCTATTCGCGAGGTAATGAGAAAGCTGCACGCCGCACTGCTTTTCTGCCTTCTGCCCAGCTCGGCCAGCTTTCCCGAATCGTCGACCGAGCGCGTCGTTGCGACCGCGATCCCGCTCGACCCCGCTGCGCCCGAGCGACGCCGTTTCGGGCGCCTGCGCTATGTCGCAGGTTGGCATCTGACGAGCCGTCAGCGCAATTTTGGAGGCTATTCGGCACTTCATGGGGATGGCCGCCAATTTCTCGCGATTGCCGACACGGGCCAGTATCTGCGCTTCACCATGGAGGGAGGGGCGATCGTACGGACTCGATTCGGCGAACTCCCTGGCTTTCCTGGCCCATCGGGCAACAAATATGATCGCGATGCCGAATCGATGACGGTCGGCCCTGAGGGCGACGTCTGGGTGGGCTTCGAATATCGTAACGCGGTGATGCGCTACGCGTCCGATCTTTCAACGGTGCTGTCGACGGGCTGGCCCCCCGCAATGTCCGGCTGGGCGAAGAATTCCGGCGCGGAGGCGATGGTACGGCTGGACGGCGGCCGTTTCGTCATTTTCGCCGAAGGGCGGATGATCGCCCCAGGCGTCAAGGCCGCGCTGATGTTTCCCGGCGATCCGACCCAGGCGCGTAACCGACCCTATCAGTTCGGCTACAGGCCACCCGACGGATATGCGCCCAGCGATGCCGCCCTGCTTCCGGATGGTAGGATTCTCGTACTGCAGCGCAGATTCGGACTGCTCGACGGCTTCTCGGCCGCGCTGACCATCGTCGATCCGTCGCAGATAGCGCCCGGAATCACGGTGAAGGGAGAGATGCTGGGCGCATTCGCGCCGCCGCTCAATATCGACAATATGGAAGGGGTTACCGTCGCGCGTGAGGGCGGACGGACGATGATCTGGATCGTCTCGGACGATAATCAGGTGCCGATGGAACGGACTCTGCTGCTCAAATTTCGTCTGGATTGACGAGCAGTCGACACGGAAAAACCGGAGCCTCTTGCGAGGCCCCGGTCGAAATCCGTCATATTCCGCAAAAGCGGAAGAGGATCAGGCCGCAGCCTGCTGCTTCTTCGCGACGTCGCGCTTCAGGCGACGGGCGCGCAGCGAGAGCTGCTCGTCCGAGGTCTTGAGCAGCCAGTTGTCGAGGCCGCCGACATGCTCGACCGAGCGAAGGCCGTGGGTCGAGACCCGCAGCTTCACGCCCTTTCCGAGCGAGTCGGAGATCAGCGTGACGTTCTGCAGGTTGGGCAGAAAGGTCCGCTTCGTCTTGTTGTTGGCGTGGGACACGTTGTTGCCCACTTGGCGGCCCTTGCCGGTCAGCTCGCAGATGCGCGACATTGTACTTCGTCCTGAATGTTCGGGTTGCCCGGAAAGTCGCGGCGGATAACGGTCGCGAGAGGATTCGTCAACCCGCCTGACGTCCCCCGCGCGCATTCGATGCAACTGCATAACGACATGTTCGTTACACCACCTGCCCAACAGGGAGCAGGAGGAAGCCATGAACACCACTAATGAATATCGCGAACCGGCCAACCGAAGCAATGGCCTGCGCGTCGGTCTGATCGTCGCGGTCGTCGCGGTTCTCGCGATCGTCGCCGCTTTCGCCTTCGGTCTGATCGACGTCAACCAGACCCGCGAGACCAAGCTGCCGGAAGTTGCAGTGGAGGGCGGACAGGCTCCTGCCTTCGACGTCGACACCGCCAAGGTCGATGTCGACACCAAGACGACGGATATCACCGTTCCGAAGGTCGAGGTCGGCACCACCAAGGAAGAGATCAAGGTTCCGACGGTCGACGTTCAGAAGGCCAACTGAACCAGGCATCGGAATGCGTCCAGGACGCATGCCAGTGTCGATGGGATACAGGCGCCGTTCCCGCAGGGAGCGGCGCCTTGCCTATGTGACACATCGCTACGGGCTACAGCAGCTCATCAGATTTTCGCCAACGGCCGAATCGGATAGAGGGAGGGAATGACCTTTCCGCTTCCACCCGCGATGCGCCTCGCCCTCGACATGGCGGCCCGGGCGGCCGACGAGGGCGAGGTCCCCGTAGCCGCCGTAGTGGTGCTCGATGGCGAGGTCGTCGCGGCCTCGGTCAACGCAATGGCCAGGAGGCGCGATCCGACGGCCCATGCCGAGATGGAGGCCATTCGGGCGGCGTGCAGCACGCTTGGCCTGCACCGGCTCGACGGCTGCGATCTGTATGTCACCCTGGAGCCCTGCGCCATGTGTGCGGGCGCTATCTCGCATGCGCGGCTGCGGCGCCTCTATTTCGCAGCAGAAGATCCGAAGGGCGGTGCGGTGGTCAACGGGCCGCGCTTCTTCCACCAGCCGACCTGCCTCCACCGCCCCGACGTCTATGGCGGCATCGGGGACGTGGAGGCCGCGACGATGCTGCGAAACTTCTTCGCGGCGCGGCGATGATCGACATGGCCGGTTGGCAAAATCCTAAATTCACGTCATGAGCATGGGAAGCGCCATGCCGCATACAGCCCCCCTGACCCCTTTTCCCTGGTTCGACCTCGTAGTGATCGTGGCTTTGATCGCGCTCAACGGGGTCTTCGCCATGTCGGAGCTCGCGATCGTATCGGCGCGCCGGGCGCGCCTCGAGGCGATGGCGCGGTCCGGGCGGCGCGGCGCGGGGACGGCGATCCTGCTTGCAGCCGACCCCGGTAAATTCCTGTCGACGGTGCAGATCGGCATCACCCTGATCGGCATCCTTGCCGGTGCCTATTCGGGGGCGAGTCTGGGTGGACCGGTCGGCGAAAGGCTGGTGCTGGTCGGCGTGCCCGAGAGCAGCGCGGCGGAAGCCGGCTTCGTTCTGGTCATCGCCATCACGACCTTCCTCTCGCTGATCGTGGGCGAACTGGTACCGAAGCAGTTCGCGCTGCGGGCGCCGGAGCCGATCGCGGCCTTTCTCGCGGTGCCGATGCTGTGGCTCTCGCGGGTCACCGCACCGTTCGTATGGCTGCTCGACCAGACCAGTGGGCTCGTCTTCCGGATATTGGGCTTGAACCGAGAATCCGAACATCATGTGACGGCGGAGGAACTCCACCTCATCGTCGCGGAGGCTTCGTCGGCGGGCGTGATCGAGGAAAGCGAACGCGCGATCATCTCGGGTGTGGTGCGGCTTGCGGACCGGCCTGTCCGCGAGGTGATGACCCCGCGTACCGATGTCGAATGGATCGACATCAACGACGATGCCGATGCAATTCGTGCGCAACTGGCGGAGCTGCCGCACACGCGCATGCCGGTGGGAGACGGCTCGGTCGACCAGCTTCTGGGCGTCATCCATGCGCGAGACCTGGTCCGCGCGCTGCTCGGCGGGGCGGAGATCGACCTGCGCGCCATGCTCAAGAAGGGCATCGTGCTGCCGGATCATGTCGATGCGATGGACGCGTTGAAGGCCCTGCGCGAGGCGGAAGTGCCGATGGCTTTCGTTCATGACGAATATGGGCATTTCGAAGGCCTGGTCGCACCGGCCAACCTGCTCGCGGCGATTGCGGGGGAGTTTGCGTCCGACAAGGATTACGACACCGATCCGGCGGTCGTCGTGCGCGAGGACGGCAGCCTTCTCGTGTCGGGAACAGCCTCCGCGGACGCTCTTGGAGAGAGGCTCGGGCTCGATCTGCCGGAGGACCGGGACTTCGCCACCGTTGCCGGCCTTGCACTCTGGCGGCTCAAACACCTTCCCGTAACCGGTGAGTCGTTCGACTATCGCGGATGGCGTTTCGAAGTGGTGGACATGGACGGCAGACGCATCGACAAACTGCTCGTGGAGCCTTGTCCGACGGAGAATTGATCCCTCCCGGAGCGGGATTGCAGCCTCACATGGGGGCGACTCGTCGAAAAAAAGGCGCGAAAATCGATCGAGACCTGTTTTTTTCCGGATTTCGCGCGACTTTCCAATTGCTCCACAAGAAAGAGCCGCGCACAAGAGGCGCCTTGCGTCGGACCCCGGCGCAAAGGGATTTTCATCAAGCAAGACCAGGAGTGATCATGAACACTGCCGACATCGCTGGCGTTGTCGCCGCCGAACAGGGGATCGATAAGGCCGCTGCCAAGCGCGTCCTCGACGCGGCTCTCAAGGCCATCACCGACGCTGCCCAGAAGGGCGAAGAAGTTTCGCTGCCGGGCTTCGGCAAGTTCAAGGTCACCGACCGTCCCGCGCGCGAGGGCCGCAATCCGGCCACGGGTGCGACGCTGACGATCGCCGCCTCGAAGAAGATCTCCTTCACCGCCGCCAAGGCGCTCAAGGATGCGCTGAACGGCTGATCGCCTTCGGCTCTTCAGGATGAAAAGGGGCGGCAGCGATGTCGCCCCTTTTTTTGTGCTGAGACCGGCGGAGGCGGGCCCGATCGAGCGTTCGGGCGTTGGAACCACCATGCCGGATCATGTGCAGTCGAACTGGACGGGCGTCGCGCTCGTGTGCCGCAAATGCAGCAAACGCGTCGGTGGGGGCTTCGGCCCAGACGAACGCGTGCCGCTGGCAAAAGCGCTGCGGGCGCTCGGCAACCGCCGCAAGGGCCGCAAGGCCCACTATGGCGTCATCGAGACGCCCTGTCTCAAGCTTTGCCCGAAGGGCCGCGTGGTCGCCATCGACGCGCGTTCGCCTGGACGATGGCTGCTGGTGAAGCCTGGCACGCCGGTCGAGGCCGTCGCGGCCCGGCTGGGCCTGACGGGTGAGGCGGCTGAAGGCGGCCTACTCGATCGGTAGCTTCGACAGGTTGGCGCTGATCTTCTGCAAGGTGCGGAGCAACACGCCGAGATCCCGGTCGCTGACCCCTTCCATTGCCCTTACGAACTGCCGCCCCACGATCGGGGTCAGCTTGGCGAGCAACTGGCGGCCATCTTCGGTCAGCCTTACCTCGGTGACGCGGTTGTCCTCGGCATTGGGCTCGGTCGACACCAGGCCCTGTTCGGCCATGCGATCGATGATCCGGCTGACGGTCGAGCGCTTGGTAAGCGCCGCTTCGGCGATCGCGCCGATGCTGGCCGGCTGGCGTTCGCGCAGCACTGTCATAACGCGGTAGATCGGCTTGGACACGCCATGCTTGTGCAGGACCTTGTCCATGTCCTCATGATATTTGAAGTCGGCGTGCGCCATCAGGTAGAAGGGGGAGTTTTCCAGTCGGAAGCTCGGATTGCTGGGATCGTAGACGCTGCGATCCCCGGGCTCCCCACCATTCGCCCCGATCGTCTTCCTGACAGCTTCGCTCGCCAATTCCATCCACTCCGCTACGTCCGATGGCTGCGGTTCAACGATATCGTCGCAGCCAATGCCCCACCTTCGAAGAATAGACGTTCCTTCGCGCGTGTATATGCGCCAAAGGTCGAGCCTCTCCTCTTCACATCCTTACAAATCACAGCCGCAAGGAAACGGAAACCTCCCCTGCGCTGGTAATCTCCGCAAGCCTCGGCTCAGAGCGCGTTGAAGAAGTGCCCGAGGCGATCGAGCGCCTCTGTGATGCGGTCTTCCGGCTCGGAACCGAAGCAGATCCTGAGATGGCCTTCGCCGGCGGTGCCATAGAAGCTGCCCGCTTCGACCACGACATGCGCCTCATGGAGGAGACGCTCGGCGAGCTGCTGCGCGGGAATGCCGGTCGCGCTGATATCCGGGAAAGCATAGATCGTGCCCTGCGGCTCGGCGCAGCGGACCTGCGGCATCTGATTGAGGCGGCTGACGACCAGATCGCGCTTCCGGCGGTCGTCGTCTACCATCGCCTGCATCTCGGCCGCCCCATCGGTAACGGCCGCCAGTGCGCCGAACTGGATGAAGCTGTTCACATGGGTGACGGCGCTGGTCGAGATCTTGACCAGTCCCGCCACGATCTCGGGGGCTGCGACGGCATAGCCGAGCCGCCACCCGTCCATCGCATAGGCCTTGGTAAAGGCGAACAGCGAGACCGTTCGCTCGCGCATGCCCGGCAGCGACGCGATGCTGACGTGGCGAGCGCCGAAGGTGATATATTCATAGACCTCGTCCGAGACGACGATCAGGTCGTGCCGGATCGCCACATCGGCAAGCGCCTCGAGCTCCGCACGCGTATAGACGCGCCCGGTCGGATTGGCGGGATTGACCAGCACGATCATCCGCGTCGCCGGGGTGATGGCAGCATCGATCCAGTCGGCGCGGATCGCGAAGCCGTTATCGGCGTCGAGCGGCACGGTCACCACGCGCCCTCCTGCCAGCTCGATCTTGCCGACATGCTGGGGATAATAAGGATCGAGCAGGATGACTTCGTCGCCGGGGTTCACCAGCGCCATGAAGGCCGCGAAAGAGCCCTGCGTCAGGCCGTTGGTGACCAGGATCTCGTCGGGCGATGCATCTATCGCATTGAAGTCGCGCAGCTTCACGGACAGCGCCGAGCGAAGCGCCCGCTCTCCCATCATGTCGCCATAATGGACATGGCCCTCGCACAGCGCCGTGATCGCCGCCTCCTTGATCACGGCGGGGGTGTCGTGCACCGGCCTGCCGAGTTCCAGATGGATGAGGTCGTCGGCGTCCAGGCGCAGCGCCTGTTCGTACATGCCGTAGCTCTTCTTCGAGGTCCCGGTGATCCGGCTGGCCAGCTTGGTCATCGTCAATTCCTGTGGGTGTGCGTCAGGCGGCGGGGCGCCGTGCGGTGATTTCGATCTCGACCTTGGCGCCAGGTGCCGGGATGCCGTTGATCAGGGTGGTGTTCGCCGGGGGGCATGCGCCAAAGGTCTCCCGCAACACCGCCGCGACCGCCATCAGGTCGGCGGGATCGGTCAGGAAGACGCGGTTGCGCACCACATGGCGGAAGTCCGCGCCCTCGGCCGCGAGGACGCCGGCCAGCAGGCGGACGATGTTGCGGGCCTGCTCGGCTGCATCCTCTGGCATGGTGCCGGTCTCGGGATCGGGCCCGACCGTGCCAGACACATGAATATAAAGATCGTCGACCACCGCGCGCGAATAGGCGGCGAGTTCCTCGAACCGCGACCCCGAGGAAATTCGCTTCAGATCCATGTGTCAGCTCCGGTTGATGGCATCGGGAAGAACTGCATCGTCGGCCGCGCCAAGCCGTGCCGAACGCGCGCGCAGCCATGTGACGAAAGGAATGCCCACCGCCATGCCGATGAAGGTGTTGATGATCATCGGCAGCGACATGTCGTTGCGGTCGAGCAGCGTGACCGCCACGAAGATCGCGGTCGCCTCCTGACGGACGATATGTTCCATCCCGATCGCGATGCGCTCGCGGCGGCCGATGCGGGCCAGATGGCAGGCGAGGAAGGCGATCCCCAGATTGCAGATGTTCATCGCCAGGACGATCGCGAGGACGATGCCGAAGGATTGCTTCAGCGTCTCCCACTGCTGCACGACGATCATGCCGAACACGACGACGAGCACGCTGGTCGACAGCGTCTTGACGAGGGGCTCGATCCGCAGGGCGAAGGCCGGCAGGAGCTTTCGGCACAGCATCCCCGTCGCAACAGGGAAAACGGTTATCGTCAGGATCTTACTGATCGACTCCCCGACGGGAATCGTGATCGACTGGCCCTCGCCGAAAACGAAGTCGAGGCCGAAATAGGTGATGAACGGCAGGGTGAAGATATAGACCACGCTGACGAACAGGCTCATCGAAACCGAGAGCGCCACATTGCCCCGGGCGAGATCGGTCAGCAGGTTCGACAATATGCCGCCAGGGCAGGTGGCGAGCAGGATGAAGCCCATCATCAGCGCAGGTGTCGGGGCGAAGCCGATGGCGAGCGCCGTGCCGAACAGCGGCACGAGCAGCAACATGCTTCCCACACCCACCAGGAAGGCGCGACTATTCTCGACGATCCGGGCGAAATCGCGCGGCATCAGCCCGACACCCATGGAGAACATCACCAGCCAGAGGGCCGCGGGCAGGAGATACTGCTCGGCGATCGTCATGATGTCCGTCATCGCTAGTCCCCCTGTCGTCGTCCCTGCGGCATGCGTTTCGGAGATGGTCCTGCGCGGCCGCCCCGGCTGATCGTCGCCGATCGGCCGCTTGGCAAGGCAGAAATCCTCCGAAATCGGCGGCGGGGCCGCGCCGGCTGGGATGAGTTGTGGCCATATTCACATGAAATATGGTTTTATCAACCGGGAACTGTTGCGGTCCGGCGCTCTTCCCCCGGCGGAAAGATCCGCCCGGTCGTCAGGCGGCCTCGTCGAGCGGAGCGGCGATATGCATCCTGGCCGCAGGCGCTGCGCCACGCTGAAACGGAATCTGGATGACGCCGCTGCGATCGAGCTTGCCCCAGGCCACCCGGGGGCCGCGCAGCGCCGACAGGACGGCCTTGAGCACCACCGCGTAGAGAAGCTGCCGATAGCCGAAGCGCTGGGCGAGCAGGCGCAGCAGCGGCAGTCGTCCTTCCCGCCCGTCGAGCCGGTACGCGAACCAGGCGCTGGCTGCGTCGATCGCGGCGAAGGCGAGCCAGAAGCCCAGCATCGTACGAAGGTCGGTTTGCATCATGGCGAAGCCGCGATTGGACGTGCGCAGCGCCGTGTCGGCGATGCTGACGAGCAGGGCGAGGTCGATCAGCGGAGAAACCAGACCCAGGCCGATCTGGAACAGCCAGGCTTGCGGCAGACCGACCAGGGCGAGGCCGCGCGGACGCCCGCTCAGGAATATGCCGCGATGCTTCCACAGGCATTGCAGCGTGCCGAAAGCCCAGCGATAGCGCTGGCGGAACAGCGCGCGAAAGCTGTCGGGCGCCTCGGTCCAGGCGATGGCGTCGACATCGCAGGCCACGGTCCAGCCGGCGCGCTGGACCGCGATCGTCAGATCTTGGTCCTCGGCCAGGGTGTCGTGCGGATAACCGCCGACCACGTCGAGGGCGGTGCGCCGCCACGCGCCGACAGCGCCGGGCACGACGGTCACGGCTCCGAGGGCCGCGAGCGCGCGACGCTCCAGATTCTGGGCCGTCACATATTCGAGCGCCTGCCAGCGGGTGACGAGGTTGACGCGATTGCCGATCTTCGCATTTCCCGCGACCGCGCCTACCGCCGGATCGGCGAACCAGCGGACGAGCCGCGCGATGGTATCGGGTTCGAACTGGGTGTCGGCGTCGAGCGCGATCACGACCTCACCCCGGGCGATGCGAAGTCCCTCGTTCAGGGCGCGTGCCTTGCCTCCGTTCGGCAGGGTCAGCAGCGTGACGCGGGGATCCATGCCGAAGGCGTCGGTGACGATGCGAGCGGTCCGATCGGCCGAACCGTCGTCGATCACGATGACCTCGATGCGGGGGCCGGTGCTTGCGAGAACACGGCGCACCGACGCCTCGATAACTTTTTCCTCATTATAGGCGGGGATCAGGACCGACACGAAGGCGGGGACGAGATGGGCCGGCGGGCAGGGGGGCGCCGCGCGGCGCGACTGCAGCCAGGCGAGCAGGGTGAGAAGCAGCGCGCGTCCGATGCCGAGGGCGATCGCGACGGTAAAGAGCAGGCCAAGCGCCTTTCCGGCCCAGGCCACGATCCCGAACAGCGTGCGCGCGCCTTGCGCCGCGGCTTCGCGAGTCCCGGCGAGCGGGGGCATCGCCGCGTCCCGATCGAGCCCGGCAAGTCGCGAGACCGTGACGAAGGAATAACCGCGTGCCCGCAGCGCGCGGATGATGCCGGGCAGCGCTTCGACCGTCGCGCTGCGGTCTCCACCCGAATCGTGGAGGAGGACGATCTGGGTGGCCCGCCGGCCCTTGCCGGAGGCGACCTGCTCGACGGTGCGGCGCACGATGGTGTCGGCTGTCGTCGCGGTCCAGTCGAGCGGGTCGACGTTCAGGCCGATCGACAGATAGCCCATTTCCGCAGCGACCGTGGAGGCGTGGAGCTCGGCCGAGGTGTTCGGTTCGGCGTCCCCGAGATAAGGCGCGCGGAACAGGCGCATGGATCGGCCGGTATAGCTTTCCACGAGCCGCTGGGTCGTATTGATCTCGAAGCGGATCGCAGCTTCGGGAAGACGGTCGAGATCGGGATGGGTCGTCGAGTGGTTGCCCAGCTCGGACCCCTCGGCCACGATCCGGCGCAGCAGCGCGGCCTCGCCAAGCGCGTTGGCGCCGGTCACGAAGAAGGTCGCCGGGACGCCCTCGCGCTTGAGGACGTCGAGGATCTGCGGCGTCCAGCGGGGGTCGGGTCCGTCGTCGAAGGTCAGCGCGACGAGCCGGGGCTGCAGCCCGGCCCGTTGCACGACATGATGCGATGGAAGGGCGGCATAGCGGGCGCTCCGGATCAGGCCGCTCGTGTCGAGCGCGATGTCGCGCCGCCCAGGCTGCGCGCTCCTGGCCAGGCGCAGGATCTCGCCCTCTCCCAGCAACTGGACATCCTCGCGATTGGCGATGGCCTGCACGGGCGGGACCTGTCCTGACGGCGTCCCCAGGGCGCTCCAGAAGCCGGGATCTTCGCTGCCGAGACGCCAGAGGGCGATACCGCCTGCGCCGAGCTGTCGCGCGGTCTGCAGGTTGTTCCAGGCGCTCAGGGCGTCGAGCAACCACAATTGGTGAACGACGCCGTCCTTCCGGTAGACGATGTGGCTGTTGCCGGTCACGGGATCGAAGCGGGGCAGTACGCCGGCCGCTGCGGCGCGTTCCCACGCCTGGGCGACGGTTATCGGTTCGGCGACCCCGGCACCCCAGTCATAGCCGTAATTGCCGATCGCGATGGTCGCCTTGTCCGCGCCGACCGCCCTGACCGCATCGCCCACGACGCGGGCGAACCAGGGCTGTGACGCGATGGGGCCTGGCTCGCCTTCGGGCCAATGCTCGTCATAGGCCATCAGGAACAGGCGATCGACCAGCGGCGCATAGCGGCCCAAGTCCCACGCTTCGTCGCCGACGGGGGCGGCGATCGTCAGCAGCAGCCCTCGCGCAGCGAGCCTTCGCCGTGCCTCGCCGAGGAAGCGCCGATAGGCATCATGCGCGGTGGGAGGAAGGTTTTCGAAGTCCAGCACGACTCCGCGCGCATCGTCGGCAAGTGCCGCCCGCTCGATCCTGTCGATCAGCGTCGCGCGCGCCCTGCGGTCGGCGAACAGGCGCGCGCTGTTGCGGCCATCCCATCCGGTCTCGATGCCGACATTCTGCACCATGAGCAGCAGCTTCTGCCGCGTCTGCCGGCCGAGCACCTGGTGCAGGTGCGGGTCGCTTTCATGCCGCCATCGGTGACCGGCACCCGTGACCGTGGCGAGACCGGCGGCGACATAATCGAGCTCGCCGGCATGCGCGGCGAGCGACTGCCGACTCGCCGCATCCCAAGGCATGTAGAAGCCCGTGCGTTCCGGGCGTCGCATGGCGGTCGGCACCGCCCGCGGGCGTTCCGGGAGCCAGGATCCGGCGGCAGAGTCGCGGGACGCGGCCGGCATGACGAAGGGCGCGCCCGTCGATCGAAAGTCGGGAAGGGCGGGGGCCGCACGCTGGTCGAAGGTGAACAGCGCCACGCCCAGAATCAGTGCGGCCAGCAGCAGCGCGACCGAAGCTGCGCGAAACGTCCAGCGGACGAGAAACGCCCGTCTGCCGGTCGGATCATGAAAGACCTGAGATTGCACGCAGCCACCCACCCAATGCGATGGATGCAGCTATGCCCGGCAAAGATGAACGTCTGATAAAGTGTGTTCGGTTATTCTCCGTTAACCGATGGCATCCGGGCCGGGGGCGCTGGCGCGCGGGAAGAAGCGTCTTGCCGCCTCGAAGGAGCATCGAGCGGCGCTTTCCGGATCGCGGGCGCGCTGTTCTACCGACAATATCTCGACGCCCCAGGCGCCGCTATAGCCGGTTTCCGCAATGGCCTGCAGAAAGGCCGGGAGCGGCAGGTCGCCTTCCCCGCACAGGCGGCGCCGGTCGATCGTATCGTCGATGATCGAGCCCTGCTGCACCGCGTCGGCATCGTCGATTTCGACATGCAGGATGTGGGAAGCGTCCATCGCCGCGATCTCCGCAAAGTCGATCCCGCCCCGCACCATGTGCCAGATGTCGATCAGCAGGCCACCGTTGCGCCGCGCAGCGCCCGCGACGATCGCGGTGCCCGTCTTCAGATCGGCGATCGAGCTGCCCGGAAACAGCTCGATGCATATGCCGGTTCCGGCACGCGCCGCGTCGTCGCAAAGACCGGCGAAGTCCTCGATCACCCCGTCGAGCGGCCAATCGCCATTTGCGAGATCGCCGCCAACCTTGAGATGCACCGCGCCCAGGTCGGCGGCGGCGGCGAGAAGCGAGGCCCGCAGCTGGTCGGATGCCCGTCGCCGCTCGCCGGCGGCATACCAGTCGACGAGGACTTCCAGTTCGATCAGTTCCAGACCGTTCGCCGCGGCGATGCTGCGGATCTCGCGGGCGCCGAGCGTCGCCAGGAGATGCAGCACGTCCTGCGCCCCCAGCCCGATGCCGCGATAGCCGGCGCGGCTGGCGGCTTCGGCGCGGGTGGCGAAGGGAATCGGGCTCACGGTGCTCGGAGCAAAAGGGTGCACGTCGCCCGCCAAAGTAAAATAGGTGGCGACCAGCAGCGGGTCGGCCGGCAGTCGCTTCGCTGTCTCGGTCATCGGCGTCCTCTCACGTCGCGCGCCCGTGCATCCGGAACTGCGCCTGCACCCTTTCGACACGCTCCGGCCGGTCGCGCCAAGCTGGCCTTTATGCGGAGGAATGATGTTGTTGCGCTGCACCAATGACGCCATAAGCGCGGCGGAAGGAGCGTTGACCCCAGATGCCCAAGATCGTCGATCACGAAGCGCGCCGTCGGCAGGTGGCGGAGATCGCTGCGACACTGATCGCACAGCGCGGCATCGAAGGCACCAAGGTCCGCGACATCGCCGCGCTTGCGGGGTGCAGTACCTCGATCGTGTCGCACTATTTTCACAGCAAGCACGAGTTGCTGCTGTCGTCCTACCGCTTGCGCATGGAACGGACCTCGTCACGCATCGACGAGGCGACCATGGCGGGCGTTCCGTTGCAGGACATATTGTCGGCGGTATTGCCGCTCGACGAAGAGCGGATGGACAGTTGGCGTATCTGGCTGGCCTTCTGGGGGCTTGCCACCACCGACGAATCCTTCCTTGCGGAGCAGCGCCAGCGCAGCCGCGAGGCGGTCGACCTGTTCCATCGGGCGATCATTTCCAGCGGTGCCGTGACCGAAGGCGACCGGTCGCTTCTGATTGCCCAGGCTTTGTTGAGTGCGGCGGCGGGTATCGCGACCCAGGCGGTCTATGATCCCGATCGATGGTCACCCGATCGTCAGCGAGAGATATTGGCCCAGCACATAGCGGGCCTCCTGCCGCCGGGCTGACCCCGGCCGGCAGGCGATTGCCCGGCGGTCAGCCGCGCAATGAGCGCAGCGGCTGGCGCGTGACGCGACCGGTGATGACTTTCGAGCCATAGTGACGCGTGATCGCGGCACAGCCGGCGGCGTTGCTGAGCACGACCCGCGATCCACCCGAGGTAAGGGCCTCGATGGCCGTGATGCTGGCACCGATCTTGGCGCAGCTCTGGGTGATATGGTCGGGCGTGGCTTGGATGTTCACGGCTCTGGACATGACGGTTCCTCTGTAACGCGGGATGGGAAAGCGGCGGGCGTATCGCAATACGCCCGCCCCATGCATCACGCCGCCTGAAGGTTCACGGCGCTCGTCTTGCCGCGATTGTTCGTTTCCAGCTCGTAGGAGACGCGCTGATCACGATCGAGAGTGTGCATGCCAGCCCGCTCGACGGCCGAAATATGGACGAAAGCGTCGCCGCTGCCGTCTTCCGGCGCGATGAAGCCATAGCCCTTGTCGATGTTGAAGAATTTGACGGTACCGGTGATCATGGGGAGTATCCTTGTCCCATAGGCATGACGGGCATGCGCCAACAGCGGCGCATCCCGGCTTCGTGAGGCTTGAAAGGGACAAAGGGGAGCCAAAGCGGCCCGTTATCCGTCGCATACGACGTCAGCGACATCGCCATAGCCGATCGGCCGGCAAAAGGAAAGCGACGCCCCTCACACCTATTCGTGCTCCGTCTTTCCCGCGAAGGCGGGAATCCATATGCGCTGGCGCCGAACCTCTTGCGGTTCGGAGGTTATGGATCCCCGCCTTCGCGGGGATGACGGGGAGAGGCGGATGCTAAAACGTTGCCTGCCCGTCTCGGTGAGCGGGGCAGCTCAGATCGTCCCCTTCAACGCGTGGTTGGCGGCAATGTAACCGAAGGTCAGCGCCGGGCCGATCGTGCCGCCGGCGCCATAATAGGCGTTGCGGGTTGGCGCCGCGATGCAGTTGCCTGCGCCGTACAGCCCCGGGATCGGTTCACCATTTGCGGACAGCACCTGCGCATGGTGGTTGATGCGCGGCCCGCCATTTGTGTCGAGCGCGCCTGCCGCGAGGATGAAGGCATAATAGGGGCCTTCAGCCGCGAACGGATGCATGGTGAGGTTCGGATAGGGGTTGGCGCCATATGGGGTGCCTTCGCGTGCCGCCGAGAACAGCTTGTGCCACTGAACGTCGTAGAGCTGCGCGCCGCGATCGAAATCGGCATCGCGACCGGCCTTGGCGAAGCCGTCATAGCGGCGGATGCTCTCGCCGGCCGCTGCTGCGAAGCCCGGATCCAGCCTGACGCCGCCACTCCTTCCGCCGAACGAGGCCAGCTTCGCGTCGAGCCGCGTGAACAGAGCGTCCCAATTTTCGCCCTTTACCAGATAGGGGCTTTCGGACGCTTTCGCCGGCATCGGATAGGCGCCGCCGAAGCGATCCAGCGAACGCTGGTCGAACAGCATGAAGAGAAGCTGGTTGGGATATTCGTCTCGAACCGGATCATAAGCGAAATGGACGCGCGTCCGGTCATTGTAGCAGCGCTTCTCATTGACCACGCGGCGGCCATATTTGTTGAGCAACACCATGGAGTCACCCGGGAGAAAGAAGGCGCATACGCCGAGCTCGCGGCTTTCCAGCACCTCTTCGAACAGCACCTGCGTCCGCCAGGCGCCGTCCAGCGTGCCCATCGCGGCGCCCGCTGCCCCGGCGATGGAAATGAAGTCGCCGGTCGATCCCGGCATTGCGCAGGAACCGTAGAGCGCGGTCTGGTGCAGCCCGACGAGGTCGAGATTGTGGGCATAGCCGCCGGTGCCGAAGATGACCGCCTTGCGTGCGCGTATCCGGAGCGTCTTGCCATTGGCCTCCGCCTCGACGCCGACCGCTCGGCCGTCGTCCATGACGATCCGTGTGACACGGGTTTCGGTGAGGACCGGCACCTTGTTTCGTTCGAGCCAGTCGGTCAGTTGCATGGCCAGGTTACCGCCGCCCTGGCTTCCGGAGCCCGTCACAGGCTCCAGTGCGCGGCCCGTAGGAACCTTGTTCTCGGGCAGATGGTCGGCATAGTCGGGCGCCGGCTCGTCGATGCCCCACAGGCGGAACTGCTTGAAGCGCACCGCGTCCACCGTCTGCAGATGGTCGATCGCCTTGTAGCCATGGTCGTAAAAGGCTTCGATCAGGTGATAATCGGCCTCTGCCAGACCCAGCGTCGGGCTGGTCGGATCGTAGAGCTGCGGAAAGGAGAAGCGGCACATATAGGCCATCGCATCGGCCTTCTCGTCCTTCACCCCCTGAGCGCGCAGGCCGAAGTGGTTGCAGATCCAGGCGACGCCGCCGGATTTGCCGGTGGTACCGCCGAGGAAAGGCATTTTCTCCAGCAGGATGACCTTGGCGCCTGCGGAGGCCGCCGTCACGGCTGCGCTGCAGCCGGCGGCGCCGCTCCCGATGCAGACGATGTCTGCCACCTGATCCCATGCTCCGTCGGCAGCCATAGCCTGCGCCCTGGTCGGCAGGGCCGCAGCTGTGGCGGCAAGCCCTGCACCCGCCAGCAGCACGCGCCGGCTCACGCCCTGTCCCGCGCGCTCATCGCTCGATATCGTCATGGCATCCCGTCCCTTCGATTTTGCGGGACGATAGGATGGATAGGGACGTTGCGCGACTATTTCAAACGATAGTCATAAAAAAGATCAATCCGGCTGATCGCTCTGGTCGCCATCCTCATCGTCGACCTCTGCAGGGTCGGATGGCTTCTGGAATGCATCGCGGTTGGCGAGATGAAAGGCGCTGACCTGCTCGCGCATCGCCCGGACGATATCGGACTTGGCTTTGGCGATACGGTCGACCAGTCCGCCCACGCCGATCGCGAGGCGGACGCCGTACATCGTCTGGCCCAGCGGCATGGCGATCGCCGACAGGCCGGGGTCGGGACGGTTCTCATGGTGCGCATAGCCGATCTGCCTGATCCAGCGGATATCCTGCATCAGGTGGTCGAGGCTGTGCGCCTCGCCTTCGCCCATCCGGTAATAATGGGAATAGCGGAAGATCTTCTCGATCTGGCGATCCTTCATCTGGCTGAGCAGGGCGAGGCCCGCCGCCGAATCGATCATCGGGCGCATGACCCCTTCGCGCGGCACCGACTTGAAGTCGTGCGATGGCTCGCGGAACAGCACATATTGGATGTAGAGGTCGTTCTCGGTGGCGAGCCCCACCGTTTCGTCGGTGATCCGCTGCAGTCCTTCGACCAGATCGCGATAGGCTGGATCGGCGACGATATGGCCGGTCAGCCAGTTGCCGAGCGCGCTGACCTGCGTTGTCGGCAAATAGGTCCGGCTGTGGCGGCTGTAGTTGAGATAGCCGCTCATCACCATGCTCTTGAGCAGGGTGGTCGTGCTCGACTGCGGATAGCCCAGGGCGGTGTGGATCTCGTTGAGCCGCAGCGGGCGGCGCAGATCGGCGAAGAGTTCGAGCACCTCGAACGCCCTCGATGCCGACTTGACCGTCCTGCGTCGCATACTGTCCCTCAGCCCTTCATCGGCACCAACGGCATGGTCATGCCTTGAAGGTCTTCAGAACGAAACTGGACTCTATGTGAGCGATGCCGCTGGCGCGCGTGAGGGTCGCCAGCAGCTCGCGATAATGGGCCAGGTCGCGGACGAAGGCGTGGAGGAGATAGTCGTTCGTTCCGCTCATCAGATAGCCGGCTACGACCTGGGGTAGGCCCTCGACCAGCTTTTCGATGCTCTCCAGTATCTCGCTGGTCTGGCGTTCGAGTTTCACCGAGATGAACACCGGCATCGAACCGATCAGTGCGCTTCGATCGACCTTCGCGGCATAGCCGATGATCACGCCCGATTGTTCGAGCTTGCGCACCCGCCGAAGCGTAGGGGTGAGGGACAGGCCGATCTCGGCGGCCAGGTCGCTCCAGCTCAGCCGGCCATCGCGCTCGAGCGCCGCGACGATCTTCATGTCGTAGCGATCGAGCCGCGCGGCTGGCGGCGTCTCGCCGTCGGTCTGTCCCCCCATGGTCGCCCCCGTCAGCGCGTCGGGGCAGGGCTCGGCTGAGCCTTGACGACCTCGCCGCCCTTCATGACGAAGCTCATCCTGCGCAGCGTGGCGATGTCCTGCAGCGGGTCGCCATCGACCGCGATGATGTCGGCATAACGGCCGGCCTGAATCGAGCCGATATCGGCCTCGTCGCCTATCAGCGCCGCAGCGGAAGAGGTGGCCGCAAGGATCGCGTCCATCGGGGTCATGCCCGCGCCGACGAGCAGTTCGAACTCGCGCGCGTTGGTGCCGTGGGCGAACACGCCGGCGTCGGTGCCGAAGGCGATCTTGACGCCGGCCTTGTACGCCCGGGCCAAATTGGCCTGCATGATCGGGCCGACCGCGAGAGCTTTCGCCGCCACCGATGGCGCGAGCAGTTCGGGATGGGTCTTGGCATAGTCGACCACCGAGGCGCCGGCGGTGAGCGTCGGCACCAGCCAGGTGCCGTTGGCCTTCATGATCTTGTCGCCGTCCGCGTCGGCGAAGGAGCCGTGCTCGATCGAATCGACCCCCAGCTTCGCGGCATGCTCGATCGCGACGGTGCCATGGGCATGGGCCGCGACCTTCATGTGCAGCGTATGCGCGGTGTCGACGACGGCCTTGATCTCCTCGTCGGTCATCAGCTGCGCCTGCGGGTCGTCGCCGACGCTGGCGACGCCGCCGCTCGGCACGATCTTGATCAGGTCGGTGCCCTGTCGGTGATGACGCCGGACGGACTTGATCGCCTCTTCGGGACCATCGGCGATACCCTCGGTCCATTCGGGCTTGGACAGGGCTTCGTCGAAGCCCGTGCTGGCATCGGCATGGCCGCCGGTCGGGCTGATGATGCTGCCTGCCACCCACATGCGCGGCCCGACGATCTCGCCCGAGGCCACGGCCTTCTTCAGCGCGACGATCGCCGGGGTATAGCCGCCGACGTCCCGGACCGAAGTGAAGCCCGCCATCAGCGTCTTGCGCGCGTTGACCGTGCCGTCGAGCACATGATCGAAGGCGTTCTTGGTGACCGCATTGACGACTTGCGAGCCCTTGCCCAGTTCGAGCAGCAGATGGACATGCGTGTCGATCAGGCCCGGCAGGACGGTCTTGCCGGAAAGATCGACCACGTCCGCACCCGGCTTGTCGACGAACCCCGGTTCGACGCCCGTGATCCGATCGTCCTTGATGATGATCGACACGCGCTCGCGCGGCTGGCGAGACACGCCGTCGATCAGCTTTCCGGCGTGAATGACGACATCCCGGGCCATGGCTGGCGAGCAAAGGCTCGAGGCTGCGGCAAGCGCGAGGGTGAAGGCCAGGCGGCCGGTGCGGATGGTCACGGGAGCTCTCCTGTCGATTGGGCGTGAAAGAAAAGAGGGGGCCCAGCGGACCCCCTCTCGATAGTTAGAAGCGCTTGGTGAAGTCGATGCCGATCGTGCGGGGGACGTTGCTGATCGCCCGGACGTTATTGAGGCCGCCATAGACATTGGCGCTGAGCTTGCTGATCACCGTATCGTCGTTGAACAGGTTGTTGACGAACAGCGAGGCGCTCCAATTGTCGTCCTGCGCGCCGAAGCCCGCGCGGAGCGAAACGACGGCATAGGCGGGCAGCCTGCGCTGGAAGGCGCTGGTGTGCCGGAATTCGGTCCAGGTCGAGCTGTTGTAGAAGACATCGGACCGGACATTCGCCTTCAGCGCGGGGCTGAGATCCCAGTCATATTGAGCACCGCCCTGCAGCGTGACCTTGGGCACGCTCGGGATGTCGTCGCCCTTGAGACCCGAGGCGAGCAGCGACTGGTTGGTCTGGTCCTCGCGCAGCACGGCGTCGATGTAGGAGCCCGACGCCTGGATCTGCAGGCCGTCGAGCGGATAGAGGGTCGCTTCGGCCTCGATGCCGCGGACGCGGGCGCGACCGGCATTGGCGATGAAGCCGAAATTGGTGCCTGGCAGCGTGCCCGAGGTCTGCATGTTGTTCCAGTCGATCTGGAACAGTGCGGCGTTCAGGGTAAGCAGGCGATCGAACAGGCTGCTCTTCACGCCGGCTTCGTAATTCCAGACCTTGTCCGAAGCGTAGCTCTGCAGATCGGCCGGCAGGCTGACATTCTGATTGACGCCGCCAGGGCGCTGGCCGCTCGAGGCGGTGGCGTAGAGCATCACGTCTGGCGTGACCTTGTAGCTGACGTTCGCCTTGTACAGCCAGCCATTCTCGCTGCTCGACTGCGCGGTGAAGGGCGTCGGGGCGAAGCCGACCGAGGTGTTCACGACGGTGACCACGCCCGTGACCTTGCGGGTATAGTCGTAGTAACGGACGCCGCCCGTCACCGAGAGCTGGTCGGTGATCTCATAGGTCGCCTCGGCAAAGCCGGCCTTCTGCTTCAGCCCGTCAGTGATCAGACGCTGGCCAAGGAGATTGGTCGCGTTGACCGGCAGGACGTCGCCGGACCCGGGAGCGGCGCGCAGGATGTTGCTGGCGAAGTCGCCCTTGCGGTCGCTGTAGAAGAAGCCACCGGTCCACTGGAAAGGCCCCTTGCCGCTACCGGAGATCCGCGCTTCGAACGTGTCGGTCTTGGTGATCTGCGGCGAGTTGGCGACGGCCGGCGCCTGGTTGTTGAGCAGGTTGTAGGTTGCCGACCCGACCGGGAAGCGCGCGGCGTTGACCCGGAAGAAGGCTGAGATGTCATAGCTGTAGTTGAAGTTGCGATAGGCGTGCGAGCCGACCGCGGTCAGCGTGACCGGGCCCAGATCCCAGTTGATCGTGCCGCTGTAGAGCCGGAACTTGTCGCGCACCGGCTGGTCGGCCTCATAGTTGCGCTTGTAGGAACCCGACGCGAGGAAATAGTCGTTGAGGCCGCCCTTGAGGTTCTGGAAGGTCGCGACGCCGTCGATCGTCAGGCCGGGGGCCGGCTCGAGGCGCGCCATGATGCGGCCGCCGGTGCTGAACTGGTCGTTGACGTTCTTCTGGCCCAGCGTGACGTTGTCGACATAGCCAGGACGCTCGCGCACGAAGCCGACCGCGCGGATCGCCAGAAGGTCGGAGACGATCGGCACGTTGACCATCGCCTGATTCTCGAAGCCGAGGCTGCCGCCATCGACGGCCGAGATCTGGCCGGTGACGGTAGCCTCGGTCTTGTTGAGCTTCGGCTTGGCGAAGATCAGGCGGACCGTGCCCGCCATCGACGACGAGCCGTAGAGCGTGCCCTGCGGACCGCGCAGCACTTCGACCCGGTCGACGTCGAACAGGCGGATGTCGGGGGTCGTCCCGCCGGCGTCGCTGCTGACGCCCGAGGAGCCCATCAGCGGCACGTCGTCATAATAGAGCCCGACGGTCGCTTCGCCCGCCGCCCGGATGTTGCGGATCGTGACGCGCGAACCGGAGAAACCGCCCTCGCGGACGACGAGGCCGGGGCTGACGCGGGCAAGGCCGTTGGAATCGGTGACGCCCATGGTGGTCAGGGTGTTGCCGGTGACCGCGCTGATCGCGAGCGGCGTTTCCTGCAGATTGGTCGCGCGGCGCAGCGCGGTGACGACGATCTCGTCACCCATGCCGTCCGAGCTCTCGGCAGCGGCCTGAGCGTCGGTCTGGGCAAGAGCGGGAGCGGTCGACAGGAGGGCGGTCAGAGCCGTACCGATCAACAGGCGACGTGCGAAATGAGCCTTGGCGAAGAGCACCATATATTTCCCCTTTTATGGATCGATCGACCGGCTTGCTCGCGGACGTTGGTAGATTTTGCTCTGCCTGCGAGTGGGTGTAATTTTGTCCGATCTTCGATTTCGGTAGTGAAAATCCGCCAGCATTGCTGTCAAAGCGGAACCGGTTTCGCCTCAAAAATCCGAATTTGCCGACGAATATCACCATAGGAATATTCGGCGAGTTCTGGCGGCATCCGCCCCGAACCCGTTGCGGCCACCTAGCTGATTGATCAGCATCCCGGCCGCGGACCCCTCCTGTACTTTCCCGGCGAGAGCAGCGTGTGGCCGCAAAGGCCGCCGCCGACAGGAGGGATGAACATGGCAAGGCTCGACGGAAAGACGATCGTAATCCTGGGCGCTTCGGACGGTCGGAGCATGGGCGCGGCTACTGCGCGCATCCTCGCGCGCGAGGGCGCAAATCTCGTTCTTGCGGCCCGGCGCAAGGCAGGCGTCGAGGCGGTCGCGAGCGAAGTCGGCGGGGTTGCGGTCGCTTGCGACATCACCGACGAGGCGCAGATCGAGGCGCTGGCGGCAGCCGCCGTGGATCGTTTCGGCGGGCTCGACGGCGCAATCAATTATGCGGGCGCGGACACGCAGGCTTCGATCCTCGATGTCACCGTCGAGCAGCTGCGCCTCATGTGCGACGTGCACTTCATCGGCACGGCGCTGTTCTTCAAGCATATGGCGCGGCGCATGGAGCGCGGCGGGTCGCTCGTCACCACCTCGTCGCTGACGGCCGCCGTCGCCCCGCCGGGGCTTTCGGCCTATGCAGGCACGAAGCGCGGTGTCGACCATATGGTCCGCGTGGCAGCGAACGAACTGGGCGAGCGCGGCATTCGCGTCAATTCGGTCATCCCCGGCTTCACCCGTTCGGCGATGACCGAGGATTATTTCGCGCTGCCGACGCTCGAAGGCGCGTTCCTGCGCGAAATCCCGCTGGGCCGTCTCAGCACGGTCGACGACGTCGCCAATGCAGCGCTGTGGCTGCTGTCGGACGAGTCGGCATCGACGACCGGTCAGGCGATCGACTGCACGGCCGGGCAATCGCTGCGCCGGACGCCGACCAACGAAGAATTGATGCGCTGATTGAGGCTGCCCCGGCGCTCAGCGCCGGGGTGCGCCGGAGATGTTGCGGATCAGGTCGTACCAATGGTCGAGGTCGGCATGGAAGGCCTCGACCAGGATACGCTCGTCCTTGCCATGGGCGCGCATGTCGTCGGGGTCGACCCGCCACAGCCCGTCCACGCCATAGGTCGGGATTCCGTTAGCCCGCAGCCGGCCGCCGTCGGTCGCGCCCGGCGTCATCTCGGGGATGATCGCGACCCCAGGATGACGGGCGCGAACCGCCCTTGTGTAGGCGCCGACGATCTCATCGGTAAGGGGCGAGGGCTGGGTGCCGTCCCCGAAGGCGTTGAGCTTTGTCACTTCGACGTCCTTGCCCGCGACCGCCTGCAGTTCGGTTCGTATCTGTTCTGCCGGGACGCCGGGAAAGATGCGGCAGTTCACCGTCGCGGTCGCCGTCTGAGGCAGGGCATTTTCGGCATGGCCGCCGCCCAGCAGCGTCGCCACGCAGGTCGTGCGGATCATCCCGATCTCGCCATCGTCGGCGTCGATGCGGTCGGCTGCCTTGATGTCGGTCGGATCCTTGGCGAAGGCGCGCATCGCCGCCGCCAGTTCCGGCCGGCGCAGCGGCGCCGAGTTTTCGAGATAGGCCTTCACCGTCTCGTTGAGCATGGGGGCGAAGCGATAGGCCGACAGCCGCTCGAGCGCCCCCGCCAGCGCATAGATCGCATTGTCGGCACGCGGGCGCGACGAATGGCCGCCGCGGTTGCGCGCGGTGAAGGTGAAGCTCGCATAGGTCTTTTCGGATGTCTGGAGCCGGAAGCCCAGCGGCCGGCCTGCGCCGTCGATCGACCCGCCCCCGCCATCGGCGTTCAGCGCGATGACGGCATTGTGCAGCGGACGCCATTCGCCGACGATCTTCGCCGCACCCTCGCCCTCGCTCTCCTCGTCGCCGGTCGCGAAGAGGATGACGTCGCGGTCGAGCTTCACCCCTTCTGCCTTCAGCCGCAGCAGCGCGATCGCCTGGGCGACGAAGCCGCCCTTCATGTCGCTGGTGCCGCGACCATAATAATGGCCGCCCTCGGCGATCAGCTTGAACGGATCGCGAGACCAGTCCTCCGGCCGTGCATCGACTACGTCCATATGGCCGAGCAGCAGGACGGCGCCACGCTTCGGCTGGGCCGCGCGGAGGCGGACCATCAGCGCGGCGGTCTGCTTGTAGGGCAGTACGCGCACGTCGGCGGCCGGGAAACCCGCCGCCAGGAACTCGCGCGCCAGTCGCTCCGCCACGGGCCGGGCCCCGGTCTTTCCATCGACCGAAGGCACGGCCACCGCATCCGCCAGCAGGCCATCCGCACGCGCCCGCCAGTCGGTGGCGGGAGCGGCATGAGCGGTACCGGCGACGCAGAGCGCGGCGAGGGCGATCAGCGCGCGCATCGTCAGAAGGCGACCCGAGCGCGGGCGTAGAGGTAGCGCCCGTTGATGCCGATCGGCGACAGCACGTCATAGGCGAGGTTGCCCGCGCCGTTGATGTCGTCGATCGACCGGTCCGGGTAGTTGTCGAACAGGTTGTTCGCGCCGATGCTGAAGGTCAGCCCTTCGGCGAAGCTATACGACACCTCGGTGTCCAGCTGCCATTCGGCGCCGAAGCGCTGGCGCGGCGCGAAACCGCCGCCAAAGTCGAACACGCGCACGACCGAGCCGTTGCGGATGCCGCGCACCGTGGCCGAGAACGGCCCCTGTGCCCAGTCGCCCGACAGGATCAGCTTGTCGCGCGGCGCGGCGTTGACGAGCGTGTTGGTTTCCTCGAGCCCGATGAGATTGCCGCTGATGCCGTTGGCGGCAAGCTGGGCCGGCGGGGCATCGACGCTGCGGATGCTGCTCTTGGCATAGCTGTAGCTGGCGGACAGGCCGACCTTGGCTTCGCCGAGGGTGAAGCGATAGTCCGCCACGGCTTCGATGCCGCGGGTCTTCAAATCGACCGCATTGGTGAAGAAGTTGATCGCGTCGAAGGTGCCGAGGCCCAGTGCGGCACGCTGTGCCGCGCTGAGACCGGTCAGGTCGAAGCGCTCCGACAGGGTGATGCGGTTGTCGATCAGGATGCGGAAGGCGTCGACCGACAGGTGCAGGCCCTCGAAGGGCGAGGCGGTGATGCCGGCCGAGAGGTTGAAGCTCTTCTCGGGCTTCAGCTTGGCGGCGCCGAGCGACTGCGCGACGGCGCTGTCGACGGGGAGCGTCGCGACCCGGCGCAGCTGCCCGCCCGCGCCGAAGTTGAGCGAGGTGGCCGAGGCTCCGCGCTGGGCGAGCGCCGGCGCACGGAAGCTGTTCGAAACCGATCCGCGCAGCGCGAAGCCGTCGACGAACTCCCAGCGCAGGGCCGCCTTGCCGGCAACGCTGGTGCCCGCATCCGAATAATGTTCGACGCGGCCGGCGACGTCGGCCGACAGCGTCGGCGCGAGCTTGGTCGACAGTTCGAGATAGGCGGCGACCACGTCGCGATCGAGCTTGCGCGCGTCGTCCGGGGTCAGGCCGGGGCCGGCCTGTGCGCCGGGCTGGAGGCCGAGCGAGGCCGGATCGGCGAGCGGGCCGACGGCATAGGAGGCGGGGTCGCCCGCCTTGGAACGCCAGTTCTCCCGACGATATTCGCCGCCGAAGGAGACGGTGACGGGGGCTGCTAGGCCGAGCTCATAGTCGCGCGACAGGTCGAGATTGGCGACGAGCTGGTCCGAGCGGACGCGCGACAGCAGGAAGGCGTTGGGGCTTGCCGCGCCGAGCGAATAGTTGACCGAGTCGCGCAGGCGGTAGCTGATCCAGTTGCGGCCATAGGTCAGGCTGGCATCGGTGCGCCAGTCGCCGAGCTCGCCCTTGAGGCCGGCGGTGACCGAGATGTCGCGATTGCGCACGACGCTCTTCGGGCGGAACCCGCCGGTGCCGTTCGGCTGGGCTGGGGGCAGATAGTCGTTGCCATTGCCGTCGACGATCACCGGCCAGCGGAAGAAGTTCGCGCCGACCGACTTGCGCGCATGAGCGACGCCGAAGCTGTAGAAGGTCAGGTCGCCGCCCACCGGGGTCTCGGCATTGTACCAGAGATGGCCGCTGTCGACGCGCGGATCGCCGACCTTGAACAGGCGCTTGCCGAAAAACTGGTCGTTGCGCGGATCGCTATAACTGCCGTTCGACAGGAACTGGCCGCCCTGGTCATAGCCGGCGCGGTTGGTGCCCTGCTGGTGGGTATAGTCGCCGCCGACCGTCAGGAAGCCGCCGTCGCCGAGCTTCGTGCCGAACTTCAGCGCGCCCGAGATGTTGCGTCCGTCGTCGAGCGTCTTGCCCACTGCGCGCGGCTTGGTGATGTTCAGGCCATAGGTCATGTCGGCTACGAAGCCATGGTCCATCCGGTCGAGGCCGATGTTGATCACGCCGGCGACTGCGTCCGAACCATATTGGGCGGCGGCACCGTCGCGCAGCACTTCCAGGCGGCCGACGCCGTTGATCGGCAGCGTGTTGAGGTCGACCGGCGCGGTGCCCTTGCCGACCTTGGTGTCGAGCGCCGGCGTCGAGGTGGTGTGGTAGCGCTTGCCGTTTACGAGCACGAGCACCTGATCGGGCGAAAGGCCGCGGAGCTGCGCGGCGCGCACCGTGTCGCCGACGCCCGAATTGGACTGGCGCGGGAAGTTGAAGGCGGGAACCAGCGTGCCGATCGACTGGGCCAGTTCGCCCGTTGCACCGGCCTGGCGGATCGCGTCGCCGCGGATCACGTCGACGGGCACCGGGCTGTCGAGCACCGTGCGGTTCGGCGCGCGGCTGCCGATGACGGTGATCTCGGGATCGCCCGAGGTCTCGGTCGTCTGCGCCATGGCGGCGCTGCCTGCGAGGAGGAAGGCACCGGTCGCGATGCCGGCGAGAAGGCGGTGATCGATCTTGCGCATGGAATAGTCCCCTGAAACGCCTGTCTTTTATGCTGCTCGTTATAACCGATGGCGCGCGAGCGTTTAGACAAGAATGCTATTCCGTTCGTAACAATTTCTTCCAGATCGGTTGGGAAGGCCAGAAAAGGGACGACAAGCCGCCCATGACGCGGCAGAGGACGCCGACGGAAAAACGGGTACGGACAGGATAGAGTGCGGCGCGTCATCGGTCCCTGGCAGGCATCCTCGGTCGTCGTCGGCATGGTCGTCGGGGCGGGCATCTTCCGCTCGGCGTCGGTCGTCGGCGCCACGCTGGGCTCGCCGCTGGCGATCTATGCCGCCTGGGCGCTGGGCGGTGTCGTCGCGCTGATCGGTGCGCTCTGCTATGCCGAACTCAGCGCCGCTTTTCCCCATCCGGGCGGCGACTATCGCTTCCTGAAGCAGGCCTATGGCCAGACGATCGCCTATCTGTTCGCCTGGTCGCGCTTCACCGTCATCTTCACCGCCTCGGCGGCCATGCTGGCCTTCGTCGGGACCGACTATCTCAACGAATTATGGCCGATGGACCGATTGACGCGAGCGGTGCTCGCGGCGGCGATGGTCGTTGGGCTCGCGGCGATAAACCTGCGCGGATTGAAGACCAGCGCCCGCAGCGAGGTCGCGTTCGTGGCGCTCGACGTGGTTGCGCTGCTGGCACTCGGCGGCGCGGCGCTGTGGATGATCGTGCAGGGTGGGGTGCCGGTCGATGGCGCGGTTCCCCCTGTCGATCCCGTCGGCGGTTTCGGTGTCGCGATGGTCTATGTCATGCTGGCCTATGGTGGCTTCAACGACGCCTCCACGCTGTCGGCCGAGGTCCGGCGGCCGCGCGACATAACCCGCGCAATGATCGGCGGAATGGGGGCGGTGACCTTGCTTTATCTGGTCGCCAACTGGGCCTATGTGAGCGTCCTCGGCCCCGCCGGCCTGGCCCGCAGCGATGCGCCGGCGGCGGCGGTGATGCAGGCGGTCTTCGGCGAGGTCGGCCGCACCGCCATGGTCATCGCGGTCGGCGTGGCGGCGATCGCCATCCTCAACGCGCTGCTGATCGTCGGCGGGCGCACCCTCTATGCCGCAGCTGCTGACTTGCCGGGGCTGGAGCGGCTGGCGACCTGGGACGAGCAGCGGGGCGTGCCGCGCGCCGCAATCCTGCTGCAGACGGCTATCACCCTGCTGCTGATCGTCTGGGGCGCGCTGACCCCGGCCGGCTTCGCGACGATGGTCGACTATATGTCGCCGGTCTATTGGCTGTTTCTGACGCTGAGTGGCCTCGCCTTGCCGCTGCTGCGCCGCAAATGCCCCGAAGCCGAGCGTCCCTATCGCGTTCCCTTCGGTCCGCTGCTGCCGCTGATCTTCTCGGGCGTGTCGATCTACATATTGTGGGCCAGCATCGACTATGTCGGCTGGGTCGGCACCGCGATCAGCTTCGGCACCCTGATTGCGGGCCTGATCGCGCGTTGGGGGCTTGGCCTGTTCGCGGGGCGGACGGCTGTTTAGCACGCGAGCGCCGGGCCGAATCTGCCTCTTTTCCTTCGCCTGTTCGAGAGTCGATGGCCTGTGAGGGTGGCGCTGTTCCTTGAGTCCATCGGGCACTGTGTATTACCCGCAATCAGCGGTTACTTCCCTCGATAAGTTTCGAATAATCTTTTCGTACAATGAGTTGTCTGAATTCATACCTGAACGAAGCATGCTTCAGGCTGAATGATTAAGCGGAATTTAAGTATCAGATTTAAGGATTTTAAATCGGCTTGTTCGTTAGAGGATTGTAGCAGAACAACCAAATAACGAGGGCGACATGATCTTTCTCATTGAGACTTGGACCTAGCGTCCCGATTTCATACAGATCGGAGACCTTGGTTCTCCTGTGTTTTTCACCGCCGGAGGTGAGAAACCCGATCCGGACGACGCAGCGCGCGGCTCGACCGACAAGCTTTTAATCGACAGCGAGACTGTCGGCTGGCGCCAGGCTGGCGACTGATCCTGCCGTGCGCCTCCATTTCTGCACGCCGACGTGCCCGCCCGCCCTGCTCCTTCAGGAGAACGCCAATGCGCTTCCATGCTTCACTGAAAACCACGTCCCACATCGACACGGCCATCGCGGAGATCGCCCGTGTGCAGCGCGCTTTTGTGCAGGGACGCGTCGATGACCGTCTTGACCTGACAGGGACTACGGGGAAAGCGCGGGAGGTTCTGGTCGCCGTCAACGAGATGATCGAGGCGGCCGCCGCGCCGACAGCCGCCTTCAACAAGCGACTGGTGCACATGACCGCCGAGCATGCCCGGGGTGACATAGACGTCATTTTGCCCGTCGAGGAATTCCAGGGCGGTCTGGCGGTTGCCGCGCATATGGTCAATGAGTTGGTCGTCAGCCATATCACTGTGAAAAAGCTGGCCTTGGCCTGCGTCAAGTCGTTTAGCGAGGGTGATTTCGAGGCCCCGCTGGAACAGCTTCCGGGCAAGAAGGCGTTCATCAATGATACGATCGAGAAGTTGCGCGGCAACCTGAAGGGGCTGATCGCGGAAATGAACAGGATGTCGGCGGAGCACGACAAAGGCGACATCGACGTGTTCGTGCCCGTGGAAAAGTTCGAGGGCGATTTCGGCCTGATGGCGCAAGGCATCAACGAGATGGTCGCCAATCATATCGCGGCCAAGAAGATGGCGATGGCCTGTATCAAGCAGTTTGCCGAAGGCAATTTTGATGCGCCGATGCCGCAACTTCCGGGCAAGAAGGCGTTCATCAACGATACGATCGAAATGCTGCGCGGCAATCTCAAGGCAATCATTGGCGAAATCCAGCGCCTGATCCACGCCTCGACTGCGGGTCAGCTGAGCGAGCGCGGTGTGGCGGATCGCTTCCCCGGCGACTTCGCCGGGCTGGTCGAGGGCATTAACGGCATGCTCGATGCCATCCTGCTGCCGATTGCCGAGGGTAACCGCGTCCTCAATCTGGTAAGCACGGGTTCGCTGCTGGAGCGGGTCGAGATCGAATGCGAAGGCGATCATCGCCGCATGAAGGATGCGATCAACACTCTGGTGGACAATCTCAGCAATTTCGCGAGCACCGTCTCGGTTGCCGCCGATCAGGTGGCGAGCGGCAGCCAGGAATTGTCCTCCTCGTCCGAGCAGGTGTCGCAGGGCGCAACCGAACAGGCTGCTTCCGCCGAGGAAGCGTCGTCAGCGATGGAGGAGATTGCGGCAAACATCCGGCAGAACGCCGACAATGCCGCCCAGACCGAGAAGATGGCGCGCCAGTCGTCGCAGGATGCCGAGTTGAGCGGGCAGGCGGTGCACAAGGCGGTCATCGCCATGCGTACGATCGCCGAGAAGATCGGTATCGTGCAGGAGATTGCTCGTCAGACCGACCTGCTCGCACTCAATGCTGCAGTCGAAGCAGCGCGCGCCGGCGAACATGGTCGCGGCTTCGCGGTCGTTGCCGCCGAGGTGCGCAAGCTTGCGGAGCGCAGTCAGCTGGCGGCGGCCGAGATCAGCGGCGTGTCGTCCGACACGGTGACGGCGGCCACCCAGGCGGGCGAGATGCTGACCCGGCTGGTCCCCGATATCCGCCGCACGTCCGAACTGGTAGCCGAGATCAGCGCCGCATGCCGTGAGCAGGATATCGGTGCCGCGCAGATCAACGAGGCGATCCAGCAGCTCGACAAGGTCACGCAGCAAAATGCGGCAGCGTCCGAGCAGATTACATCGACCTCGACCGACCTTGCCGGCCGCGCGGAAGAACTGCAGCATAGCCTTGGTTTCTTTCGCGTAGCCGGTGCGCATAATATTGCTGCAGCAGCGAAGCAGCCCGCGCGCAAGCCATTGATGCGGCCGGCTTCCAAGCCAACGGCCAAACCCATCGCGCGCGCAGGCTCGGTCGCGGACCAGCAGGCGAGGGTGCGTGGCTTCACGCTCGATCTCAGCACGGGTGGCCCGGACGGCGAAGATGCCGACTTCGGCTGCGCGGCATAAGCTCTGGGAGGCTGAGGTACAGCGGCGACGGGCTCACGCAGCGTCTGGACGATAATGATTGTCCGGCGGGACATATGTCCCGCCGGATGAGCGTTCAGGCGGACGCGGTTGTCGAAACCGGTCGAGCGCTTCGGAATCCACTTGGCTTGGTTACCGCCAAACTGGCTCGGTGTTGCTCCTGCCACCGCCGGCTACGCGTCGCGGGCCAGCAAGTCCTTATAGGTCGAGCCCGTACAGGCGCAGTCGGTGGCGTTCAGCGCCGCGCCCAGTTGGCGTTCCGATGGTCGATTGTCTGCAAGCAGCCCAGAAGGGACATCGTCCGAGCGATAGATATCGTGCCGCTAAGCATGGTCTGGGGCCCGCCTAAACCGCAGTTTCTGCGTCCGTGATCGAGCTTAGGCCGTGCTGGCCTCCGCATGGAAGCTAGGCTGGAATTCTGGACCGGGGGTGATCTTCGCGCAATTGAGCAACCTCGGCTATGATCTCAGCGGCTTCAGTCCGTCGCAGCCAGTCCGGGCTGACATCGGCGAAAAGCACCTTCCCCTGCGTGTCGATCAGGACGACGGCAGGCATCGGCAATTCCCAGCTGTCCGTACCCGTCAAGGCGCCTATCCAGGTCTCGTCATTCTCCGGCTTGGGTGGGTTGTCGTACGGAACGAAGGTCAGGCCGAAACGACGAGCGAGGCTGTTGCCGCGATCGCTTGCCACGTCGAACCCGAGGCCATGACGGACACGGATCTCATCGAGCCCCTTCTCGGGAAGATGCGGGCTCACCGCGACGATGCGGATACCGGCTGCCTCAAGCGCGGGGCGGAGATGCTCGTCATAATGCGGCAAGGCGATATTACACGCCGGGCAGCCGGCGAAGCGGAAGAAGATCAGCGCCACCGGCCCGTCGCGCGTCAGGCTGGCCAGGTCGACGGCGCCGCCTGTCGACAGTTGCAGCACGAAAGGCGCGACCGTCTCGCCGGCCTTGACGACCGCCTCGGCATCGAACCGCTCCACCAGCGCCTGCCGCTGCGCGATGTTCGTCGCCAGCTTGGCAGCGTCCCAGCTGCGCACGCGTTCGGCATGGAGGGCGTCGAATTTCGATTGCAGGGATTGGGACATCGTCATCGGCTCCGCACAGGGTTGGTCTGCGCTGGATAAACGGAAGGTGCAGCCACCAACCAACGAGACTTTGCACGGCTCGATTGAGCCAGCCTCATAGGTTGCGGGGCGGGACCGGCGATGCCCAGGCTCAACCCCTCACAGCGCGCAGATCACCTCGGTGGCAAGGTCTGCGAGCCGTGTCTTGGCCTCGTCGGCATTGCCCGCGCGGATGACGACGCAGCTGATGTTCGGCAGCCGAGGCAGGCTCTCGACCTGCGCCAAGTCCCCGTCCGCAAGGAACAGATGCGTCCGACAGGTCACGCCCAGGCCGGCCTGCACGGCGGCGCGCAGCGTAGAGAGATTGGGCGACTCCACCGCGATGCGATAGGGTAGTCCCGCGGCCTCCAGGCTGGCGATTGCCGCATCGCGGAACCGGCACGGCTTTTCGAGCACGGCGAGCGGCAGAATGGGGCGCTCGGCAAGGCTCTCGTCGCCATACCAGCTCATTGGGGCCACCCGGATGGCGCTGGGTTCGTCGCCGGGCGCAAAGCCCAGCGCGATGTCGAGCTGGTTGCGCTCGATCAGCCCCTGAAGCTCGGCCGTGCCGGCGACGCGCGCGTAGATCTGCGCGGTGGGATGAAGCTCGACGAACCGGGCGAGCAGACCGGACAGCAAGGTGTCGGCGAAGTCCTGAACCATCCCGATCCGGATCGGCCCGGAAAAGGTGCCACGGGTCACGGCCGCCACGGCCTCGTCGTTCAGGCTGAGCACGCGCCGCGCATAATCCAGCAGGAGTTCTCCAGCGCTGGTCAGGGCCAGCTTGCGACCATCGCGTGTGAACAGCGCCTGCTGCAGCATATCCTCGAGACGCTTGATCTGAAGGCTCAGCGCGGACTGGGTGACGAACACCTTGTCGGCGGCGCTGAGCATCGAGCCCGAGTCGACAATGGCGACAAAGCTGCGGAGGAGGTTGGTGGGTAGGTTGACGGCCATGATTTAATATAACTGATTTGATAGAGTATTCGGACGCAGCTTCTCTTTGCCGCCCGAAAGCGAAGTTTGGGTGTAGGCATAAGCAACTGAAAATAGGATTTTATCTTCACCGTCTGAGCCCCGGACAGGGGATATATGAGCAATCCAAATAGGACGGCTCGATAACTCTATCATATCGATAGTATATGAGCCTGACACCGTCTTCCATCTCGACATTGCCCCGCTGGCGCACCGTGGCCCGATCGCGGGCGCTCTCTCCATTGCTGCTCCTGCTGCTGTGGGAGCTCGGCTCACGAACCGGGGCGATCCCCGAACAGACGCTCGCAGCACCGTCGGCGGTGCTGGCCACCATGGCGGACATGATCTGGTCCGGCGAATTGCCGCGGAACCTGCTCGTCTCTTTCGGCCGGGCGGCGACGGGACTGGCGATCGGGGTTTCGCTGGGGCTCGCCCTGGGACTGGCTGCCGGCCTGTCGCGCATCGGCGAGGCGATCGTCGATCCGGTGATGCAGATCAAGCGCACCATTCCCGTGGTCGCGCTCGCGCCGCTGTTCATCGTCTGGTTCGGGATCGGCGAGACGCCGAAGGTCGCGCTAATCGCCTTCGCAACGCTGTTTCCGGTTTATCTCAATCTCTACAACGGCATTCGCGGGGTCGATGTGCGACTGCTGGATGCGGCGAAGAGCTTCGGGCTTTCCCGTACCGAGCAGATCGTTCATGTCGTCCTGCCCGCTGCGCTGCCGTCGCTTCTCGTCGGCTTGCGCTATTCGCTGTCGATCGCGATCATCCTGCTGGTGATCGCCGAGCAGATCAACGCCTCGGCGGGGCTCGGCTTCCTGATCAACAACGCGCGCGACTTCATGCGGACCGATATCATCGTCGTCTGCCTGATGGTCTACGCCTTGCTGGGCCTCGCGGCCGATCACGTCATCCGCCTGATCGAACGACGCGCGCTCGCCTGGCGCCCCGACATATTGGAGGCCTGACATGACCGCTCGCCATGGACTGATGCTCGTATCGCGGGCCCTGAAGGCCACCCTGCCTCCCGAGGCGGGAGAAGCGGTCGTCCGCCTGCGCGGCTTCACCCGCCGCTATGGTGCCAACACGATCATCGACGGCCTCGATCTCGATATCGCGCCGGGTGAATTCGTCGCCCTGCTCGGACGCTCGGGCAGCGGCAAGACGACCCTGCTGCGCACGCTCGCCGGACTGGACGACGTCACCGACCAGAATGTCCGCGTTCCGGAATCGCGCGCGGTCGTCTTCCAGGATGCACGGCTGCTCCCCTGGAAGAAGGTGTGGCGCAATGTCGCGCTCGGGCTGCGGCGCGGCAATGCGCGCCTGCTCGCCGAAGAAGCCTTGCAGGAAGTTGGCCTTGGGCACAGGCTGAACGCCTGGCCGCTGACCCTTTCCGGAGGAGAAGCACAGCGCGTCGCGCTGGCCCGGGCGCTCGTCCGCGAACCCAAGCTGCTGCTGCTCGACGAGCCCTTCGCGGCCGTCGACGCATTGACCCGTATCCGGATGCACCAGTTGGTGCTGGCCTTGTGGCGGCGCCATCGCCCGGCGGTGATGATGGTAACCCATGACGTCGACGAAGCGATCGCTCTGGCCGATCGCATTCTCGTCCTCGATGCCGGTCGGATCGTCGCGGAAGAGATCATCGCCGCTCCGCGCGGCGAGCGGACCGCCAGTGTCCGGCCTTTGCGCAGCCGCCTGCTCGGCCATCTCGGCGTCGAGGCGCCCGAGGGAACCTATGCCGATGCGATCTGGCACAACAGCGAAAGCGACGTGCCATGACCCTCGCGCTCGTCGATGCCGGAAGCGGTGTCGCTCGCCTGCGCGGCTTCATCCGGGATTTCGCGGAATTGGGCGGCCCGCCGGGGGCAAGCCATGCCGCGTTGCTGCGCGACCTCGTTGCGCACGACGACTGGCTGCCCGATGCCTACGCCCAGCCCGACCCCGACCGCTATCGCCAATATCTGCTCCACTGCGACAGCCGCGAGCGCTTTTCGGTCGTTAGCTTCGTCTGGGGGCCGGGCCAGCGCACACCGATCCACGATCACCGGACCTGGGGGCTGGTCGGCGTGCTGCGGGGTGCCGAGGTGGTGCGCAACTATGGCTGGTCGGGTGACGGAGCCTTGATCCGCACCGGACCTGCGCATCGGTTGGAGCCGGGCGATGTCGAGGCGTTCGGCCCCGATATCGGAGACATACATAGTGTCTCCAACGCCTATGACGACCGGGTCTCGATCAGCATCCACGTCTATGGCGACAATATCGGCGCCGTGCAGCGGGCGACCTACGATTCCGCCGGACGGCCCAAGCGCTTCATCTCCGGCTACGCCAACGACAGCCTTCCAAATCTTTGGGATCTTTCCTCACGATGAGCCGCCTTTCACCCCACGACGTCCGCACCGCATGGCTGCTGCGCTACGAAATCGCGCTGATAGACCTGCGCAGCGAGCATGCGTTCGCGCAGGGCCATCCCCTGTTCGCCGCCCAGATCCCGCCGTCGCGCATCGCAGAGGAGGCACCGATCCGTTTACCGAGGCGCGACGTGCCGATCGTCCTCTATGACGATGGTGAAGGCCTGGTCGACGATGCGATCGAGCAATTCCGCGCGCTGGGCTTCACGGAGGTTTCGTCGCTCACGGGCGGGCTGCAGGCCTGGCGGGACGCCGGATACGAACTGTTCCAGGATGTGAACAGCTATTCCAAGGCGTTCGGCGAACTGGTCGAAAGCCGCCGCCATACCCCGTCGCTCGCAGCCCCCGACGTGCAGGCGCTGATCGACGAAAAGGCCGATATCCGCATCCTCGATGCCAGGCGCTTCGAGGAATATGCGACGATGAGCATCCCCACCGGCACCAGTGTGCCCGGCGCCGAACTGGTCGTCGGCGCCCCCATTCTGGCGCCGGATCCCGATACGACGATCATCGTCAACTGCGCGGGCCGGACCCGCAGCATCATCGGGACGCAGTCGCTTATCAATGCGGGCCTTCCCAACCGCGTCGTGGCGCTGCGCAACGGTACGATCGGGTGGACGCTGGCAGGCCAGCAACTCGAGAACGGCCAGCAGCGCCGACTGCCGCCTGTAGATCAGGGCGCAGCAGCAGAAGCCCGCGAGCGGGCGCGACAGGTCGCCTATCGCGCCGGCGTCAGGCACATCGACACAGCTGCGCTAAAGCGACTGGGCGCCGATGGACGCCGGACGCTCTATCGCTTCGACGTACGGCAGCCGGACGCCTTTGCCGCCGGACATCTGCCCGGCTTTCGCAACGCGCCGGGTGGGCAGCTCGTCCAGGAAACCGATCATTTCGCGCCGGTGCGCGGCGCGCGGATCGTGCTTGCCGACGATCTCGGTGCGCGCGCCGACATGAGCGCCTCATGGCTCGCCCAGATGGGGTGGGAGGTTTACGTGCTCGAGAGCGGCTTCGAGGGGCCGCTGGAAACCGGTGCCAGCGACGCCTTCCCCCCGCGCGGACCCGAGGGGCGATACAAGCGGCCTTATGAGGGCACCGACAATCCGCAAGCCGCGATGCAGGCCTATCTCGATTGGGAGTTCGGCCTCGTCGATCAGCTCGAACGCGACGGCACGCACGGTTTTTACGTCATCTGAAACGAAAGGAAGTCCGGCATGGGCGTCAAATTCATCGGCTATATCGGGTTCAACAATGGCTCTGAAACGCAACAGGCCATCCGGTCCCGCGTGCTCGACAAGGACTATGTGGACGCGGCGGCGCGCGCGCAGGAGGCCGGCGGCTTCGATCGGGTTCTGATCCCGTTCGGATCGAACAGCCCCGAAAGCCAGATCGTTGCGGCCCATGCGGCGGCCATCACCTCGCGGCTGGGATTCCTTGTCGCGCATCGGCCTGGCTTCACCCAGCCCACCCTCGCTGCGCGGCAACTCGCGACCCTCGATCAACTGTCCGGCGGACGGGTTGCCGTTCACATCATCACCGGTGGTGCCGACGAGGAAATGGCCCGCGACGGCGACGTCGGCACGACCAAGTCCGAACGCTATGCCCGCACCGACGAATATCTGACCGTGTTGCGTCAGGAGCTCAGCGCCTCGCAGCCCTTCGACCATGAGGGGCGCTTCTATCGGGTCCGGCAGGCATTCAGCGCGATCAAACCCGACAATCTGCCGATCTTTTTCGGCGGTACCTCGGCCGAGGCGATCGATGTCGCCGGGCGGCATGCCGACGTCTACGCCACATGGGGGGAAACGCTGGAGGCGACACGCGAGGTGGTGCAGCGCGTACGTGCCTCGGCCGCGCGCCATGGCCGCTCGCCCGGCTTCTCGCTCTCGCTGCGGCCGGTGATCGCCGGGACCGAGGAAGAAGCCTGGAAGAAGGCTGCCGAGATCGTCGAGCAAGTGCGCGAAAGCCGCATCGCCGCAGGGCTTCCGCTCGAAGGTCACACCCCGCCCAATGACGGTGCGCAGAGGCTGCTGCGTACGGCGTCGGCGCTTCGCCAGGATAAGCGGCTATGGACGGGCGTCGCGGCGCTGACCGGCGCTGCGGGCAATTCGACCGGGCTGGTCGGAACGCCCGAGCAGGTCGCCGAGGCGCTCCTCGATTATTACGAGATCGGCGTCGACCATTTCCTCATTCGCGGCTTCGATCCGCTCGGAGACGCGGTCGAATATGGCAAGGATCTGATTCCCGCGACACGTGCGCTGGTCGCCGCGAGAGATGCGCAGGCGGGCGTGGCTGCCGCCTGAGCAACCGGAGGGCGGAGTGCCGTGGCTTTGCGCTACAGTCCTTCGCCCTCCACCCATTGCGCATTGCACAGCCTGCGGGCGAGCGCCCATGTCTGCACCCGGATATCGGGCACGGCGACAATCTCCCAGAAGGCGCTTCGCGTCATGGGCCCGATGATCATCAGGCCGGGATTGGGCCGCCCATCCTCGGCGATCGCCTCCGAGCGGGCGTTGACGTCGATCCCCAGCTGGAGCGGGTCCGGGCGGATCAGCCCGCGCGCGACCAGATTCCGCAGCAGACGGTCGTCGGTCTTGCGCAGATCGCCTTGCGGCCCGCTGCAGTTGATGATGCGCGCGACCTCGATCGACCGGATTGCATCCTCGCCGCGCGGTCGCCAGTCGACGATTGCACCCTTCCCGGTCGCCACCGCCGACTGGAGCTTGCCGGCGACGATCTCCAACTGGCCGCTCCGACGCATGGCCGCGATCCGGGCTGCGACGGCGGGTGCGAGCCGATGACGATGAATGTCCCACCAGGGGCGCAGATGGCGCAGGAAGCTGCGCCGTTGCCCGGCATCGGCGGCGAGCCACATCGATTGTGTGAACGGTCGCAGGGCATCGACCGCCGCGCGCCAGCCGACGTGGGTCGCACGCCTACGTACGGCACTGAGAGCCCCTGTTGGGTGCACCGGCGGACGTTCGTTTAGCGGAGCGGCCATCACGCCGTCGGCATGGGCATGGGGACTGAGCCCGCGGCGCGACATCGCAACGATCCGGCCGCGATGCCCCCCGGCCTCGAGCAGCAGCACCATGTCGACCATCGTCAGCCCGGTGCCGATGATCAGGATCGTATCGTCGGGAGACAGGCCAGTGGTGGCGTCTGCTGCCCACGGATCTCCGGCATAGACAGCCGAAGGCAAATCCGCCGCCGCAAGAGGTGTCGGTTGGTGGGGCGGCAGATTGCCGGGCGCCAGGATGACGGCATCCGCCCTAAGCCGGTCACCCTCGTCGAAGAGCAGATCGAAACCATCGCCCGCGACCGGGACGACATCCACCACTTCGGCCTGGTGCAGCGCTAGCCGGTCTGGCGAGGCAGCCAGAGTATCGGAGAGCAGATCGCCGAGATAATCGCCGTAGAGGGTCCGCGGCACGAAGCCGTCCTGCTCGGGATGGCGATCGGCCAGCCAGCGGAGAAAATGATCGGGATCGTCGGGCAGCGCGCTCATATTGGCGGCGCGCACGTTGAGAAGATGCCCGGGATGTGCGGTCGAATAGGCGACCCCGCGTCCGGCGGTCGACCGTCGTTCGACGAGCGTGGTCCGGGGACCATCGTGCCGCAGCAGGTTGATCGCCTGCAGGCTGCCGGAAAAGCCTGCGCCGACCACGGCGATATGCTCGTGGCCGGCGCGGTGAGACGCTAATTTCATTCGCCGCTTATACCTGCCGGCGCTCCCGAGTCAGCGTCGGTCTTTCAAGCGGCCGCGCGGTTGCGCCGTGCCGCCGTATACCGGTTCTCGGGAAAAGCCAGGCCGAGATTGTCGCGGAAGGTTGAGCCCTCATAATCGGCCCGATACAGCCCGCGCGCCTGCAGGATCGGAACGACATGGTCGACGAAAAGCGCCAGCTGGCCCGGCAATGTTTCGAAGAGCACGAAGCCGTCGGCCGCTTCTTCCTCGAACCATTTCTGCAGTGCATCGGCGACCTTCTCGGGCGTGCCGACGAAGGCGCCGCGCGGCGTGGCGATACGCTGCGCGATCTGGCGGAGGGTCAACCCCTCGGCGCGGACCTGTTCCAATATGTGGTTCGACTGGCTCTGATTGCTGTTCCGCCCGAGATGGGCGACGTCGGGGAACGGAGCATCGAGATCATAGGCGCCGAAATCATGATCGTCGAACGCACGCGAGATCATGCCGAGCCCGGTCTCGATCGAGTTCAGCGCGGCGAGTTCCTGATAGCGGGCTTCCGCCGCCTCCTCGGTCAGGCCGACGATCGGGCCGATGCCGGGCAGGACGAACAGCTGGTTCGGATCGCGGCCCAGTTTGCGTGCGCGGGCTTTGACGTCCCAGTAATAATCCTGCGACTCCTCGATCGTCTGGGCACCGGTGAAGATACAGTCGGCCCGCGAGGCGGCGAAGTCGCGGCCATCTTCGGAAGCTCCCGCCTGGAAGATGACCGGCTGGCCTTGTGGCGACCGCTTGATGTTGAGCGGCCCCCGGACCTGGAAGAACTGGCCGTGATGGTCGAGCCGGCGCAGTTTGTCGGGATCGAGAAAGCGTCCGCTTTCCTTGTCCCCGACATGGGCGTCGTCTTCCCAGCTGTCCCACAGCCCCTGGACCACGTCGACATGCTCGGCGGCGATGCGATAGCGGACGTCATGGGCCGGATGCTCGGTCTTGCTGAAATTGGCGGCCGTGTCGCCCAGCCAGGACGTCACCACATTCCAGCCGGCACGCCCCCCGCTGATATGGTCGAGCGAAGCGAACTGGCGCGCGACATTGAAGGGTTCGGAATAGCTGACCGTCAGCGTCGCGACGAGGCCTATCCGCGAGGTGGTCGCTGCGAGCGCGGACAGGATGGTGATCGGCTCGAACCGGTTGAGATAATGCGGGCTCGACCGCTCGTTGATCGACAGGCTGTCGGCGACGAACAGGAAGTGGAACTTGCCCTGCTCGGCCAGCTCCGCCTGCTCCAGATAGAAGGCAAAGCTGGTGCTGGCGTTCACGTCGCGGTCGGGATGCCGCCAGTCGCCCCAGCTGCGTCCGACGCCGTGGAGGATCAGGCCCAGTTTGATTGTTCGTGTCATTTCGGATCCATCTGTTGAGCTGGCGTCAACATAGTCTCCGGAGCATTGGCCGACGAATGGCGAATGCAAAAGCAAGGGTTGAGCAACCTCAATATATCGCCGGAATAGTGGTGGGATCATAAATCCCATCAGCAGGCGTTATACTATTTCATCATTTTACTCGTCCCGACGATATCTCATGAGAAGTTTGCGACAAGTAAGAGGATGATCGCCTTCGCCACAGTACAATGATGGAGAAGACGATGTCCCAAGCCCTGCCTGCCGAGCTACTTGCCAAGGAGCCATTCGAGATTCGCCCGTTGCAGCCGACGATCGGCGCAGAGATCCATGGTGTCGATCTGCGCCAGCCCCTGTCGCCGGAACAGCGCGATGCGCTGAGGCAGGCGGTGCTTCGATACAAAGTCGTCTTCTTCCGCGACCAGCAGCTCGACAATGACAGTCATGCGGCCTTCGCCGCCAATTTCGCTCCGCTCTACACCCACCCGAGCACGACGCGCGATCCGAAGGTTGCACCGATCCACCGGATCGCGGCGATCGATGCCGCGAAATATGAGAAGCGCATCCATCGCGACGTGCTGCCGGGCGACGCCTATCACAGCGATACGAGCTGGCGGCTGGTCCCGACCTGGGGCGCGGTGCTGCGCGCCGTCACCCTGCCCGAGACCGGAGGCGACACGATCTGGGTGGACGCCAACCTCGCCTATGAGGGCCTGTCTTCGGAATTGAAGGAGCGGCTCGATCAGCTTCACGTGACCCATGATTTCCGCGAAGCGCTGCACGACGCCGGCCATGATTACCCGATCGTCGCGCATCCCGTCGTCCGCACCCATCGCGAAACCGGCCAGAAGATACTCTGGGTCAACTTCACCCAAAGACCCCAGATACTCGGCGTCGAGCTTTCCGAGAGCAAGGCGATCCTCGACGAGATATTGCGTCAGTATAAGAGGCCGGAGTTTCAGGTACGCTTCTCCTGGCGGCCGGGCTCGGTGGCGTTCTGGGATAACCGGGCTGCGGTTCATTACGCGGTGAAGAATTACGGCGACTTCCCCCGCCATCTCGAGCGCGTGCTGATCGCGGACGAGCCGCTCTACGCCGACCTCTGATCGACCGGAGCACGTCCAGCGGAAGGGCGTCGGTGCGAACCGGCGCCCTTTTTCATGTGCACATCGGCCATAAAAGCTGTCGTTTCGCTGGGGGAAGAGTTTCTTCATCGCCGCCTTTCGCTGCGAATTATCGCCCTGTTTTCAAGGGAGGCGGACCCATGATTAGCGCCGCTAATAGACCCTAGAAGTTTTTTTCTATTGAAACGATAGAGATAAACTGGCGGTTGGCCGACATGGAAAACGCTCTCAGAAAATCCGCTTTGCGCCTGCGCCTCCCTTTGCTCCTCGCACTGGCGAGTCTCGGCCTGTCGGCCTGTGGAAAAGGCACGGCGGACGATGTGCCGACGCTGCATGTCGGCAGCCAGCGCGGCGGTACGAAGGCGGTCATGCTGGCGAGCGGTGCGCTGGAAGGTGCGAACTACCGGATCGAATGGTCCGAGTTTGCGGCGGCGCAGCCCCTGCTCGAGGCTATCGGAGCAGGCGCGGTCGATGTCGGCGTAGCGGGCGACGCCCCCTTCATCTTCGCCTATCAGAGCGGCAGCCCGGTCAAGGCCGTATCGGCGCAATATGCAGTGGAGCGCCCGCGCGGGGCGCTGTCGCTGCTCGTACCGCCCGGCTCGACCGCAAAGACGCTACGCGACCTGAAGGGCCGGAAGGTGGCAACCACCCGCGGCTCGATCGGCCATTATCTGATCCTGCGGGCACTCCAGCAGGAAGGCCTTCCGGCCGACTGGCTGACAATCACCTTCCTCACCCCCGGGGACGCCCGTGCGGCTTTCGTTTCCGGGGCGATCGACGGCTGGGCGACCTGGACGCCCTATGTGAAGCCGGCCATCGACGCCGGCGCCCGCAGCATCGTGGACGGTAAGGATCTCGTCCGGGGCTATGGGTTCGACGTTGCCAATGAAAAGGCGATCGGTGCGAAGCGTGCCATCCTGGCGGACTTCCTGCAGCGCGAAGCGAAAGCGCTCGACTGGGCCAAGCGCAACAAGGACGCATTCGGGCGGCTGCTGGCCCAGGAAACGGGTCTGCCGCTCGATGTCGCGACCGATTATGCCGACAAGAACGGACGCACCGTGGTCGCGATCGACGACCAGCTGGTCGCGGACCAGCAAAAGGTGATCGACGGATTCCGCGCTGCCGGCGCCATCAAAGGCGACAGGCCGCTCACGGGCGCGTTCGACCGAAGTTTCGCTCCGGCAGCCGCCGGGGCCGCACAGGATCGCGCCACGCCATGAGGTCGATCTGATCCACGCCGGCGGAAAGCCGGCCAACCACCAACATCTACGGGGAACGACATGAAACCGATATTCTATGCTGGCGCCGCCGCGATCGCGGTCGGCGGATGGGGAAGTCTTGCCTATGCCGCCGAGGCACCGGCCGGTGCCGTTACGCCGGGTGGCGAAGCCGACGGCGCGGATGGAGCGGACGGGGCTACGATCGTGGTGACGGGGTCGCGCAGCCGCACGGCGCGCACCGTCGCCGACAGCCCGGTTCCGATCGACGTGATCACGCCCACCGAGCTGCGCGCCACCGGCGGCGCGGGTCTCAAGGAGGTGCTGGGCAACATCATCCCCTCGCTGACCATGCCCGCGCTCGGCGGCGGCGGCACCTCGGCAAGCGTCCGTCCGATCTCGATCCGGGGCCTCTCGGGCGACTATCTGCTCGTGCTCGTAAACGGCAAGCGCCGTCATACGACCTCGCTGATCAACAATCTCTCGCGCATTTCGGGCGGCTCCACGCCGGTCGACATCGACCTGATTCCCACCAATGCAGTGGGCCGGATCGAGGTGCTGCGTGACGGTGCCGCCGCGCAATATGGTTCGGATGCAATCTCGGGCGTCATCAATATCATCCTGGACGACCGCCCCGAGGGCGGCGAGTTCACCGCGCAGGCGGGCCAGCTCTACGAGAAAGGGGCGCAGCTGCTTCAGCAGACGATCGGCTATGGCACGAAGCTGGGCGACGGCGGTTTCATCCGCTTCGCCATCGAAGGGCGCTATCGCGACCGCGCGAAGAGCTCCGCCGAACCCGTGCCCAGGCTCTACCCGCTGGTGAACGGCCAGCCCGACCCACGCGAAGCCAATGCCGACCACCTCATCGCCGGCGGCTACGGCCGGTCCAACCGCGACAAGATGATCAACAGCTCGCTCAATCTGTCGGTCCCGGTTGGAAGCGCCGACATCTACAGCTTCTCGACGCTCAGCTATCGCGACATCAACGACAAGCGCGGCGCCTATTTCCCGTCTCCGACAGGCTATGGGGGGCAGGCCAACCCGACCGGCTTCAACGCGCTGCCGCAGCTCTATCCTGCCGGCTTCCAGGCGCGGCGGCGCATCTGGGAATGGGATTATCAAACGGCGCTGGGCGTCAAGGGCGAGCTCGCCGGCTGGAACTATGATGTCTCGTCGAGCTACGGCAAGGACCACGTCAAGCTGGGCGCCGTGGGGACGCTCAATCCGACATTGGGCCCGTCGAGCCCCACCGAGTTTCTGATGGGACGGCAGATCCAGACGCTCTGGGTCAACAATGTCGACCTCTCGCATGAATATGACATCGGCTTCGCCGAGCCGCTGACGCTGGCCGTGGGCGCCGAACATCGCTGGGAGCGCTTCCAGAACAAGGCCGGTGAACCCGACAGCTATCGCGACGGCGGCTATGTGATCCCCAATGACGGCACCGCCTATGGCCAGCTGTACGGCGGGCGTTCCCCGTCGCCTGGCCTCGTGTCCTTCACCGGCACATCGCCGGCCGATGCGACCTCGCTCAGCCGCAACAATCTGGCAGCCTATGTCGACCTGTCGACCAACGTGACAAAGGCATGGTTCGTCGGCGTGGCCGGCCGTTTCGAACATTATGACGACAGCGCCGGCAACACCGTGTCGGGCAAGATTTCGACGCGCTACGAGATCCTGCCGGGCTTCGCGCTGCGCGGGGGCATCAACACGGGTTTCCGCGCGCCGTCGCTGGCGCAGACCGGTTTCTCCACGACGCAGAACACGGTGACGATCATTGGCACCCAGCGTGTCAACACGACCTCCAAATTCCTGCCCGTCAACAGCGTCGCAGCGCAGGCTTTGGGTGCCCGTGCACTCAAGCCCGAAAAGTCGCTGAACTACACGCTCGGCTTCACCTTCGAGCGGGAGCCGGCGCGGCTGACCGTGGATGCCTATCAGATCAAGGTCGACGACCGGATCGTGAAGACCGAGTTCCTCGGCACCGCCTCGAACGGGGGCAGCGCGATCCGTACGATCCTGATCGCAAACGGGGTCACCGGGGTCGACAGCGCGCAGTTCTTCGCCAACGCGATCGACACCCGTACGCGCGGCATCGACGTGGTGGCGGAATATAATCTGCGGAGCACGGCGCTCGGCAATTTCCGGCTCAACGCGGCATTCAGCTACAACAAGACGAAGATCACCGACATCATCGCCAATCCGAGCCAGCTGGCGTCGCTCAACGTTACCCTGTTCGGGCGGCAGGCGCAGCGCGATCTCGTCGTCGCTACGCCGCGGACCAAGCTGGTGCTGACCAACGACTGGTCCTCCGGCAGGCTCCACGCACTCGCCCGCCTGACCCGGTTCGGCTCCTACATCGAATCGTCGAACGTCGCGACCGGCGACCGCCGCTTCGGCGCGAAATGGATCGCCGATCTGGATGTGGGCTATGATGTCAGCGAGAATGTCACGCTGTCGGTCGGCGCGAACAACCTGTTCGACACCTATCCCGACCGCAACGGCATCATCGCTGCCGACGGATCGGGCGCCTATGGCAACTTCGCGCCCTTTGGGCTGAGCGGCGGCTTCTATTATGCGCGCGCGAGCGTGACCTTCTGAGGTGCACAGTTGGAGAGTGTCCCAAGCCTGCTCTTCAAATTTTCAGAAGCCGGTGCCCGACCATTCCAGGCAATGGATGGTCGGGCACCGATCCAGGGTCGACCTGCCTGCCGCTTACCCTGCGATCATGACGACAGTCCCGCAGTCTGATGATCCGATACCAATTTCTGATTACCCGCGGACGGACCTTTCCGGGATCACATCGGCTGTCGCGATCATGCGCAGGAACGACTGCGCCGACACTGCACCGCTGACACGGCAGAGGAGCTTAAATTCTGGTGAAAATCGGCGTGGGTTGGTGGAGCTGAGGGGAATCGAACCCCTGACCTCTGCAGTGCGATTGCAGCGCTCTCCCATCTGAGCTACAGCCCCGCACGCCGGGCGCATCCTCTAGCGGGAGGCGCGATCCGATGCAACAGCCCATGATGCGCAGGCGGCGATTTCGTCGCCCAAGCGTTTCGCTTGCGACGAACCGTCGGTCGTTTTCTGCTCCCTTTCTGTCGCCAGGGCCGGAACGGCCAAAGCCGGGCGGTCGTTTTCGCGACATCCTTCCCAGGGCAAACGCCCGGGAAAATCACGCCAGAGCAGGAGGATGTCATGGGTTACGAACGTAGCAGCCGCTATTATCGGGACGATCAGGACCGGCGCTATGGATATGGTTATCGTGAGCGCGATCGCGACGAGGAACGCGGTTATCGCGCTCGGTCCGACTATGATCGCGGCTATGGCGATCGAGGCTATTCGCGGCCGCGCGATTATGACGAGGATCGCGGATTTTTCGATCGTGCCGGAGACGAGGTGCGCTCCTGGTTCGGTGACGAAGAAGCGGAGCGTCGGCGGCGCTGGGACGAGCGGCTGCGCGACCGTGAAGACGAGCGGCGCTACGGAGCGTCGGGCGGTGGCTTCGCCGCTTCCAGTTCCGGCTATGGCGCGCGTGGCGGCTATCTCGGCGCCTCAAGCGGCTATGCATCCGACTATGGCGCCGGCCGGGGTGCGGGTGCCACCAGCAGCTGGGGCCTGGGCGCCGGTCGCGACCATGACGGCTGGGGTCAGGACCCCAATTACAGCCAGTGGCGTCGCCGCCAGATGGAGGAACTCGATCGCGACTATGATGACTATCGCCGCGAGAATCAGAGCCGCTTCGAAAGCGACTTCGGCAGCTGGCGCTCGACCCGGCAGGGGCAACGTAGCGCCATCCGCCAGGCCCGTGAGCATCAGGAAGTCGTCGGCTCGGATGGCACCCATGTCGGAACCGTCGATCATGTCCGCGGCGACCGTATCCTGCTGACCAAGACCGACAAGGATGCCGGCGGACGGCACCATTCTATCCCCTGCAGCTGGATCGCCGAGGTCGGCACCGAGGTGAAGCTCAACCGCACCGCCGAGCAGGCACAGGCGGCGTGGAAGGACGAGGAGCGGAACGAAGGGCCGCATAATCTGAACCGGGCCTTTTCGGGCACTTACTGAGCCCTGACGGTGGTCCGGCCGCACGACGGCTGGGAGAGGGGTCGGTCTTCGGATCGGCCCCTTTGCTTTGCAATCCGATGACGGCCCCTCTTGATGCGGTGCAGCATCGCGCCCACTATGGTGCTATGGCCGAACCCGAACCCGCCAGGCAGGCTGCGACAGGCCTGCCTCTTCCCGACAGCGTCGCGCTGGTGTTGCAGGGCGGTGGAGCCCTGGGGGCTTATCAGGTCGGCGTGTTCGAAGCGCTCGATGCCGCGAGGATCCAGATCGACTGGGTGGCCGGCATTTCGATCGGCGCCGTCAATGCCGCACTGATCGCGGGCAATCCCTGCGAGCGCCGGCTGGAGCGGCTGCACGCCTTCTGGGACAAGATCACCGAAGCGATCCCGGCGATCGCACTGTTTAATGGGGATTTCGGGCGGGAGGCGCTGCACGAAAGCGCGGCCGCACTGGTGGCCACCTTCGGCGTACCAGGCTTCTTTCGTCCGCGGCTCATTCCGCCGGCCTTCGCGCCGGCAGGGTCGATGGCGGCGCTCAGCGTCTATGACAGCGCCCCGCTGCGCGACACGCTCGACGCATTGGTCGACTGGGACCTGCTCAACGACGGGCCGATGCGCTTCTCGGTCGGCGCGGTCGAGGTGGAGAGCGGCAATTTCCGCTATTTCGACAACCGCACCGATCGCATCGACGCGCGCCACGTCATGGCGTCTGGCGCACTCCCCCCGGGCCTGCCGCCGGTCGAGATCGACGGCAAGCTGTGGTGGGACGGCGGTCTCGTATCGAATACCCCGCTCAGCCACATCGTCGAAAACCAGACCGAGGACATGCTGGCCTTCCAGATCGATTTGTTCGCGGCTTCTTCCGAACCGCCCCGCACGATCTTCGACGTCATGGCGCGCGAGAAGGAAATCCGCTTTTCCAGCCGCACGCGGCAGATATCCGACCAGCTCATCCGCAGCCGGCGGGATCAGCAGCTCATCGCACGGTTGCTCGACAAGCTCCCGGCGGACATGGCGGACGACCCCGACGTGGTGGCGCTGCGAGATCGCGCTCGTACGTCCAGCCTCAGTCTCGTCCAGCTGATCTACCGCGCCAATCGCTGGGAAGGCGGCTCGCGCGACTATGAATTCTCGCAGCGGACGATGCGCGACCATATCGCCGCTGGGCGTGCAGCCATCGCCGAGACGATGAGCAATTCCGAACTGCTCGCCCGTAACATCTATGACGGCCGCACCGCCGCCTTCGACCTGACCCGCTGAACGCCCGCCCCCTTCTTCCAGACACCGCCAAGGAGTTCGACAGCATGTTTCTCAAGGGCAAGACCGCTCTGATCACCGGTTCGACCTCGGGCATCGGCCTGGCCTATGCCAAATATCTCGCCGCCGAAGGCGCGAATGTCGTCATCAACGGCTTCGGCGATGCCGACGCGATCGAGCAGGAGCGCAAAGCCCTCGAAGCATCGAGCGGTGCGGCGGCGCTCTACAGCGGCCATGATCTCACGAAGGCGGACCAGATCGAGGCGATGATGTCGGAAGCTGCCGAGGCCTTCGGCGGCGTCGACATCCTGATCAACAATGCCGGCGTGCAGCATGTCGCTTCGGTCGAGGAGTTCCCGGTCGACAAGTGGAACCTCATCATCGCGCTGAACCTGACGAGCGCCTTCCACACGACGCGCCTCGCATTGCCCTGGATGAAGTCGCGCAAATGGGGACGGATCATCCAGACGGCCTCCGCTCATTCGCTCACGGCCTCGCCGTTCAAATCGGCCTATGTCACCGCCAAACATGGCCTTGCCGGCTTTACCAAGACGGTTGCACTCGAGACCGCGACCTTTGGCATAACCGCGAACTGCATCAGCCCTGGCTATGTCTGGACCCCGCTCGTCGAGAAGCAGATCCCCGACACCATGAAGGCGCGGAACATGACGCGCGAGCAGGTGATGAACGACGTGCTGCTGGCGGGCCAGCCGACCAAGCAGTTCGTGACCGTCGAGCAGGTTGCGGCCATGGCGCTCTATCTCTGTCGCGACGAGGCGGCCGCGATCACGGGGACCAACATCTCGATCGATGGAGGCTGGACTGCCCAGTGAGGGGAAGCCGCGCGTCCCCGGATCTTGCGTAAATCGCTGAAAAGCTAGGCTTGCCAAGCATGGCGTGGGCGGGCAGGCTGCCGTTTCCGGGGGCTTGAGGAGACGATTGCTTGCAGTCATCGCGACTCGTGCTGGCCGCCTCTGCGCTGCTTCTGGCGACGGGGTGTGGCAAGGATGGCGGCCTGGAAAGTGCCGCGTCCGCCGACCGCACGTCTGTATGGCAGCGCGTCGCGAGCGCAGCCGACCGTGACCGGATCGCCCGTTGGCGAAGCGCCTGGATTGCGGGCCTCGAGAAGGCTCGGACCAGCAGCCCGCAACAGGTGGCCGCGCAGGGGGCATTGCTCCAGCCGGACATGGCGATCGACGATCCGCTGCTGCCGGTCGGCGATTATCGGTGCCGCGTCGTCAAGATGGGCGCCCAGACCAAGGGTCTGATGGACTATATCGCCTATCCCTATTTCACTTGCCGGGTCAGCGCGGACGCGGCGGGCCTCCATCTCGCGAAGCTCGACGGCTCCCAGCGACCGGTCGGGACGCTCTATCCCGACGAAGGTCGCCGGATGATCTTCCTGGGGGCTATGTCGCTGGGCGACGAAGCGCGGCCGCTGCCCTATGGGCGCGACACGGAACGCGACATGGCCGGGATCGTCGAGCGGATCGCGCCGAAGCGCTGGCGCATCGCCTTTCCCTATCCGCGATGGGAATCGACGATCGACATATTCGAACTGGTGCCGAAGGGATGAGGATGAAGAAGCTGATATCGCTGCTCGCTGCCACGACGGCCGTCATTGCGACACCAGTGCGCGCCGATCCGCTGGCCGATGCGATCAAGGCGGACATGCCCGGCCTGACGGCCATCTACCGTGACCTGCACATCCATCCGGAGCTGAGCTTCAAGGAAGGCCGCAGCGCCGGCATCATGGCGGAGGAAGCGAAGAAGGCGGGCTTCGAGGTCACAAGCGGCGTTGGCGGGACCGGCGTGGTCGCGATCCTGCGCAACGGCTCGGGGCCGGTGCTGCTGCTGCGCGCCGACATGGACGCTCTGCCGGTGGCCGAGCAGACGGGTCTTCCCTATGCCAGCCAGAATCCCGGCGTGATGCACGCCTGCGGCCACGACACGCATATGGCGAGCTGGATCGGCGTCGCCCGGCGCATGGCCGCGATGAAGGATCGCTGGTCGGGCACGCTGGTCATGGTCGGGCAGCCCGCCGAGGAGATCGGCTCGGGGGCGCGGGCGATGCTCAAGGACGGGCTCTACAGCCGCTTCCCCAAACCGTCGACCGTCATCGCTTTCCACGATTCCGCAGCCCTGCCGGCCGGCACGATCGGTACGGTCGATGGCTATATCATGGCCAATGTCGACTCGGTCGACGTGCAGGTGAAGGGCGTTGGCGGCCATGGCGCCTATCCGCATCTCGCCAAGGACCCGATCGTCCTCGGATCGCGCATCGTGACGACGCTGCAGACCCTGATCTCGCGGGAGACCGACCCGCTCGAGTCCGGGGTCGTCACCGTCGGCAGCTTCCAGGCCGGCACCAAGCACAACATCATTCCGCCCGACGCGAAGCTCCAGCTGACGGTGCGGTCCTACACGCCCGAGGTTCGTCAGCACCTGCTGGACGGGATCGCCCGGATCGCGAAGGGCGAAGGCATTGCGGCGGGCCTGCCCGACGACAGGCTGCCGGTGGTGACGCTGCAGGATCAGCGGACCCCCGCGACGTTCAACACCCATGAGGTGACCACGCATATGGTCGACCTGTTCCGGAATCGATTTGGGCAGGAGCGGGTCAAGCTGATCAAGCCGCAGATGGGCGGCGAGGATTTCAGCGAATTCTACCTTGCGGACAAGTCGATCCAGTCGCTGCTCTTCTGGGTCGGGGGAGTGTCGGCCGAGAAGTGGAAGGCGGCGGGCGGGGACGTCACCAAGCTGCCGTCGATCCACAGCCCCTTCTGGGCGCCCGACGCCGATGCCGTCATCTCGACTGCGGTCGAGGCGATGACGATAGCGGCGCTGGACGTGTTGAAGAAGGGATAAGGTGCCGCAAGGCTAGGGGCCCGGGATGGTAAGCGTCTCCGGCGCCTCGGTCTTTCAGGCGAGAGCTGCAGCGATTGCCGTTGCGAGCTGGTCGAGCCGATAGGGCTTGGCGATCACGGGTGCATTGTCGAACCCGCTGCCGGGCGGAAGGCCTTCATAGCCGGTCGCGAACAGGAACCGGCGTCCGCTATCGCGCAGCGTCTGCGCGACGATCAGGCTGTTCTCGCTGCCGAGATTGAGATCCAGCAGCGCAATGTCGAACTCGGTATCCTTCGCGCGGGCCAGCGCCTCGTCGACATTGGCGGCCACCGCCACCGTCTTGCAGCCGACTTCCTCGAGCATGTCTTCCGCCGTCATCGCGATGATCGTCTCATCCTCGACGATCAGCACGCGGGTTCCCGCAGGGGGTTCGCTAGCCATTTCAGTCCTTCTTCGAAATTCCCCCTGACGGCGTGATGAACGATATATGTTACGGAAGCAATCGCCAACGCAGAGACGGGTGATGCGACGAGGTTACGCCCGCCAGGCCGGGCCTGACGGGCGTATCTCTTCCTCCCCAGGAAAAGAGCGGTACTGCGGCGGCCCCGCAGGGAAACCGCAAGCGATTCGATCTGCGCTTCTTCTGCCCACAGTGCGCTGCGGCTTCCATGACCGGCGTTACGATTTTCGTGTCCGTTTGTTGGGTCTGGCGCTATGAGCTGTGTAATTTTGTAAACTTCTTACGGTGACCGCTTTATGGCCAAGCAGGGGATTTTCGCCGGTCCGCGCGTGCGGCGGCTGCGCCGGGACCAGCATCTGACGCAGCAGGTCATGGCGGAGATGCTCGGCATATCGGACAGCTATCTGGCGTTGATCGAGGGCAACCGTCGCCCGCTGACCGCCGGCCTGATTCTGCGCCTTGCCGAATTGTTCGACTTCGACGTGCGCAGCCTGAGTCAGGAGGAGCCTGGCGGGGGCTCGGCGGCGATGCGACGCCGGCTGGCCGATCCGCTGTTCGCCGACATCTCCATCGACCGCGCCGAGCTGGAGGCGTGGATGGACAATGCGCCGGGGGCTGCCGAGGCGTTCGCACGGCTGTTCGATCGCTGGCGCGAGGGCGGCGGTGCGATGGCGGAGGCAGGCCCGGGCCCGGTCGCCCGCGTCCGGCGCGAGATCGAGCGCTGGCGCAACCATTTCGCCGATCTCGATGCCGAGGCGGAGGCGCTCGCCGACGAACTGCGCATGGGGGCTGGCGATCTCTACGGGGCGATCACCGAAAGGCTGCGGGTACGCCATCAGCTGGCGATCCGCATATTGCCCTTCGACGTCATGCCCGACCGGCTGCGTCGGCTCGACCTGCACGCCCGACAGCTGCAGCTGTCGGAAATGCTCGATCCGGCGGCGCGGACCTTCCAGGCGGCATTCCAGCTGGCGCAGATCGAGGCGAAGGCGGGTATCGAGGCGCTGGTGTCGGGCGCGGCGTTCGGCGACCGGCCAGCCGAAAGGCTCTATCGCCGCCATGTGACCTCCTATGTCGCAGCGGCGCTGATGATGCCCTATGGCCGCTTCCTGCGCGCCTGCGAAACGAGCGGTTACGACACGCAGATTCTGCAACGGCGTTTCGGGGCGGGCTATGAGCAGGTCGCGCATCGGCTGACGACTCTGCAGCGCGTCGGCGCCCGGGGACTGCCCTTCTTCATGCTGCGGATCGATCGCGCCGGCCAGATGTCGAAGGGCTATGCCGGCGCGAGCGGCGCCGCGCTGGTCGACGCCGTGCATCGCTGTCCGCTGTGGATCATCCATCACGCTTTCGACCAGCCGGGGCGGCTGTTGCACCAGCTGGCGGAGCTGGAAGACGGGTCGCGCTGGTTCACCGTCGCGCGCAGTGTGCGCCACCATGGCGGGGCTGCCGGCGTCCCGGCGGCCGAGCATGTCGTGGCCCTGGGCCTTGCCGCCGAACATGCGCCTTCGCTGGCGATCGCGCGCGGCATCGACCTGACGGGACCGGCGGAGCGCATCGGTCTCGGCTGTGCCCATTGCCAGCGCGCCGAATGCGTCCAGCGGGCGGCGCCACCGGCCGGTCGGGCCGTCACCATCAACGAGCGCGAACGCGGCCTGGCGCCATTCTCCTTCGTCGGCGACTGAGCGGCCTGCTCAGAAGGGGACGTCGAGGGTGACGTGCCCTGTCGCCTTCAGCCCCTCGACGATCTTCTTCACATCCTGACTCGAGCCCCGGGGGAGGATCATCACCGCGTCGCGGGTCGCCACGACGATCAGGTCGCGGACCCCGGCCGTGGCGAGCACCGGTCCCTCGCTGCGCAGCAGGCAGCCCTCCGTGTCGATCGCCAGCACATCGCCGCGGATCACATTGCCCGCGCCGTCGCTCCCGCCCAGCGCATGCAGCGCGTCCCAGCTGCCGACGTCGGACCAGCCCATCTCCACGGGCACGACCGCGACCCGCTCCGCCTTCTCCATCACCGCATAGTCGATCGATTCCGACTTGGCCGAAAGAAAGGCTTCGGCGGCGGGGATCACCATCCGGCCCTCGCGTGCCGCGCCCTCCAGCGAAGCACGCACCGCTGCGACCATCTCGGGCTCGAAGCGGTCGAGCGCCGCCAGATAGGCGTCGGCGCGGAACAGGAAGATGCCGCCGTTCCAGCTGTAATTGCCGTCCGCGACATAGTCGGCCGCGCGCGCCAGATCGGGCTTTTCGACGAAAGCGTCGACTTTCTGGACTCCGGGCGCGACGCTTTCTCCGCGCCGGATATAGCCATAGCCCGTCTCCGGCTTGTCCGGCGTGATCCCGAAGGTGACGAGCCAGCCCTGCTCGACCAGCGGCAGGGCCGCCGCGATCGCCGCATGGAACGCGGGGACATCCTCGATGACATGGTCGCTGGGCATCACCAGCAGCGGCGCGTCCGGTGCGGATTCCAGCGCCGCGAGCGCGATGGCGGGCGCGGTATTCCGCCCTGCGGGCTCCAATATGATCGCGCTTGGCGCATCCTCGGCCAGCTGTCGTGCGATCTCGGTCGCATGGAGCGCGTTGGTGACGATGATCGCGGGGGCGAAGCAGCTGCCGTCGCGGCAGCGCTCCGACGTCATCTGCAGCATCGTCTTCTCCCCGGTCAGCGGCAGGAGCTGCTTGGGGCGATGCGAGCGCGAAAGTGGCCAGAGCCGCGTGCCCGATCCGCCCGAGAGAATGACCGGGGTGATTATGGTGGTGGAAATGACGGGCTCCATGGTCCAGAAGAAGATGTCGTTATCCGACAGGTAACGGACTGGCGGCAAGGGGGTTTCATGACAGGCGGGGGCGAACCGGTGGCGCGGCATCGGCGATGGTAAGGCTGTTCAAACATTATGTCGCCTATCCGGTCATCCTGCTGTGCGTGATCGATCTCGCGGTACTGCTGCTGGTGGCGGAGGCCGGCTGGGTGCTGCGCCTGCGCCAGATCGGCAGCATCCCGACTCCGATATGGGACCGGGCGCCCCAGCTAATCACCTTCGCGCTCGCCATCCAGGCGTCGATGATCGGGGTCGGCTGCTATTCGCCCGAGTCCGTCAAGAATATGCGCTTTGCGGCGGCCCGCCTGCTCGTCGCCATCTCGCTCGGCGTCATCCTGATGTCCGTGCTGTTCTTCATCCTGCCCGAACTGACCCTGTGGCGCTCGAATTCGCTTTATTCGATGGTCCTGGCGGTCGTCCTGCTGATGATGGTGCGGGTCCTGCTCGGCGGGTTCGTCAGCGGCGACGTCTTCAAGCGCCGCGTGCTGCTGCTGGGGGCAGGGCGGCGCGCGAAACGGGTCGTCGATCTCGAACATCGCGTGGGCTCGGGCTTTCGCATCGTCGGCTGCGTCGACATGCAGGACGCCCCGGCGCAGGTACCCGGTGCCACGGTCCGCAGCGACATCGCCAGCCTCGCTGAGCTTGTCGAGCGCGGGGAAGCGCAGGAGGTGGTGCTGGCGCTCGACGAGCGGCGCAACACCGTACCGGTCGACGCGCTGCTGAGGCTCAAGACGACCGGCGTCCACGTTCTCGACATTTCCGACTTTCTCGAACGGGAAACCGGACGGATCGATCTCGACACGGTGCGGCCATCGACGTTGATCTTTTCCGACGGCTTTTCCTCGGGGCGCCAGTTGTCGGCGGTGCTGAAGCGCGGCTTCGACCTGCTGGTAAGCGCGCTGATCCTGCTGATAACCGCTCCGGTCATCCTGATCACCGCGATCATCGTGAAGATCGACAGTCCGGGCCCCGCCTTCTATCGCCAGATTCGCGTCGGCCGCTATGGCGAGACCTTCGAGATATTGAAGCTGCGTTCGATGCGCCAGGACGCCGAGAGCGGAGGCAATGCGATCTGGGCGCAGAAGGGCGACCCGCGCGTGACCCGTATCGGCCGGATCATCCGCCTGATCCGGGTGGACGAGCTTCCGCAGTTGTGGACCGTGCTCAAGGGGGACATGAGCTTCGTCGGCCCGCGTCCCGAGCGGCCGGAGTTCGTGGCCGAACTGGAGCGGCAGATTCCCTTCTATGCCGAGCGGCACATGGTGAAGCCGGGGATCACCGGCTGGGCGCAGATCAACTATCCCTATGGCGCCAGCCTCGACGACGCGCGGCACAAGCTCGAATATGACCTCTACTATACGAAGAACTACAGCCCCTTCCTCGACGTGCTGATCATCCTCCAGACGATGCGCGTCCTGCTCTGGGCGGAGGGGGCCCGCTAGGCGATGGCGCGGGGGCTCGAAGCCGCGATGCTGGCCCAGCAGACGGCCCAGCCCAGCGTCTATTCCAACGCCCTGCCCGAGCCCCTGGTGTTCGGCACCATCCAGTGGGGCCATGCGCTGGCGGCGATCATGTTCGGGGCGCTGGTCTGCTGGCAGGCGACCGTGCGGACCGGCGGCGCGCGGCGCGTCGTCCTCACCATGGCAGGGGCGCTCACCGCGCTCTGGTGCGCGCTGGTGGCGAAGGACGGTGCCGCGAGCATCTCCGCAAATGTCGCCAAGAGCCTGGTCGATGCGGCGTGGCTGGCCTTCCTCTTCGCCCTCCAGCCGCCGGTCTCGCGCGAGCATCGAAGGCCGCTGATCCTGGGCATCTACGTGCTGCTCGGCGCCCTGATCGCCGCGACCGTCGTGATGAAGCTGCTGCCGCTGGCGTTCGATGGCAGTCCCCGCATCCAGACCGGGCTCTTCCTGACCGACCAGTCGATCCGCGCCTTCATCGCGATCGGCGGGCTGTGCCTGCTCCACAATCTCTATGCCGCAGCCTCGCCCGAGGCGCGCATCGGCATCGCGTCGCCCATGCTCGCTCTGGCGCTGCTCTGGGCGTTCGACCTGAACCTCGCGACGGTTTCCTATCTCATCAGCGCCTGGCCGATGTGGCTGTTCGGATTGCGCGGTCCGCTTCTGATGATGATCGCGCCGCTGCTGGTGACGGCGGGCCGCCTCGCCACGCTCGATCGCGTCCGCGTGTCGCGCGGCGCGCGCTTCCAGACGATCACCCTCGTGCTGAGCGGTGGCTATCTCGCGCTGATGCTGCTCGTCGCGCGGTTGCTGGCGGTGGTCGCTGCCGTTCGCTGGCTGCCGCAGCTGACGATCGCGGCGGCGGTGCTCGGCTTTGCCCTGTCGCTGTTCCCGTCCAGCCGGTACCGGCGGCGCCTGAAGAAGACGATGGCACGCCGCCTCTTCCAGCACCGCTACGACTATCGGGTGGAATGGCGGCGCTTCACCGAGACGGTTGGCCGTCCGGGCGAGGATGCTCCTGCCTTGGCCGAGCGCACCATCAAGGCGGTGGCCGACATATTGGACGCCCCGGGCGGGCTTTTGCTGCTCGTGACGGGGCCGGGCGGTCTGGTGACATCGGCGCGGTGGAACTGGCCAGGCCTGGATGCGCCGTTGAATGCGGGTTCGATCGACCTCGCCCGCCAGCTCGAACAGGGCGAAATCGTCGAACTGTCGGATGATCCCGATGCGGGCAACGCCGCGCCGCTCCCCGACTGGATGCGCCGGGAGACCGCCGCCTGGGTGCTGGTCCCGCTGATTCACTTCGACCGGCTGGTCGGTGCCGTCCTGCTCGAACGCCCTGCGGCGCCGCGCCTGCTCGACGAGGAGGATCATGACCTTCTCCGCGTCGCCGGGCGGCAGGTCGCGAGCTACCTGGCCGAAGCGCGCGGGCAGGAGGCGCTGTCGGAGGCCCGCCGGTTCGACGAGTTCAACCGGCGCTTCGCCTTCATCATGCACGACATCAAGAATCTGGTGAGCCAGCTGAGCCTGCTGGCCCGCAACGCCGAACGGCATGCCGACAAGCCCGAATTTCGGGCTGACATGATCGACACGCTGCGCAATTCAGTGGGGAAGATGAACGACATGCTCGCACGGCTGTCGCAGCATCATCGCGCCCGCCCGGACGAGCCCGCGCCGCATGCGCTGCGCATGCTGGTCGAAGAGACGGTACGCGACCGCGTCGGCGGGGCCGATCTGCGTATCGTCAGCGAGGACGACATCGCCGCCGCGGTCGATCCCGACCGTTTCGCGCAGGCGCTGGGGCATCTCGTGCAGAACGCGATCGACGCCAGCCCGCCCGGTCGGGCTGTCGAAATCCGCCTCTCGCGCCGCGACGGACAGGCCGCGGTCGAGGTGGTCGACAAGGGGTGCGGGATGTCGTCCGAGTTCATCCGGACGCGGCTCTTCCATCCCTTCTCGTCGACCAAGCAGGACGGTTTCGGTATCGGGACGTTCGAGGCGCGCGAGATCGTCGCAGCCATGGGAGGCAGGATCGACGTGCAGAGCCGTGAGGGAGAGGGCAGCCGCTTCGCCATCCTGCTGCCGGAGGTGCAGCTGACCGGCACCGGCCGATCGGGAGAAGATGCATGAGCGGTCCACGGCAGCGGCTGCTGATCGTCGAGGATGACGAGGGCCTGCAGAAGCAGCTTCGCTGGGCGTTCGAGGATTATGACGTCATATCCGCCACCACCCGGCAGGCGGCGATCGATGCGCTACGCCACTATGAGCCCGCGGTCGTCACGCTCGATCTGGGCCTGCCGCCCGACCCGGACGGGACCAGCGAGGGCTTCGCGACGCTCGATGAAATCCTGTCGCTCAAGCCCGATACGAAGGTCATCGTCGCCTCGGGGCATGGTGCGCGCGAGGGAGCGTTGCGGGCCATCGCGGCCGGCGCCTACGATTATTATCACAAGCCCGTCGATATCGACGAGTTGGGGCTGATCGTCGCCCGCGCCTTCCAGCTCCATGATCTGGAGCGCGAAAATGCCCGGCTTCAGGCACAGGCGGGCGTCGATGAAGAGGGTGGGCTGCTCACCAACGACCCTGCGATGCTCAAGGTCGTCCGCACGGTCGAGCGCGTTGCCAACACCGATGTCTCGGTCATGCTGCTGGGGGCCAGCGGCACGGGCAAGGAGGTGCTCGCGCGCATGCTGCACCGGGCGAGCAAGCGCGCGGGTGGCGCATTCGTCGCGATCAACTGCGCCGCTATACCTGAAAATCTGCTCGAGGCCGAGCTGTTCGGCTATGAGAAGGGCGCCTTCACCGGGGCGATCAAGACGACCGAAGGCAAGATCGAGCTGGCGCAGGGCGGCACGCTGTTCCTCGACGAGGTGGGCGACATCCCGCTGCCGCTCCAGGTAAAACTGCTGCGTTTCCTGCAGGAGCGGGTGATCGAGCGGATCGGCAGCCGCAAGGCGATCGATGTCGATACCCGCATCGTCTGCGCGACCCACCAGAATCTGGAAGCGATGATCGGCGAGGGCCGTTTCCGCGAGGATCTCTATTACCGCCTTGCCGAGATCGTCGTGCGCATACCGACGCTCGCCGAGCGTCCCGGCGACGCATTGCTCATCGCCCGCTCCCTGCTGCGCCGGCTGGCGCGCGAGATGAACTCGCCGGTAAAGGGTTTCGCGCCCGATGCGCTCGCCGCGATCGACGGCTGGCGCTGGCCGGGCAATGTCCGCGAGCTGGAGAACAAGCTCAAGCGCGCGGTCATCATGGCCGACGGCAAGCTGGTGACGGCGGACGACCTCGATCTCGCGCCCGAGCGCGAGGATGGCGGCTATCTCAACCTGAAGGCCGTCCGCGAAGTCGCCGACCGCACCGCGATCAGCCGCGCGCTGGCCCGCAGCGAGGGCAATATCTCGAGCGCGGCCAAGATGCTCGGGATCAGCCGGCCCACGCTGTACGATCTGCTCAAGCAATATGGGATGGAGGCGTGATGGGGATTTCGGCCTGTGCTGGCATGCCAGGAAAGAGAGCGGGTCTTATCCCACGCGTCATTCCCGCGAAGGCGGGAATCCATGGACGGCGGTCCGTCCGACACCACAGCGTCCCGTGACCGTGGATTCCCGCCTTCGCGGGAATGACGTCGGAGTGTGGTGGTCCTTCCGCCGTCTTCGCCGTCCTTTCAGTAAGTGACCATCCGCTCCTCCGTTCAAAAACCCCGCCATGAGGCCTGCGCCAGCTTTCGCTGGATCGCCACTGAGGCAACCGCTATTTCCCGCCATGGCCGATCCCGACAGGCTCGCTCGTATCGCCGACGCTCCCCCACCCGTCATTCCGGCGAAGGCGGGAATCCATGGATGCGGCACGTCCGACACCACAGCGTCCCGTGACCGTGGATTCCCGCCTTCGCGGGAATGACGCGGATATGGGGTGTCCGTCTGCCATCTCCGTCGTCCTTTCAGAAAGTGACCATCCGCTCTTCTGTTCAAAAGTCCCGCCATGAGGCCTGCGCCAGCTTTCGCTGGAACGCCGCCGAGGCGACGGCTATCTCCCCGCCATGACCGATCCCGACACGCTTCGCCGCATCGCCGACGCCTTGGAACGACTCGCCCCGCCGCCGGCACCGCATGCCGATCCGGCGGCGCATGCGGCCTATGTCTGGCGTGACCATGGGCTTGCGGCCGCGCGGGCCTTTGCGCCGTTACCGCTCGACCTGCTGACCGGGATCGACGCCCAGAAGGCGGCTCTGCTGGAAAATGCGCGGCGGCTCGCGCAGGGGGCGGCGGCGCATGACGTGCTGTTATGGGGCGCGCGAGGTGCCGGCAAGTCGGCGCTGGTCAAGGCGGCGGTCGGCCATCTGCGCGGCGAGGGGCATGACATCGCGCTGATCGAGATTGCGGGCGAGAAGATCGAGGATCTGCCGCGCCTGTTCGCGCTGATCGCGGAAGTGCCGCGCGCCTTCCTGCTGTTCATCGACGATCTCGGCTTCGACGAGGAAGCCGGCGGGCAGGGGCCGCGCATTCTGCGCTCGATGCTGGAGGGCGGTGCCGAAGCTCGCCCGGCCAATGCGCGGCTGCACGTGACCGCGAACCGGCGACACATCGTGCCGCGCGACCTGAAGGAACAGGACAGCGCCATCAATCCGCGCGACGTGGTCGACGACAAGCTGGCGCTGGCCGATCGCTTCGGCCTGTCGCTGGGGTTCCATGTCTGCGACCAGGATGCCTATGTCGCCATGGTGAAGGGCTATGCCGATCGCTACGGTCTCAAGTTCGAGCCTCTCGACGCGATCGCCTGGGCCACCCAGCGGGGCAGCCGCTCGGGCCGTGTCGCCTGGCAATATGTGGTCGAACTGGCGGGGCGGGCAGGCAAGGCGCTCTGACGCGCGATCAGCTTCCGCCGCCGGGCAGGCGCACGCGGATCTGAAGGCCGCCCAGATCCTCGCTCTCCTCGAGCGTGATCGATCCGCCATAGATGCCGATCACGTCGCGGACGATGGCGAGGCCCAGGCCGGTGCCGGGCTTGCCGGTATCGAGCCGCGCGCCGCGCTCGAACAGCTTGCCGCGCTCGGCCTCCGGAATGCCGGGGCCGTCATCCTCGATCAGGATTTCGACCTGTTCGGCCTTGCGGTTGCCGGGCAGGTCGCGGACGACACGGCCGACCGTCACGAAGACGCGACCCTGTCCATATTTGGCGGCATTCTCGATCAGATTGCCGAGGATCTCGTCGAGGTCCTGCCGCTCGACATGGACGATCGCCTCCTTGTCCCCGGCGAGATCGACGGTGACATGGCGGTGCATGCGGTTGACCGCGCGCTCGACCGCCTTGAGCGAAGGCCAGACCTCGGCCCGGGCCTGCGCATTGGCGCGACGCCCGACCGCGCGGGCGCGGGCGAGATGGTGGTCGACCTGCCGCCGCATCATCGTCGTAGACCGCACGACCGTCTCCGCCAGCTCGGGCGTATTGGCGGTCGCCTCGTTCATCAGCACGGTCAGCGGGGTCTTCAGCGCATGGGCCAGGTTGCCGGCATGGCGGCGCGCCTCTTCGGCCTGCCGCTCATTATGCGCAAGCAGCTCGTTGAGCTCGTCGACGAGCGGCTGGACCTCATTCGGGAAGCGCGCTTCGATCCGCGAGCTGATCCCCGAACTCACCGAGGCGACCGCCCGGCGCAGGCTGCGCAGCGGCCACAGGCCATAGGTCGCCTGCAGCGCGGCGAGGATGATCAGGCCGAGGCCCAATATGGCAAAGGAACGCACCAGCGTGCGCCGGAGCACCGCGATCTGGTCGTCGAGCGCGGCCCGGCTGGCGGCAACCTCGAAGCGCCATTCGGTTTCGGATCCAGGCAGACGGATTTCGCGGTCGAGGACGCGCAGCGGTTCGCCGTCGAACTCGTCGCTATTGTCGACGTGAAGCGCACGGCCATGATGCTTGGCGTCCTGACGCAGCGCCCGGTCCCAGAGCGAGCGCGACCGGAACGGCTCGTGCCCGGTGCCGCTCACCTGCCAGTAGAGTCCCGAATAGGGCTCCAGAAAGCGCTGGTCGCCGAGCGGCCGGTTGAAGCGCACCTCGCCATCGGGGCCGATCTCGGCCGAGCCGATCATCGCGTTCAGCACATATTCGAGCTGGCCGTCGAAATTGCGGGTGATCGCCTCGCTCAGCACTCGATCGAGAGCGAAGCCGCCCCCGACGAGCAGGACGATGATCCATAGCGCCGCGATCGAGATCATCCGGCGGGTGAGCGACCCCGTCGAATGGCGCCGCTGGCGGGCCTCGCGAGAGAACCAGCCCGCCAACGCGGCCGGCATCGCCTTAAGCGGGATCATCCAGCGAATAGCCGAGGCCGCGGATGGTGGTGATCACGTCCTGGCCCAGCTTCTTGCGGATGCGGGTGACGAAGACTTCGATCGTATTGGAGTCCCGGTCGAAGTCCTGATCGTAGATATGCTCGATCAGTTCGGTCCGGCTGACCACCTTGCCCTTGTGATGGAGCAGATAGCTGAGCAGCTTATATTCCTGCGCCGTCAGCTTGACCGGTTCGCCCGCGAGCGTGACCTTGCCGCTGCGCGTGTCGAGGCGGACGTCGCCGGCGGTCAGCTCGGACGACGCATTGCCCGACGCACGACGGATGAGCGCGCGCAGGCGGGCGATCAGCTCTTCGGTCTGGAACGGCTTGGTCAGATAATCGTCGGCGCCCGCATCGAGCCCCGCGACCTTGTCCGACCAGCTGTCGCGTGCCGTCAGCACCAGCACGGGCACATCGCGGCCCTCTCGGCGCCAGCGGTCGAGCACGGTCAGGCCGTCGACCTCGGGCAGGCCGAGATCGAGGATGATCGCGTCATAGCTTTCGGTCGATCCCAGGAAATGCCCGTCTTCGCCATCGGTGGCGAGGTCGATGGCATAGCCCGCGCCTTCCAGCGTGGCGCGCAGCTGGCGGCCCAGATTCGGTTCATCCTCGACGATAAGGACGCGCATTGCTTCCCCTTTTAAGAACCCCTCATGGGGTGGCGTTCATTGACCGACGCGACCCAATTCGCGACCGGTGCGTCCGTCCATGTCCATCCATATCACCGAACCGCCACGCTGAAACTTGAAACGGTAGCGTCCGGTTCCCGGATCGAATTCGGAACCTATCATCCTGCCCTCGACGCGGCCCTGAGCGCGCGCGCGCATTTCGGAATAAGGGAGATATTCGCCCGACTGCACGCCGGCGCGCAAAGCATCCTGTTCGGGCACGCGATTCCGGTCCGCCGAAGCGGGGGACGCGGCAACGAAAAGCAACGCCAGCGAGAGGGCGGCAACGGGGTTACGCATTGACATGGGGTATAGGCATAGGGTCATGGGCTTGAATAGGGCATGAATGTTCGTGCTTCGGCAGAAAGCCCACACCTGTTGCATCAGTAAGACACATGTCCGCTCCCATCCTATCCTATCAGAATCTCGGCGTCGTCCAGGGCAGCGGTTGGCTGTTCCGGGGTCTCGACATCAATATCGCGCCGCGCGACCGGCTGGCGCTGATCGGCCGCAACGGCGCGGGCAAGACCACCTTGCTCAAGCTGCTCGCGGGGAAGATCGACTCCGACGAGGGGCTGCGCACCATCGTCCCCGGAACCCGCGTGATCATGCTGGAGCAGGAACCGTCGATGGCGGGTCACGCCACGCTGCGCGATTTCGCGCTCGCCGGTGCGGATGCCCCGCCCGCGCATGTCGTCGAGGCGATCGCGAGCCAGATCGGCATCGATCTCGACCGCGAGGCGTCGACGGCGAGCGGGGGCGAGCGCCGCCGCGCCGCCATCGCGCGGGCGCTGGCGCAGGAGCCCGAAGTGCTGCTGCTCGACGAGCCGACCAACCATCTCGACCTCGCCGCGATCGAATGGCTCGAATCCTGGCTCGGCCGCTTCGGTGGCGCCTTTGTCGTGATCAGCCATGACCGCACCTTTCTCACCCGTCTCACGAAGCAGACGCTGTGGCTCGACCGCGGTTCCATCCGGCGCAACGAGGTCGGCTTCGGCGGCTTCGAGGCCTGGACCGAGAAGGTCTATGAGGATGAGGCGCGCAATGCGGAACGGCTCGACGCCCGGCTCAAGCTGGAGGAGCATTGGCTGCACCGTGGCGTCACCGCCCGGCGCAAGCGCAACCAGGGGCGCCTCGCCAAGCTGATCGAGATGCGTGCGGCCCGCAAGGCGATGATGGGGCCGCAGGGCACGGCCAAGCTCTCGATCGGGGCCGACGACGTCAAGACCAAGGTCGTCATCGACGCCGAGCATGTCACCAAGAGCTTCGGCGACCGGGCGATCATCCGCGACTTCACCTTTCGCGTGACGCGCGGCGACCGCATCGGCGTGGTCGGCGCGAACGGCGCGGGCAAGTCGACCCTGCTCAAGCTGCTGACCGGCGAACTGGCGCCCGACAGCGGCACCGTGAAACTGTCTAAGACGCTCGACGGCATCGTGATCGACCAGCAGCGCAAGCTGATGGCGCCGGACAAGCGCGTCCGCGACGTGCTCGCCGATGGCGGCGACTGGATCGAGGTCCAGGGCAACAAGAAGCATATCCACGGCTATCTCAAGGAGTTCCTGTTCGAGCCGTCAATGGCCGATGCCAAGGTGGGCACTCTCTCTGGGGGCGAGCGGTCGCGCGTCCTGCTGGCGCGCGAGTTCGCCCGCCCGTCCAACCTGCTGGTGCTCGACGAGCCGACCAACGATCTCGACCTCGAAACGCTCGACCTGCTCCAGGAGGTGATCGCCGACTATGAAGGCACCGTCCTGATCGTCAGCCACGATCGCGACTTCCTCGACCGGACCGTGACCGTCACCCTCGGGCTCGACGGCAGCGGCAAGGTCGACATCGTCGCGGGCGGCTATGAGGATTGGGAGAAGCAGCGCGCGGCCGACGCAGCGGCGCGCAGCCGGCCTTCCGCCGCCAAGGCCGCTCCGGCGGCACCTGCCACGCCCAAGGCCAAGACCAAGCTCAGCTACAAGGACCAGCGCGAACTGGACCTGCTGCCCGGCGAGATCGAGAAGCTCGAAGCCGCGATCGCTCGCGACGAGGCGGCGCTCGCCGACCCCGACCTTTATGCCAGCAACCCGGCCCGCTTCGAAGCCCTGACCAAGGCAATCGATGCCGCGCGGGCCAAGAAGGAAGAGGCCGAGCTGCGCTGGCTCGAGCTTGCGGAAATGGCCGAGCAGCTGGGCTGACGCCCAGCCGCTCTTCCTGGTTCAGGCACTGACCAGCGGTCGCATCAATTCGATGCGGACGCCGTCCGGGTCGGCGCCGTGCATCAGCTCGATCACGGGGGTGCGGACATGCGCCGCCTCGACGAAATGCCCGCCGCGCGCGGTGAGTTCGGCCGCCGTCTTCTCCGGCTCATCGTCCCAGAAGGCGATGTGGGTGAGGCCGAAGCGGTTCAGCGGGCGGCGCGTCCGCTGGCCCTTGCTGCCCGGTTCGAACACCTTGAGCAGTTCGAGGGTGTTGCCCTCAGCATCGCGGATCATCTGGGCGCGCAGCTTTATGCCGGGTACCTCGTTGATCACGCCGAGCCAGTCGAAACCCTGATCGAGGACATAATCCTCGGCGCGTTCGAAGCCGAGCGTGCGATAATAAGCGAGCGATACGTCGACATCGTCGACGCAGATGCCGCTGTGCGAGAAGCGCGCAGCGACGCCCGGCGCTTTCATCAGCTCGATCCGCACTCCGTCCGGGTCGGTGCAGTAGAGCATCGTCGTGTCGTTCTCGGCATAATGGGCGCGGGTGCTTTCATGCACATGGCCTCCGGCCGCCGCGATCCGCGCCGCTGCCGCGTCGATGTCGTCGACATAGAAGGACAGGTGGACCAGCCCATAATCGAGGGTCGACCGCCGTTCGCGTGGTCCGCTCGCCTCCGGGGCGAGGAAATGGAGCAGCTCGATGACCGGCCCGTCGGGGTGCCGGAGCATCTTCGCGCGGAGCCGGACGCCGGGCAGCTCCATCGTCTTGTCCATGTCGGGACCCTCGATGATCCCATAGTCCTGATGGTCCTCGAACCCCAGGCCCTCGCGATAGAAGCGCTCCGACACTTCCATGTCGCTAATGCAGATTCCGCGGTGTGACAGCTTGACCATCTCGTCCCCTCCTATGGGTTATGTCTTTGGCCGCAGCCTGCCGCATGGGGCGGAGGACCGCATAGTCCGATTGGACGATGTAACGCATTTGCGCGCCACATAGTCTCCACACCGGATGCAGCCGGCAATGCGAAGACCGGCCAGGTTTAAGGAGAGCGGACATCATGAAATTCTCGATCATCTATGAAGCGCAGATGGCGGACCCCTCGCCCGAGTCCGAGGTGCGCTGCTTCAACGAGATCGTCGAGCAGGTCCTGCTCGCCGAGGAAATGGGCTTCGACAATGTCTGGTGCGTCGAACACACGGCCCTCACCCAATATGCCCATATGTCGGCGCCCGAGACGATGCTCGCCTATCTGGCCGGCAAGACCTCGCGCATCGGCATCGGCCATGGTGTCGTCTGCCTCCCGCCCGCGATGAACCACCCGGTGAAGGTGGCAGAGCGGATCGCGACGCTGGACATCCTGTCGGGCGGTCGCGTCCATTTCGGCATGGGCAAGGGCGGAACCCAGCAGGAAGCCGGCACCTTCGGCTATGACCTGACCGAGCTGCAGCCGATGATCGACGAGTCCATGTATCTGATCCCCAAGATCATGACGCAGGACGAGATCGAGCATGACGGCAAGTACATCCAGATCCCGCGCCGTCCGATCCATCCGAAGCCGCTGCAGAAGCCGCACCCGCCGCTCTATTATGCCTGCACGCGCGAAGCGACGCTCGAACTGGCCGGCCGTCGCGGCATCGGTGCGCTCGTTCTCGGCTTCTCGGGCCCCGAGGAAATCGCCCGCAAGAATGCGGTCTACCGCGAGAATTTCCGCAACCGGAAGATCGAGGACCAGGTCGGCGTCGTTCCGACCGAGCATCTGGCCGCCTTCTGCGCTGCCTGCGTGCTCGACGATCGCGAGGAAGCCCGCCGCATCGGTCTGCGCGGCCAGCGCTTCTTCGCCGAGGCGATCGCCCATTGGTATCAGGGTGGCCCCAAGCCCTCGATCAACGACCTGTCCGCCGAGGAGCAGGAAGCTGCGCTCAGCAAGGGCAAGGAAGCCATCGTCACCTATCTGTCGGAAGAGAAGATCGAGATCGGCGACGAGCACACCAGCAACTATTCGGTCGCGCAGGACGCATATGGCAACGCCGACGACTGCGTCCGCTATGTGACGCGGTTGCAGGATGCGGGCGCGGACGAGGTGTTGTTCCTGTTCCAGATGGGCACCATCCCGCACGAATCGATCCTCGAGACGATCCGCAACATCGGCAACAAGGTCATCCCGCACTTCCGCGACCAGCAGAAGACCGCGATCGCCGCGGAATGACCGGCTCCATGTTCGCGAACAAGGTCGCCATCGTCACCGGTGGCGGGTCGGGGATCGGTCGTGCCGCTTCCCGGCGTCTCGCGGCGGAGGGCGCATCGGTCGTCGTCGCCGACCTGAACGGGGAGAGCGCTGAGGCCACCGCCTCTCTCATCGTTCAGGCTGGCGGCAACGCCATCGCGGTCAAAGCTGATATTTCGAGCGATGCCGATAATGAGGCGATGTTCGATGCCGCCCAGCGCGCGTTTGGCGGGGTCGACCTGACCTTCCTCAATGCGGGCATGCTGCAGCCCTATATTCCCTTCGACCAGGTGACCCCCGCGCTGTTCGACAAGATCATCGCGGTCAATCTGCGGGGGACCTTCCTGGGCATGCAACTCGCGCTGGCGCGCTCGCGTCCGGGCGGGGCCTGCGTCGTGACGGCGTCGGCGGCAGGCGTGATCGGCTTTTCGGAAGCCGCCGCCTATGCCACGTCGAAGCATGGCATGGTCGGGCTCGTCCGGTCTGCGGCGCGTGCCTTTGCGGAGAAGACGCTGCGGGTGAACGCGATCTGTCCGGGCATGGTGCTGACGCCCATGAACGGGCTCGAGCAGGACGACTCGATCCAGACGGAGCTCGTCGATCCGGAATATCGCGGCGGCCTGTCGGCGCAGCACATCGCCGAAGTGGCGCTGTTCCTGCTGTCGCGCAACGCTGCCGGGGTGAACGGACAGGCGCAGCTGGTCGATGCTGCGCTGCTGTCGTCTTTCCCGCCGCTCGATCTCTAGGGATCAGCCGGCGGGCCGAGAGAGGCTGGGCAGGCTCTGATGCACGAGTTGCACGAGCTGGCTCTGCCGCTTGACCCCGGTCTTGCCGAAGATCGACCGAAGATGCGCGCGCACGGTATTGGCCGAAATGCCGAGCCGTGCCGCCACCTCGGCTGGCGCCAGTCCCTCCGCCAGATGCGCCGCGACTGCGGCCTCGCCCTGGGTGAGGCCCAGCAAGTCGCGGATCGCTTCTGCGGAAATGCGCGGACCATGGGTCGGGTCGGTCAGGAAAAGCACCAGCGCGGGGCCGCCTCCCGCCGATATATAGTCGGGGGCCGGGGCCTGCCCCGCGACCAGGAGCAGATCCCCGGTGCCGGACGGCCGTTCGATGCGGATCGTCATGGGGGCGCCGTCTTCGCCGCGCGCCAGCCGCTCTTGGAGCTGCCTGCCGATCACCGCATCGTCGAAGGTCAGCGCACCATTGCGCAAGGCGATCCCGTCCTGCTCGGCGAGGATCGTCGAGGCCGGGGCGTTGAGCCGCAGTACCTTGCCCCGGCGGTCGAGGATGATCAGGCCGACCGCCATCTGCGCGACCGCGCCGGCGTAGATGCGCTGCTCGGTTTCCCCGGCCGCGAGCCGCTCGAACAGCGCGAGCGCGATCCGCAGGTGGGGAACGATCTTCTCCAGCTTGCGGCGATCTTCCAGGGTGAAGCGCGGCTGGTCGGCCGCGCGCGTCAGCCGCAGGCGCAGTTCGAGCCGGCTCGCCTCGCCGATGTCGACGCCCAGTATCTCGTCACTCGTATGCTCGACGAACTCGCGGAAAGCGGTCTTGCGGTCGAGCATCGTCGCCGAGACGAAGTCCCGGAAATGTTCGACCTTGCCGTCGGGCAGGCCGATGAAGGGATCGTCGGCGAACAGCCGGCTGCTATAGTCGGCGCCGACTCCCGGGTCGGCATTGGGCGTCAGGATCATGCCCGGCTGCTCGGCCGATCGCGGCGTCAGGATCAGCGTGACCCAGGTCGCGCCCGATGCCTTCGACAGGCGGCCGAGAAAGGCCGCCCAGGGTTCTTCGTCCAGCAGGCTCGCGAACAGCGCGGCGAGCACGCCGGGCATGTCGTCATATTCTTCGGGCATCAGGTCCAGCATCAGGAGAGGGAATAGAATGATCGATCCAGCCTTGCAGCAAATGATTGATGCCATGGCCGCCAGCGGCTTCGCCTTGCCGGACCCGCTTGAGGCGAATGCCATGCGGGCGATGATGGACAATCCCATGCCGATGCCGCCGGTCGAGGTCGCCGAAGTCCGCGACGTCGAGGTTGACGGGGCGGCAGGCCCCTTGCCCGCGCGCCTCTATCATCCGAAGCCGGGCGAGGCCCTGCCGGTCGCGGTGCTGTTCCATGGCGGCGGCTGGGTCGTCGGTACGCTCGAGACGCATGACGGCCTGGCGCGGAAGATCGCGCAGGAGGCCGGCTGTGCCGTGTTGTCGGTCGCCTACCGGCTGGCCCCCGAGCATCCCTTCCCCGCGCCGCTGCTCGACTGTGTCGCGGCGGTCGAGGGCCTGCCTGCGCGTGCAGCGGGCTTCGGCGTCGACCGCAGCCGCTATGCGGTTGTCGGTGACAGCGCGGGCGGCAATCTTGCCGCCGCGACTGCGCTGGCCCTGCGCGGCAAGCCCCATGCGCCGCTCGCGCAGCTGCTCTTCTACCCGGTGATCGACAATGATTTCGACAATGGCTCCTACCGCGCCAATGCGGCGGGTGGCTTCCTCTCGAACGAGATGATGGCCTTTTTCTGGAACGCCTATGTCGGCAATGCCCAGCCGACCGAACTGGCCGCGCCGATCCGGGCGAAGGACCTGTCGGGCCTGCCGCCGGCCACGATCATCCTGGCCGCGAACGATCCGCTGCATGACGAAGGTTTCGCCTATGCGGTGCGGCTGCGCGAAGCCGGGGTGCCGACCGATCTCCACGATTTCTCGGGGGGCATCCACGGGTTTGCGAGCTTCTTCGGCCTTTCGCCGATCGCCGATCAGGCGGTCACGCTTGGCGCAGCGGCGCTGAAGCGCGCCTTCGCCTGAACAGGCGCAGGACGGCGGACTCGCGTTCGCCGTCCTGCCAGGGCCCGGTCGTTCAGGCGGGTTCGTTGATCCCGATCGCATCGGCGGCGGCAAGCCATCCGAAGGTCATCGCCGGCCCGAGCGTCGCGCCGGCCCCCGGATAGGAATAGCCCATCACCGAGGCGGCAAGATTGCCGACCGCATAGAGCCCCGGGATAGCGCTGCCATCCTCGCGCAGCACATGGGCGCGGCCGTCGGTGACGACGCCGCCATTGGTTCCGATGTCGCCCAGATAGAGGGGAATCGCATAGAAGGGCGCCTTCTCGACACTGCCGAGCGACGGATTGGGCGAGACGCGCGGATCGCCGTAGAGGCGATCATAGGTCGCATCACCCCGTCCGAAATCCTCGTCGCGGCCCTGCGCGACCATGGTGTTGAAGCGGTGGACCGTGGCCTTCAGCGTGGCCGGGTCGAGCTTCATCTTCTCGGCAAGAGCCTCGATGGTCGATGCCTTGACCAGAACCTGGCGGACATTCGCGGGCAGCATCGCGTCGGGGAAGCCCGGTATCACTGGTCCCGCCGGATAGCGGGCGCGATAGCGCGCATCGAAGACCAGCCAGCTGGGATCAGTGCAGGCGCCCGGCCGATGGCGGGCCATCATCGCTTCGCCGAAGCGGTGATAGGACAGCGCCTCATTGGCGTAGCGCTTGCCCGCCTGGTTGACGATGATCGAATAGGGCAGGGCCCGCTCGACCGTCGACAGCCGCGCGCGATCTTCGCCCGGAATGCGGAAGACGGGCGCCCACCACGCCGAATCGAGGTTGCGCGTCGCGGCGCCCAATTTCATCGCGGCGAGCAGCGCATCGCCCTCGTTGTTGATCTGCGAGCCGCTCGCCTGTGGCTGGTGCGCGCCTGGCAGATGTTCCTCGCGCAGCGCGGCGTTGCGCTCGAAACCGCCTGCGGCAAGGATAACGCCCCGGCGTGCGCCGATGCGCAATTCCCGGCCTTCATGACGGACGGTGGCGCCCACCACCCTGCCGCCCTCTTCGATCAGGCCGGTGAAGGGGCTCTTCAGCCAGAAGGTCGCGCCGGTCCGGTCGAGTGCCTTGCGGAGCTGCGCCATCAGCGCGGTGCCGAGGGTCAGGCGCCGGTCGCGCGGGCTGCGCAGCCGCTGCGGAATATCGAGCCAGTAGCCAGCCATGACCTTGAGCGTGACGCCGAGCCAGCCCTTGGGGCGGAACAGGACGGTGTTCGTCTCCGACAACTTCCAGTTGATCCGGCCCCACAGGCTGGCGGCCGGCGAGGCGCGCTGCATCGTGTCGAAGGTCGCGCGGTCCATCGTCCGCGCATCGACCTCGCCCGGCATCAGATGGGTGCGGAAGCCGTCGCGGCTGCCCTCCGTCTCGGGATAATAATCGGGATAGGGCAGGGCGGCATATTCGACGTCCGCCTCGCGCTCGATCCAGGCGAGCATGCGGTGGGCGTTGTCGATGAAGGCGTGGATCTGTTCGTCCTTGACGTTCGGCGCGGTCAGCCGGCGGACATAGCCGAAGGCTTCCTCGAGATCGTCGGGCCGGCCGGCCGCTGCGGCGAGATGGCTGCCGGGGATCCAGATACCGCCGCCCGACGTTGCCGACGTGCCGCCCCACAGATCACCCTTTTCAGTCACGAGAACATCGGCACCTGCCTTGGCCGCGCGCAGCGCCGCCACCAGCGCGGCAGCGCCCGACCCGACCACCAGCAGATCCACTTCCCGATCGAACGCCATGTCCCCTCCCGTAATCGCTTATCGTGTAAAAACTACACTATGCGAAGCTGATCGAACGTGTATCAACGCAAATCGACAGTTTCCAGTGGAATGATACTGGAGTCTGCGTGGGGAGGGAGCAGTGACCGACGATATCCTCAGGCGGCTCGACCGGCTCGAGTCGATCGATGCGATCCGCCAGCTTGCCGCCAAATACAGCCTTGCCCTCGACATGCGCGACGCAGACGCCTGGGTCGGCCTGTTCCCGGAAGACGTCAAGGTCGGCGATGGCTCGACCGGTCGCGCTGCGCTGCGCGACTGGTTCGACCAGACGATGCGTCAGCAGTTCGACGGCACCTCGCACCATATCGGCGGCCACATCATCGAGTTCGACGATCCCGATCATGCGCAGGGGGTCGTCTATTCCAAGAACGAGCATGAGACGGGCCCCGAATGGGTGATCATGCAGATGATCTATGTCGACCGCTACGAGCGAATCGACGGTCGCTGGTATTTCCGGCGGCGGCTGCCGCTCTATTGGTACGCGACCGACCTCAACAAGCCGCCGATCGGTGCGCGCAAGATGCGCTGGCCCGGTCGGGAGCCTTATGAGGGCGGCTATCACGACTATTTCCCGTCCTGGAAGGAGTTCTGGGCACGCACCGGGCCCAGCGACCGGCCGGTCGCCGAGCCCGCGCCGCTGGAGAAATTTATCGCAACGATGCGCGGATCGGCTGCCGCGCCCAAGGTGAAGGTGCGCTGATGCCCGGACTGTTCGACCCCGTGCGCCTGGGGGCGCTCGACCTGCGCAACCGTATCGTGATGGCGCCGATGACGCGCAGCCGCGCCGACGAGGCCGACTGCCCGAGCGATCTGCACGTCGATTATTATGCGCAACGCGCGGACGCCGGCCTGATCGTCAGCGAGGGTATCCACCCGTCGATCGAGGGAAAGGGCTATCCTCGCACGCCCGGTATCTATGACGATGCGCAGCGCGTGGCCTGGAGCAAGGTGACCGAGGCGGTCCACGCGCGCGGCGGGTCGATCGTAGCCCAGCTGATGCACGTGGGCCGCATCGCGGCCGAGGCGAATCGCCCGGCCGGCACCGACGTGGTCGCCCCTTCGGCGATCCAGGCCAATGCGAAGCTGTGGACCGCTACCGGCATGTCGGGAACGATGATGCCCCGCGCGCTGGAGACTGCGGAGATCGCGGGCGTGATCGAAGCCTATGCGTCGGCCGCCGCACGCGCGATCGCGGCGGGGTTCGACGGGGTCGAGTTGCACTGTACCTCGGGCTATCTGCCCGCACAGTTCATGGCGACCGGAACGAACCGCCGGACCGACGGCTATGGTGGCTCGGCGGCGAACCGGGTGCGCTTCGTCGTGGAAACGCTGGAGGCGCTGGCTGAACGTATCGGCGCGGAGCGGGTTGGCTTCCGCATCTGCCCGGGCAACCCGTTTAACGATCTGCACGATGAGGACCCGGCCGAAACGCATGCCACTCTGCTCGATGCCATTGATGGGCTGGGTCTCGCTTATTGTCACCTGATCGCGATGGAGGTTCCGCAGGGAATCGACCATCGGGCGCTGGCCGCCGCGCACTGGCACGGTCCGCTGATCCTCAACGAGAGCATCGATCAGGCAAAGGCCGAGGCGCTGCTGGCGGAAGGGGCGGCCGACGCCATTTCCTTCGGGCGGCCCTTCATCGCCAACCCCGACCTCGTCGCGCGGTTCCGCAATGGCTATCCGCTCGCGGACTTCGATCCGATGCTGATCTACGCCGAGGGCGCGCGCGGCTACACCGACTATCCGACGTTTGAGGATCGTTGAAGTGATTGGTAAGCTGAGCAGTCGCTAGCTCTGCGCGTCTTCGGCTCAATATGCGAAGTCACTGATCGTGATCTTCGTGGCGTCGAAATTGAGCAAAAGGACTGCGATATCAATAGAGGGCGTGTTGTTCCCAGACGTGGCGAACATATAGACGTCATTCCCTACCGTTATCGCTGCCACTGACCTTTCAAAAGGATGATCACTTACCAAATCTCGAGCGACTGCCAAGGCGTCTTGGGCATCTGACGCTTGGCCCGTGTAGATATGACTAGGCTTTACGAGGTCGAAGAGATCTTCCCCATGGCTGAAGTCCGTCACGATATCGGTGCGATAAGCATCAGGGCCGGTGGTGGCGAGGAATTGATTGGGAAAAAGGTCAAAGGAGAAGATATCATTTCCTTCTCCTCCGGTCATAATGTCGAACCCGGCGCCGCCAATAAGGACATCGTCGCCCTTGTCGCCCATGAGAACGTCGTTACCCTCGTCCCCTTCGAGGCGGTCGTTGCCCTGCCCGCCGCGCACGAAATCATTTCCCTCGCCGGACCTGATCGTATCGTTGCCGAGATTGCCATTGATGGTATCGTTGCCGGGCCTCCCCGGTGGCGCATTCGTGCCATCGCCGAAGATGTAATCGTTGCCGGCGCCGCCGTAGATCCGATCCGATCCGTCGCCGCCGGATAGGCGGTCGTTTCCTGCGTTACCCTGTATGTAGTCATTGCCCTCATCGCCGGACAGGGTGTCATCGCCATCGGGTCCTCCATTGGGGGACTGGCCATAGACATGGTCGTTGCCGGGGCCGCCGACGATATTATCGGCGTTGGCGCCACCCATGACGACGTCATGCCCCCTATTACCGAAGAAGGTATCGTTCCCAGATCCGCCAATGACGGTATCGTTGCCGTTGAACAGGGGGTGGGGCCCGCTTCTATCTGCCGCAAACCAAGCAATCAGGGTTGCGACGTCGAGCTGAATGTCAACGACGTCATAGGTAGGCGTCCCTCCCTGTATGCCGTGGATTTCGGTGATGATTCCCTGCGTCGGGAGGCCGTCACTGCCGTAGCGGAGGCCAGAGCCCTGGACCGTCAGCACATAGCCGTTGTTGTGGGCGTCGAGCGTGAAGCTCGTCGAAGTTCTGTCCGACAGCGTCGCAATATCGAAATTTATCAGGCTTAGCGGGTCGAGGAAAACCGAAAACCGATAACCTTCGGGGTAAATGGTTGTAACTCGGGCCATCAAGCTCTCCTCAAGCTAAGCTGGCCTTATAGAGACGCAGCGGGCCGCGCACGCGGTATCATCTCCGCAATGGCTCGAACGGACGAGCTGAGGCAGATTTGGATCACGGGGAAACAAGCGCCTTTTGAAAATGTGATCCTGCCAGTCGATGGAGCGTTAGCACGCGATCACCGGCCGCTCGATGTCGCAGAAGGTGTGCACGAGCAACGGGTGGACGAGGAATTCCGGATATTCCGGGTCGAACCAGCGCTCGACATGCGCCCAGTGCGCCGGGTGCATCATATAAGGCCCTTCGAGGCCTGCCCGGTCGGCATATTCCTGTTCCCAGACATGCGTCCATTCATGGAGGCCCGACGCCGCATCGGCTGTCGCGACCTGCCAGCGGCGGATCGAGGATATCGCCTTGGGCATGGACGAGGTCTGTTGTCCGAACTGGTCGAGCCTTTCGGGCGTCGGGTTTACCGAGGCCCGGAACAGTGCAACGCGGTAAAGTCCGCCGCCCTCGGTGGGACCGCCGACCTTACCATTGGCATAGGACACGATGTCCGCATGGGTGGTGACGCTCGGGTCGGCCAGTAGCCGGGCGGCATGTGCCCAGGCGTCGCTGGCCAAGGCCGCCTCACAAGCCGAGCGGTCGGCGAAGCTTCCGCGCCAGATCGCATCGCCGCCATTGTAGACGCCGGGAAGGGTGGGGGCGAACAGGATCGATGCGCTGTCGAGTGCCGCACTCGCCTCCGCAATCGTGCGCATCGCCTCGTCGCGGTGCTCGGGGGCGAAGGTCGGGATGATCAGATGATTATACATGGGCGAGCGCCTCCAGCGCCTCGGCTGGCGCATAGGTGCCGCGCTTGCGCGACAGGATGAACTGCGGTGCGGTCTCGTTCCACCAGCGATAGACCGACTCGTCCCCGCGCGCCTGATGCTTGGCGGCCCAGACGCTGCCCGCATGATCGGCCTGCCAGATCAGCAGCAGCCGGTTGGGCGCGTCGTCGAGCCACATCGCCGGCTCGACCATCTTGTGGACGAGCGTGAGGCCGCGTGCCTCGTTTCCCGGCGCATAGTCGGCCATATAGGCGTTCAGGAAAGCCTCGCCCATGCCGGGCTTGGTCTCGATCTCGTCGACAATCCAGATCATGACAGCGCCTCGTTCACGGCCAGGAGGATCTTGCCCCGGACATGGCCGTCCTGGACGCGGCGATGCGCCTCGCCCGCCTGGGCGAGCGGCAGGATCTCGATCGCCGGCGGCGTGATCTTGCCGGCGCCCAGAGCCTCGACGAGGGCGTTCAGTTGCCGCTCCTGCCGGGCGAAATTGGCGATGGTCGGGACGATAGCTACGCCCAGTTCGGCGGCGCGCGCGGGATCGGGCATTGGTTCGTCGGCGATCAGCGTACCGATCGGCGCGACGATGCCGCCGCGGCGGACCATCTCGATCGAGTCGAGCAGCGTTCCCTGGCCGACCGTGTCGACGACGAGATCGACACCGTCGGGCGCCCAGGCAGCCACCTGCGCGCGGACGTCGCCCTGGCGATAATCGATCGCCAGATCGGCGCCCAGGCTGCGCACATAATCGACATTGGCGGAGCCACAGGTGGCGGCGACCTTCGCGCCGGCCATCTTCGCAAGCTGTACCGCGAAGCCGCCGGTGCCGCCGGCACCGCCATTCACCAGAACATGCTGACCCGCCTTGGTGCCGCCGACGTCGAACACCGCTTCCCATGCGGTGATCGCTGCAGTGGGGATCGAGGCGGCATCGCGCAGCGAGACATGGTCGGGCAGCTTCACGACCCTTTCGCGGTCGGACAGCACATATTCGGCATAGGAGCCACGTTCGCCCTTGCCCTGGTTCGACGCGGTCACGACGCGGTCGCCGATGGCGAGGCCCGTCACCCCCTCACCGATCTCGGCGACAAAGCCGGCGGCGTCGAAGCCGACGACGAACGGGAATACATATTGGAAATAGAGCTGGAGCCAGCCTTCGCGCGCCTTCCAGTCTGCTGGGTTCACGCCCGCGTAGGCGACCTGGACGACCACTTGGCCTGGGCCGGCGCTGGGACGCTCGATCCGCGCGAGTTCCAGAACCTCTGGCCCTCCGAACCGGTTGAGAACCATCGCCTGCATCGTTTCACCGGACATCGTTCGCGCCCCTCCATATGATCTATTTCGCAATATTGTGCCGCGATGAAAACGCAAATGCAAAGTCAAACTGACATATCGCTCCGCATTGCGTTGTATAGACTTGCGATTGACGGTGTGTCGGGTTAGCCATCGAGTCGAACAAGAAGATGAACCAATGGAGGGGTTGGTGTACGATTTCACGGGCAAGACCGTGCTGGTCACCGGTGGAGGTGTCGGCATCGGCCGCGCGGCCGCCGAGGCGTTTCGCGACGCCGGTGCGCGCGTAGCGATCATCGAGATCGACGAGGCGCGTGCTTCCGACGCGAGGGATGCTCTGGGTCCGGATGCACTCGTCGTGGTCGGAGACGTGACCGATCCGGCAGCGGTGGCCGATCTTGCGCAGCAGGTCGATACGGCGTTCGGCGGGCTCGACGTCCTCGTCAACAATGTCGGCGACTTCCTGATGCTGGCCAAGCCATTCGACCAGCTCACCGACGAAGAGGTCGGTCGCCTGTACATGACCAATCTCGGTCAGGTCTTCTCCGTCACGAAGGCGATGATCCCGCTCCTGCGCAAGAAGGGCGCGGGCAGCAGCATCGTCTGCGTGTCCTCGATCGAGGGCTTTCGCGGCATCCCGAACTGCGCGGTCTATGCGGCATGCAAGGCCGGGCTGACCGGCTTCGCCAAGAGCCTGGCGCTGGAACTCGGCCCGGAGGGCATCCGTATCAACCTCATTGCGCCCGAGACGACCGATACCCCGCAGGTACCGGTGTCGCTGATGATCCCCGAGGAGCATCGCGAGCATATCCCGCGCTGGATCCCGCTGGGTCGCTTCGGCACGCCGCAGGACATGGCGTCGGGCATCTTGTTCCTGGCGAGCCCGCATGCGGCCTGGATCACCGGCACCGCGCTCCACATCGACGGCGGCGCGCTCGCTGCGGCCGGTTGGTATCGCGACCCGCGCGGCGTCTGGACCAATGTGCCCGTGCTGTCGGGCAACGGCCTCAATTTCTGATCTGCACCCATTTCTGATCCGCCCCAATTTCTGATCCGAAGGAAAAGCATATGAAGATCATCGTCGTCGGCGGTGCCGGCATGATCGGCGGGCGCGCCGCGCTCCACCTTAAAGCGAAGGGCCATGACGTCACTATCGCCGGCCGTAATCCGCCTGCCGCAGGCACGCCGCTGGGCGACCTGCCCTTCCTGCGCGTCGATTACGTCAATATGGACTTCGACCGCGACGCGCTTGGCCAGTTCGATGCGCTGGTCTTCGCGGCGGGTAACGACGTCCGCCACCAGCCCGAGGGCGTGGGCGACCAGCATTGGCACGACGCCAATTCGGTCGGCGTACCGCGCTTCTTCGAGGCAGCGAAGAAGGCGGGGATCAAGCGCGCGGTGAATGTCGGCAGCTTCTATCCGCAGGCCGCGCCTCATCTGGTCGAGACCAACGCCTATGTGAAGTCGCGCAAGGTCTCTGACGAGGGCGTAGCGGCTCTCGCCGATGACGGCTTCGTCGCGATGAGCATCAATGCGCCCTTCGTGGTGGGCGCAGTTCCGGGCCTCGTCATCCCGATGTTCGCCGCCTACACCCAATATGCCGAGGGCAAGTTCGCGCCCATGCCCGAGTTCGCGCCTCCGGGCGGCACCAACTTCATCTCGACCCAGTCGCTCTCCGAAGCGATCGAGGGCGGGCTCGAGCGCGGCGAGCCGGGCGGCTCCTATCTGGTCGGCGACGAGAATCTGTCCTTCCAGGACTATTTCGGGGCCTTCTTCGAGGGCGTTGGCCGCGAGAAGCCGCCGGTACGCGACGAAGAGCATCCGATGCTGCCCGACGGCGCCATCTTCTTCGGGCGCGGCAACAGCCTGTTCTACGATACCGATCCCAAGGTGGCGGAGCTGCTCGGCTATCGCCGCAACGACATCGTCCCGGCGATCCAGGAGATCGTCGCCCAGTATCGGAGTTGATCGCATGGCCGGCGCGCTGGAAGGCAAGGTCGCGATCGTCACGGGCGGTGCCGACGGCATCGGCCGGGGCGTGGTCGAGAGGTTCCGGGCCGACGGCGCGCAAGTTTTGCTCGCCGACTTCGACGTCGAGGGCGGGCGCAGGGCCGCCGAGGAAACGGGCGGACATTTCTTCGCCTGCGATGTCATGCAGAAGGATCAGGTCGAGGCGATGGTGGCCGAGGCGATCACCCGCTTCGGCACGGTCGACATCCTGATCAACAATGCCTGGGGTGGGACGCAGCTTGGCCGCATCGAGAATAAGAGCGACGCTGCGATCCAGCACGGGCTGACCATGGCGCTGATGGCGGCGAAATGGGCGATGCAGGCGGTGTTCCCCGTGATGAAGGCGAAGCGCTGGGGCCGCATCGTCAGCATCGCGTCGCTGAACGGGGTCAACGCCCATATCGGATCGGCCGAATATAATGTCGGCAAGGAAGCGTTGCGGGCCTTCACCCGCACCGCCGCCCGCGAGTGGGCGGGGCATGGCATCACCTGCAACATCGTCTGCCCGGCCAGCATCAGCGCCGCCTATCGCAAGTTCCGCGACATGAATCCGGAGACGGCGGCGATCATGGCCGCACAGAATCCGATGGGCCGCATGGGCGATCCGGTCGAAGATATCGCCCCGGTTATCGCCTTTCTGTCGAGCGAGGACAGCCGCTATCTGACGGGCAATACGCTGTTCCTGGACGGCGGATCGCACATCAATGGGGTCGCCTGGGCACCGGAGCTTCCCGAGGACGCTTGATTCCCGGTCAAAGCACGGGAAGATGGGCCGCGTGGACATCAAATCAGACTCTCCCCCCGCCCGGCCGGCAGGACGCCCGCGCCGCCTGACCCTCGATCGCCTGCTCGATACGGCGATCGAGATGGGGCTGCCCGACCTCAACATGAAGGAACTGGCCGCCAATCTCGGCGTCGGAATCGCGACTCTCTATCGCTATGTCGACAATCGCGAGGCACTGATCCGCCTGGCCGTGGGGCGTCAGGCGATCCGGGCGCTGCCGATCGACCGCGGGCAGCCTTGGCGCGAACTCGTCATGGATCACGCCACCTCGTTGTTCAGCTCGGTCGGCCAGCAACCATCGCTCGTCATCGAGTTCGTCGAGGCGCGCTGGGGGATCGAGGTCGAACTCGAATCAGTCGACGGCTTTCTCGGCGCACTGAAGGCCCGGGGCTTCACCGCGCGCGAGGCGATGGACCTGTACCGCGCCATGGCGAAGGTCGTGCTCGGCGCGGCTGTGGCAGCAGGGCATTTCGCGGCGCTTGCCGCACGCGGCACGAATCAGGCGCGCGAGTTGAAGAGCGCGCTGGAAAGCTGGGATGAGGAGGAACTGCCGCACCTCCGTGCTGCGGCGGACGATTATGCTGACGAGGCAGCCGCCACGGCGTGGAAGCCGATCCTCGAAGCTGTGATGGAGCAGATGGCAGGCCATCATCCCTGACACGGCACCTTCGATCAGGTTGCCGCCCAGTCGAGGTTATGATAATCCGGTTCCGTAAATCGGAGCCGACTTGATGGATATGGAAACGACGATCGAACCCGACGAGCGGCGCACCGCCTTTGGTCGCCGTCCCTCCCGCGTGCCGGTCGAACGCGACAAGGACGGTACCTGGCACATCCGCAGCTTCGCCGCGGCACGCAAGCTGCTGCGCAGCGACGCGACCAAACAGGCTGGGTTCAAGGCGGAGCTGCTCGAACGCTTGCCCGAGAAGGGCAAGATTCCGATCCTGTTCCTGGAAGGCAAAACCCACCGTGAACAGCGCCGGCTGACCGCGCCCTTCTTCACCCCCCGCGCGGTCGACAGCCGCTATCGCGAACTGATGACCGACCTGGCCGACAAGGTGATCGGCGATTTCCGTCGGGCAGGGCGGGGCGAACTCAGCACGATGGGCATGGAAATGGCGGTCGGCGTCGCCGCCCAGGTCGTCGGCTTGACCGACAGCCGCAAGCCCGGTCTCGACAAGCGGATCAACGCCTTTTTCGCCGATGGTCTCGAAAATGCAGAGGGCGCGCTGCGCAAGGCCTGGCAGGCGCTGGTCGCACAATATCGTCTGATGCGCTTCTACTGGTACGACGTCCGGCCGAGCGCGAAAGTGCGCCGCGCCCAGCCGCGCGAGGACGTGATCTCGCACCTGCTGGCGGAGGGCTATAAGGACACCGAGATCCTGACCGAGTGCATCACCTATGGTGCAGCCGGCATGGTGACCACGCGCGAGTTCATCACGGTCTGCTCCTGGCATCTGCTCGAGGATAGGGCGCTGCGCGACCATTATCTCGCCGCCGACGAAGAGGCGCGCTATGCGCTGCTCGAGGAGCTGCTGCGGCTGGAGCCGGTGGTCGGCACCATCTTCCGCCGGACGACCTGCCCGGTGTCGGTCGGCGAGACGGAGATTCCCCAAGGCGCGCTGGTCGCGGTCGACGTACGTGCGGTCAACGCCGATCCCGCCGTCAGCGGCGAGAAGCCGCTCTCCGCGCAGCCGGGCCGTTGTCCCGCAGATCGGGCGGGTGGGCCGGTGCTCAGCTTCGGCGACGGACATCACCGCTGCCCCGGCTCTTTCCTGGCGATCCAGGAGACCGACATCTTCCTGCTGCGCCTCCTTGCAATACCGGGGTTGCGCTTCGAGAAGGTGCCGGACGTGACCTGGAACGACCTCGTTACGGGCTATGAGCTGCGCAACGCCTGGCTCGTCTGCGATCAGGGGCCGGCGACGACCTCGGACGGGCCGTCGGTCAGGGCGACGGTGTAGACCCGCCGCGCGACGCGCCAGCCGGACGGCGTGCGGACGAGATCGTCGGCATATTGGCCCCACATCGAATAGAGCGCGCCGTCCCAGCGCCCGCGTCCGCGATGGACCGCATAATAATGAACTTTGGCGGTGGCGCGGTCGCCGTCCACCGCGATGCGGAAGTTCAGCACATTGTGGTGCGTGGCGCCGCAGCTCGAGTCGGGGCCGAGATTGGCGTGCATCGACGCGATCAGGCTGGCCCGGTTGGGGCTGATCACGCCCGGCCCCAGCGCCTGGGTGTAATCGCCCACGCAGTCCTCATGGAAGACCTCGTCCATCCGGTCGAAATCCTTGGCGTCGACGATTTCGCAGTAGCGGATGTAGACCTGTTGGATCGCATCCTTGTCCATCAGTTCAGATAGCGACATTCCTCTCCCCTTTCGGCACCCTCTCTGCGCAAATTGCTTTCGGCTTGGCCAGCACCAACCGGAGGATGGATCATCTGATGCCCCAATGTGCGTCTCTCATTGATCCCTGCAGCTGCGCATGCCGGCAGGCTTCCTTGTTCCCCGACAGGGCTGCCGATAGCTTCGGTGCACCATCAGAAGCCGGCATGCGGAGGGCATGACCGGATCGGCGGACCGCCGACATCACGCATCTGGAGAGGAAGAGGCCATGGCCGACATGTTGATCAAGAACGGCACCATCATCGACGGCACCGGCGCCGACCGTAAGTCTGGCGACGTCCGCATTCAGGGCGATCGCATCGTCGAAATCGGACAGGATCTCGCGCCGCGCGACGGTGAGGAGCTGTTCGACGCGACCGGTTGCATCGTGGCACCGGGCTTCATCGAGGCGCACACCCATTATGACGCGACCATGTGGTGGCAGGCGGATCTCGATCCGCTGCCCGGCATCGGCGCGACCACGATCATCACCGGCAATTGCGGCTTCACCGCAGCGCCGATGTCCGACGACAAGGACGCGCAGCTGGAGATGGTGAAGATCTTCTCCTTCTTCGAGGATATCCCGCTCGAGCCGTTCCTCAAGCATGTGCCGTGGGACTGGCGGACCTGGTCGGAGTATAAGGCGTCGGTCAAGGAGAAGATCCGCCTGCCGCTCAACAACGCGGCCTATGTCGGCCATATCGCGATCCGCATGGCGACGATGGGGCTCGACGCCTGGAAGCGCCCGGCCACGGCGGAGGAGCGCAAGGTAATGGCCTCGATGCTCGACGATGCGCTGGCGAACGGCGCGCTCGGCCTCTCGACCAACCTGCTCGACCACGATGGCGAGAACCGCCCAATCCCGACGCTCGTCGCCGACGATGCCGAATT